>NZ_JAWXQV010000080.1:0-78486 GCF_033843325.1 Klebsiella sp. JN_Kp126 | reverse complement strand
TTCGTAGCCCGGCTAAGCGCAGCGCGAGCCGGGAAGAGGCCGAGCTGATACATCAGCCCCGGCACAGCGGCGTAAACGCCTTACCCGGGCTACCACTGTCCGGGCCAAGGGAGTTGCGGCATCGGGTAGCCCGGACAGGCGCAATGCGCCGCCTCCGGGAGAATGCGTTATCCGTTAGCAGCCACCTTGCGCAGATCGAACACGCGGCAGGCCTTACCCTCGGAGCGCGGAATGCTGCCGCAGTTAACAATGCTGATATCGGTCGAAATCCCCACCATCGACTTGATCCGGTGGCGCAGCTGGTGGCAAATCTGACAGCGTTGCTCGTGGTTCAGCGCCAGACCGCTCTCTTTTAGCTCCACGCGCACCGAAAGTGAATCAAGATGACCCCGGCGGTTAACTTCCAGCTGATAGTGCGGCGCCAGATGTTCGAACTTAAGGATCTCCTCTTCCAGCTGCGACGGGAAGACGTTCACGCCGCGGATAATCAGCATATCGTCGCTGCGCCCGCTGATGCGATCCATCCGGCGCATGGTGCGGGCGGTGCCCGGCAGCAGTCGCGTCAGGTCGCGGGTGCGGTAGCGGATCACCGGCAGCGCTTCTTTGGTCAGGGTGGTGAACAGCAGCTCGCCGTGTTCGCCGTCCGCCAGCGGCGTACCGGTGTCCGGATTCACCACTTCAGGGTAGAAGTGATCCTCCCAGATCGTCGGACCGTCGGCGGTTTCCAGACACTCCATCGCCACCCCCGGCCCCATCACCTCCGACAGGCCGTAGATATCCAGCGCCGAAATCCCCAGACGACGCTCGATTTCCGCCCGCATCGCATGGGTCCACGGCTCCGCGCCGAACACGCCCACCCGCAGGGAGCAGCCGCTGGCGTCGCCGCCCATCTGGCGCTCCAGCTCTTCAATCAGGTTCAGACAGTAGGACGGCGTCACCATAATCATATCCGGCTTAAAATCGCGGATCAGCTGCGCCTGTTTTTCAGTCTGCCCGCCGGACATCGGTATCACCGTCGCGCCTAAACGCTCCGCGCCGTAGTGGGCGCCTAGCCCACCGGTAAACAGACCATAGCCGTAGGCAACATGAATCTTGTCTTTTGCCGTCCCGCCCGCCGCGCGCAGGGAGCGGGCGACAATATTGGCCCAGTTATCAATATCGTTTTGCGTATAGCCCACCACCGTCGGTTTGCCGGTGGTGCCCGAAGACGCGTGGATACGCACCACCTGCTCCATCGGCACCGCAAAGGTATCAAAGGGGTAGTTGTCGCGCAGATCCTGCTTGGTGGTGCAGGGAAACTTGCTCAGATCGCTCAGTTCATGAAAATCGTCAGGATGAATGCCCGCCGCGTCAAATTTACGGCGATACATCGGCACGTTCTCATACGCATGCTTAAGGGTCCACTTCAGACGCTGGGTTTGCAGGGCCTGTAGCTCGTCGCGCGATGCGGTTTCAATCGGGTCTAATTGAGTTATCGTTGTCATTTTGTAGGGTACTCGCAGGTAGATTCGCTCACACTCGCTCAAGGATCATGGCAATGCCCTGACCCACGCCAATACACATCGTACACAGCGCATAGCGCCCGCCGCGGCGCTGCAGCTCCAGGCTGGCGCTTAATGCCAGCCGGGCGCCGCTCATTCCCAACGGATGGCCTAAGGCGATGGCGCCGCCGTTGGGGTTAACATGCGGGGCATCATCCGCCAGCCCCAGCTGTCTGAGCACGCCCAACGCCTGGGCGGCGAAGGCTTCATTCAGCTCAATCAGATCCATATCGTTTATATTCAGCCCGGCGCGCTCCAGCGCTTTACGTACCGCCGGTACCGGTCCAAGCCCCATCAGCTTCGGCTCGACGCCCGCCGTCGCCATCGCCACAATACGCGCCCGCGGCGTCAGCCCCTGGACGATGGCCTGCTGCGAGCTGGCGATAATCAGCGCCGCGGCGCCGTCGTTGACGCCGGAGGCATTACCCGCGGTCACTACGCCACCCTGACGGAACGGCGTTTTTAGCCGCGAAAGCTGTTCAATGGTGGTGTCCGCCCGCGGATGCTCGTCGTCGCGCACGACGTTTACCGCTCCTTTCCTGTCGACAACGTTTACCGGTACGATCTCCTGCGCCAGGATGCCGTCGCGCTGGGCCTGAGCCGTACGCTGCTGGCTGCGGAAAGCGAAAGCGTCCTGATCGGCGCGGCTGATATTTAACAATTCAGCTACATTCTCCGCCGTTTCCGGCATGCTGTCAGTGCCAAATCGCTGCTGCATGAGCGGGTTCACAAAACGCCAGCCGATGGTGGTATCAAACAGCTCGGCCTGGCGCTGCCAGGGGGCGCTGGCTTTGGCCATCACAAACGGCGCCCGCGACATGGACTCGACGCCGCCGGCGATCATCAGATCCGCCTCTCCGGCTTTGATGGCGCGTGCGGCGAAGCCGATAGCGTCGAGACCGGAGCCGCACAGACGGTTAATGGTGGTGCCAGGTACGGTGTGCGGATAGCCCGCCAGTAGCGTCGCCATATGGGCCACGTTGCGGTTGTCTTCGCCAGCCTGGTTGGCGCAGCCGAGAATCACATCATCAATCGATGCCGGATCGAACTTCGGGTTACGGCTCAGCAGTTCGCGCAGCGGGATGGCGGCGAGGTCGTCGGCGCGCACGCTGGCCAGCGCCCCGCCGTAGCGGCCAATCGGCGTGCGGATCCCGTCACAAATAAAGGCGTCGCGCATCAGACTTCTCCTGTGATTGTGCCGCCGATGCGGTGCGATTTACCGCGGAACAGAGCGACAACTTTTTGCTGTTGGTTAACAATTTCTATGTCATAGACCCCGGTCAGCTTGCCCTGATGCTTAACTCTCGCCGTCGCGGTCAGCAGCTCGCCGACAAAGGCCGGACGCAGAAAATCGATGCTCGCCGCCGACGCGACCGCCGCCAGCCCCTGGCTGTTGCAGGCGTAGGCGAAGGCGGTATCGGCGAGCGAAAACAGCTGTCCGCCGTGGCAGGTATGGTGGCCGTTGAGCATGTTCGGGGTGATCGCCATGGTCATCTGCGCGTAGCCCTGGTCCATCTCGATAATTTCAATTCCCAGCGCTTTCGCACAGTTATCGTTCTCGTACATCGCGCGGGCGTTGTGCCAGGCTTCATTGCTCATGATGTCTCTCCATCAGCGCCTTCTGGCGCAGCAGGGAACAGGGGCGATAGCGCTCTTCGCCGTAGTGCCGCTGCAGGTTTTCCAGCAGCCGCAGCACCCGGCCCCAGCCAAGTGATTCACCCCACGCCAGCGGGCCGCGCGGGTAGTTGACGCCCAGACGCATGGCGGTATCGATATCCTCCGCGCTGGCGACGCCCTTCTGCAGCGCGTCCAGCGCTTCGTTAACCAGCATCGCCACCGTCCGCCACACCAGCAGGCCGGGATAGTCGGCGATCTGCAGCACCTTTTTGCCCTGCTGCTGAAAATAGAAAGTCGCTTTATCGATCGCCGCCTGAGAGGTGGTTTCCGCGCTGGCCAGCACCACCGTATCGCCTGCGCTATGGTCGTAGACCACCACCGGACGGCCGTGCTGGATGCTTAATGCCAGGGCGGTTTCGCCGGTCGTTTCCAGCAGCAGCACCTCGTCCAGCTCGGTGACAACGTCACGTTTTATGCGCTTTGCTGCCCGTTCTGCCGATACGGCGGCCAGCGCCAGCTCAGGCTGCGCTTCGCCAGGCCAGCAGTAGACCCCCTGCCCGCTCTTTTTACCCAGCCGTCCGGCCAGCGCCAGCTCCTGCTGCTGCAGCGACGGCAGATAGCGGCGGTCCTGCCAGAAGGCGTTAAATACCGAACAGGTCACCGCAAAGTTGACGTCCTGGCCAATCAGGTCGGTCAGCGCCAGCGGCCCCATGGGAAAACCGCCGCCGTCGCGCAGGGCGGCGTCAATCACCTCCGGCGCGGCGACCTGCTCCTCCAGCGCTCGCCACGCTTCGGCATAAAAAGGCCGCGCCACGCGGTTGACGATAAAGCCGGGCGTAGAGCGGCAGCGAACCGGCTGTTTTCCCCAGTCGCTGACCCGCTGGCAGAGCTGTTCAACGACTTCCGCCGAGGTGGCCAGGCCGCTGACCACTTCCACCAGCTTCATTACCGGGGCCGGGTTAAAGAAGTGCAGCCCGGCGACCCGCTCCGGGTGTTTTATTCCCGCGGCGATGGCGGTGATCGATATCGACGACGTGTTGCTGACCAGCAGCGCTGACGGGGAGCAGATTTCGGCCAGCTGTTTGAACAGCGCTTTTTTCACGTCCAGGCGCTCGGAGGCGGCTTCAATAACCAACTCCGCACGGGCTAAAGCGCTCAGATCCTCAGCCGGTGCCAGACGCGACAGCAGCGCCCCGGCCTGTTCCGCCGCCAGCTTGCCGCGGCTGACGCGGGAGGCCAGCCGCTGGCGAATCCCGTCGATGGCGCGAACCACCGCCTCAGGGGCGATGTCGTAAATCAGTACCGGATGCCCGGCGGCGGCGGCCACTTCGGCAATGCCGGCGCCCATGGTGCCGCTGCCTATCACCGCGACGGTAGGTAACGTTGTGCTCATCGGCTATTTCCCGCTGAAGTGAGGTGGACGCTTCGCCAGAAAAGCGCTGACGCCTTCGCGATAGTCGGCGCTGCGTCCGGCCAGGCGCTGGTAGTCGCGCTCCAGGTCAAGCTGCTGGTCCAGGGTCTGGGTTTCCGCCAGCCGCAGCGCGTTTTTAATCAGCCCGAGACCATAGGTCGGCTGGGCGGCCAGGTGCCGGGCCAGCGCCAGGCTGGTGTCTTTCAGCTCGGCGTCATCCACCACCTGCCAGATCATCCCCCACTGCGCCGCCTGCTCCGCGCTCAGGCTATCGCCCAGCAGCGCCAGCCCCATCGCCCGCGCGCGCCCCGCCACGCGCGGCAGAAACCAGCTGCCGCCGCAGTCCGGCACCAGACCAAGCTTGCTGAACGCCATAACGAACTTCGCTGAACGCGCCGCCAGCACGATATCGCAGCCCATCGCCAGCGTAGCCCCCGCGCCCGCCGCGACGCCGTTCACCGCGCAAATCACCGGTTTCGGCAGCGCCGCCAGACGGCGCACCAGGGGGTTGTAGAAACGCTCGACCGATAAACCGAGATCCGGCGCCGGCCCGCTGGGGTCAACGTTGCGGTCATTTAAATCCTGCCCGGCGCAAAAGCCGCGCCCGGCGCCGGTCAGCAGTAAACAGCGCACGCTGTCGTCGCGTTCGGCCTGTTTCAGGCACGCCGCCAGCTGCTGGTGCATCAGGTCGTTAAAACTGTTCAGACGGTCCGGGCGATTAAGGGTAATCGTCATCACGCCCTGTTCCACTTCGCTGAGAATGAAAGCTTCCACGATTAGCGTCCTTTAAATTCCGCAGTACGTTTATGTAAAAAGGCGTCGATGCCTTCGCGGCGATCTTCGGTCGCGCTCAGCAAAGTAAACAGCTGGCGCTCCTGCTGAAGCCCGGCCTGCAGGCTCACCTCCTGCGACAGCCGCAAAGCCTGCTTAGCCGCGCGCAGCGCCAGCGGCGAGTGGCGAGCCACGGTTGCCGCCAAAGCGAGTGCATATTCATCGGTGAGCGCTGGCGGATAAACCTCGCATACCAGCCCCGCCCGCTGCGCCTGATGGGCATCAATGCTTTCGCCGCTCAAGACCATCCGGCTGGCCAGCGCCTTACCGACGGAGCGGATCAGGCGCTGGGTCCCGCCCGCGCCCGGCATCATGCCGAGGGTGATTTCCGGCAGGCCGAAGCGGGCGTTATCGCCGGCGACAATCAGATCGCAGAGCAGCGCCAGCTCGCATCCGGCGCCAAGAGCATAGCCGTTAACCGAAGCGATCAGCGGTTTACTGAAGGCGTCGATACGCGCCCACAGCCGCGGGCGAATATCATCGAGCGTGGCGGGCAGATCTTTTTCCGCCATTTCGTTCAGGTCAGCCCCTGCGGCAAAGAAGCGTTCGTTACCGCTGATGACGCAGACGCCGACCGACGGGTCCAGCGCCGCCGCGTCGAGCACGTCGGCGATCTGCGTCAGCAGCGCGTTATTCAAAGCGTTGCGCGCCTGCGGGCGATTTAGCGTCAGCTGCAGTACGCGCGCGTAACGAGCAATGAACAGTTCGCTCATGCCATCCCCCGCGCGTCAAAGTCGACAACCACATCGTCGCTGGTGGGCAGCGCCTGACAGCTCAGCACGTAGCCCGCCGCCAGTTCGTCGGCTTCAAGGCTGTAGTTAGCGGCCATCGCCACCTCGCCGCGCAGCACTTTGCATTTACAGGTGGCGCAGACGCCCCCCTTGCAGGCAAACGGCAGGTCCGCCCCCTGGCGCAGCGCGGCGTCAAGAATGCTGTCATCCTCCGCGCTCAGGGCAATGGTTCGGTCGCGGCCGTCCTGACGAATCGTGACCGCGCGGCCCTCTGCCTGTACGCCGGTAGCCCGCCTGGCGCGGCTGTCCGGGGTATTAAAACGTTCCAGATGAATCGCGTCCTCCGGTACGCCCAGCTCGCGCAGGGCGATCTCCGCTTCATCCATCATCGCCGCCGGGCCGCAGATAAAGGCGTGCTCGAAGCGGCTGAAGTCCAGCAGATGGGCGGCCAGTTCGCGCAGCTTGTCGCCGTTGATGCGCCCCTGCAGCAGATCGCTGTCCATCGACTCCTGGCTGAACAGGTGTACCACCTGCAGACGCTGCGGATAGCGGTCTTTCAGGTCGGCCAGCGCCTGACGGAACATCATGCTGTGGCTGCTGCGGTTGCCGTAAACCAGCGTGAAGCGGCTGTCGACTTCGGTGGCGAGGGTGGCGTCGATAATCGCCATCATCGGCGTAATGCCGGAGCCGGCGGCAATCGCCAGGTAGTCAGCGCAACGCCCGGCCTGCGGCTGGTAGCCGAAATGTCCCTGCGGCACCATCACGTCCAGCGCCATGCCTTGCTGAATGTCGCTCTGGGCATAGCGCGAGAAGCGCCCGCCGTCGATGGCCTTCACCGCCACGCTGATTTCACCCGGCGAGCGGCTGCGGCAAATGGAGTAGCAGCGCCTGAGCTCTTCCCCGCCAAGGCGCGCTTTCAGGGTCAGATGCTGGCCCGGACGGAAGGCGTATGCATTACGCAGCGCGTCGGGAATGGCAAAGGTGATGGTGACCGCATCGCGGGTTTCCGGCTCCACTTTCGCCACGGTAAGCGAATGAAATGTCGTCATCGCAACCTCAAATACATTTAAAGTAATCAAAGGGTTCCCGGCAGCTGTCGCAGCGATACAGCGCTTTGCAGGCCGTGGAACCGAATTCGCTAATCAGCGAGGTGTGGCGGCTGCCGCAGCGCGGGCAGACCACGTCCTCCGGCATGTGGGCATGGCAGGCATGACCCTGCGGCGGACTGATGCCGTACTGGCGCAGGCGTTCACGCGCGTCCGGCCCCATCCAGTCGGTGGTCCACGGCGGGTCAAGCTGCAGCACGATATGCACCGGCGCGTAGCCGTTTTCCGTCATTGCCGCGCGGATTTCTCCCAGTAGATGTTCGGTGGCCGGGCAGCCCGAATAGGTTGGCGTGAAGCCAATCACCCAGCCATCGCCGCGGCGCTCCACGCTGCGCACCAGGCCGAGGTCGGTAATGGTCAGCACCGGCACTTCCGGATCGGGAATGGCGCCTAACAGATCCCAGACGGCGTGGACCTCCGGGGGCGCGATATCAACCAGACGTTGCATAATCCCCTCCTGCTACCACTGCTGGCCGGGATAGGCGCGCTGTAAATACTGCATCTCCGCCAGCAGCGGCCCGAGATGTTCGCTGTGCAGCCCCTGCTTACCGCCGCTGCGGAAAGCCGCTTCTTGCGGGATCTGCAAACCGGCGTCGATCAGCGCCGTGTGCACCGCGTTCTGCCATTCGGCCTGCAGTTCGCGGGGGTCGACGGCGATGCCCTGCGCACTTAGCTCAATTTCCAGCTCATCGGCCTGGAACAGCTCGCCGGTAAAGCGCCACAGGTTATCCACCGCGCTCTGCATTCTCTGGGCGGAAAGCGCCGTGCCGTTGCCCAGACGCTCCAGCCAGCCGCGGCTAAAGCGCTGGTGGTAGCGCACCTCTTTCAGCGCCCTGGCGGCGATGGCGGCAAGCTGCGCATCGCGACTGCCGACCAGGCGGCCGAACAGCGCCACGTGCCAGACATCGATGAAAAACTGGCGAGCGAGGGTGTCGGCGAAGTTGCCGTTTGGCTGCTCCGCCAGCAGTAAATTGCAAAACTGGCGCTCGTCGCGGCCAAAGGCCAGGGTATCTTCATCGCCGCTGCCGGTCAGTTCGGCGGCGTAGCTGAGGAAATGGCGCGCCTGCCCCAGCAGGTCGAGGCCGATATTTGCCAGCGCCAGATCGATCTCCAGCTCCGGCGCGTGGCCGCACCACTCGCCCAGACGCTGGGCCAGCACCAGGCCGTTATCGCCAAGGCGCAGAGCATAAGCGGCAACGGGGTTATCGTTTTTCATCGTGGCCTCACATATGTTCCATGCCGTCGGGCACGGTGTAGAAGGTGGGATGACGATAGACTTTGCTCTCCGCCGGGTCGAAAAACGCGCCGCGCTCTTCGGGCTGCGAGGCGACGATTTCGCTGGCCTTCACCACCCAAATCGAACAGCCTTCGCTGCGGCGGGTATAGGCATCGCGGGCGTTTTCCAGCGCCATCTGGTCATCGGCGGCGTGCAGGCTGCCGACGTGGCGGTGCGACAGTCCCTGTTTGCTGCGAACGAACACTTCATATAACGGCCAGTAGTTTTTGCTCATCTTCATTCTCCTTACGCGGCGTCGCGAGCCTGCTGTTTTTGCGCATGCGCCAGCGCGGCTTCCCGCACCCACGCGCCCTCTTCCCATGCCTTGCGTTTAGCGCCCAGGCGTTCGTGGTTGCAGATCCCGCGTCCGGCAATCACTTCGTTAAATTCGTGCCAGTCGATGGCGCCAAAGCGGTAGTGGCCGCTGGTTTCATCCAGCCGCAAATCCGGGTCGGGTACGGTCATGCCGAGGATTTCCACCTGCGGAATGGTGTTATCGACAAAGCGCTGGCGCAGTTCGTCGTTCGAGTGGAGCTTGATTTTCCACGCCATGCTGCGGGCGCTGTTTGGCGAGTTATCGTCGCCCGGGCCAAACATCATCAGCGCCGGCCACCAGAAACGGTTGATGGCGTCCTGCAGCATCTGCCGCTGCGCGTCGCTGCCCTGCGCCAGCGCCATGCAGGCTTCAAACCCCTGGCGCTGGTGAAAGCTCTCCTCTTTGCAGATCTTGACCATTGCCCGGGCGTAGGGTCCGTAGGAGGTGCGGCACAGCGCCACCTGATTGACGATGGCCGCGCCGTCCACCAGCCAGCCAATCACGCCGATATCCGCCCAGCTCAGGGTCGGGTAGTTAAAAATGGAGGAGTACTTCATCTTGCCGTCGAGCATCTTCTGATACAGGTCTTCGCGGGCGCAGCCGAGGGTTTCCGCCGCGCTGTAGAGGTACAGACCGTGCCCGGCTTCATCCTGTACTTTCGCCAGCAGAATCGCTTTGCGCCTAAGGGTCGGCGCGCGAGTGATCCAGTTGCCTTCCGGCAGCATGCCGACGATTTCCGAGTGCGCGTGCTGACCAATCTGGCGGATCAGCGTTTTGCGGTAGGCTTCCGGCATCCAGTCCTGCGGTTCGATGGCCGTCTCCTGCGCGATGCGCCGGTCAAAGCGTTGTTCTTCTGTCACGTCATCACCTTTATGATTCCAATAAATTCGATTAAAAATAATTTTCGAATCACTTTGTTTTATAAAAGTTACATTCAGGTTAAATAAAACCACAAATTTTGTTTGTTCTTTTTGTGATAGCGACCGCAAAAGCTTTTGTAAAAACCCTTATTAACAAGATATTAAGTGCATAACGCAGATCATCACCGATCACAATGTTAATAAATTATTAAATGCGAGCTTGATTTTTATGATTCACCAAAGAACTATTTATAGATATTTCACGTAACACATCTGGAGATAAACCATGCAGCAGTTAGCCAGCTACTTGTCCGGCGCGTGGCAGACCGGCCGGGGCAACGCGCGTACCATCCATCACGCCATCAGCGGCGAAGCGCTATGGGAAGTCACCAGCGCGGGTCTGGATATGGCGCAGGCGCGACGCTTCGCGATTGAGCGCGGCGGCAAAGCGCTGGGGGCGATGAGCTTTATTGAGCGCAGCGCGATGCTGAAGGCGCTCGCCAGATATTTGCTGGAGCAGAAGGCAGAGCTGTACGCGATCTCCGCCGAAACCGGCGCCACCCGCGCCGATAGCTGGGTAGATATCGAAGGGGGCATTGGCACCCTTTTCACCTACGCCGGTCTCGGCAGCCGCGAGCTGCCGGACGATACCCTGTGGCCGGAAGATGAGCTGATTCCGCTGTCAAAACAGGGAGGCTTCGCCGCCCGCCACGTGCTCACGTCAAAATCCGGCGTGGCGGTGCATATCAACGCCTTTAACTTTCCCTGCTGGGGCATGCTGGAAAAGCTGGCGCCCACCTGGCTTGCCGGTATGCCGGCCATCATCAAACCGGCTACCGCCACCGCGCAGCTGACGCAGGCGATGGTCAAAATGATTGTTGATAGCGGGCTGGTGCCGGAGGGGGCAATTAGCCTGATCTGCGGCGGCGCGGGCGATCTGCTCGACCATCTCGATAGCCAGGACGTTGTCACCTTTACCGGCTCGGCCCGTACCGGACAGCAGCTGCGGGTGCATCCCAACCTGGTCGCGAAGTCCATTCCCTTCACCATGGAAGCGGATTCGCTGAACTGCTGCGTACTCGGTGACGACGTCACGCCGGCGCAGCCGGAGTTCGCGCTATTTATTCGCGAAGTGGTACGAGAGATGACGGCGAAGGCCGGGCAAAAGTGCACCGCCATCCGGCGTATTATCGTGCCGCAGGCGCAGGTGAAAGCGGTGAGCGACGCGCTGATTGCGCGCCTGCAAAAAGTGGTGGTCGGCGACCCGGCGCAGGAAGGCGTGAAGATGGGCGCGCTGGTCAACCACGAACAGCGTCAGGACGTGCAGGATAACGTCAACCGTCTGGTGGCCGCCGGATGTGACGTGCTGCTGGGCGGCCAGGCCGATTTCAGCGCCGCCGGCGCCTTCTTCCCGCCAACGCTGCTGTACTGCCCGCAGCCGGACGAGACCCCGGCGGTACACGCTATTGAAGCGTTTGGTCCCGTCGCCACCCTGATGCCGTATCAGAACGTTGAGCACGCCATGACCCTGGCGCGGGCCGGCGAAGGTAGCCTGGCCGGAACCCTGGTGACCGCCAGCGGCGAACTGGCGCGGGCGTTTATTCTCGGCGCCGCCCGCGCCCACGGGCGTATTCAGATACTGAACGAAGAGTCTTCCGCAGAGTCCACCGGCCACGGCTCCCCGCTGCCGCAGCTGGTACACGGCGGCCCGGGGCGCGCCGGCGGCGGCGAAGAGCTGGGCGGCCTGCGGGCGGTGAAGCACTATATGCAGCGCACCGCGGTTCAGGGCAGCCCGACGATGCTCGCCGCCATTGGCCAGCAGTGGGTGCGCGGCGCGCAGGTGGTGGAAGACCGCATTCACCCGTTCCGTAAATATTTCGAGGAGATCCAGCCGGGCGACAGCCTGCTGACGCCGCGCCGCACCCTGACCGAGGCGGATATCGTCAACTTCGCCTGCCTGAGCGGCGATCACTTTTACGCTCATATGGATAAGATTGCCGCCGCGGAGTCGATTTTCGGCGAGCGCGTGGTGCACGGCTATTTCCTGATTTCCGCCGCTGCCGGGCTATTTGTTGACGCCGGGGTCGGCCCGGTGATCGCCAACTACGGAATGGAAAATCTGCGCTTTATCGAGCCGGTGAAGCCGGGCGATACCATCCAGGTACGCCTGACCTGCAAACGCAAAACGGTGAAACGCCAGCGCAGCGCGGAGGAGAAAGCGACCGGCGTCGTCGAGTGGGCGGTAGAGATTTTTAACCAGCACCAGCAGGCGGTCGCGCTCTACTCCATCCTGACCCTGGTGGCCCGCCAGCAGGGGGATTTTGCGGAGTAAATATTAGAAATTCGCCTCTCTTTATCGCCCTCTTCATGCCTCTGCGGAGGCATTTTTTGTAACTGGCAAAACTGACAAACAACCTGGCAAAAGCAGGCAAACGCCTCGGCGCTGACCGCTGTTAGGTTAACGATACACAAGCCGACATTCGCAGCGGCACTGCACAACACAACAATAAGGTGAGGTCTCAATGGCGATTCTTTCTCCCCGCAAAACGGCTCTGGCGTTGGCTGTCGCTCTGTTTTGCGCCTGGCAAAGCCCGGCGTTCGCCCACGGCGGCGAAGCCCATATGGTCCCGATGGACAAAACCCTGCAGGATTTTGGCGCGGACGTTCAGTGGGATGACTACGCGCAAATGTTTACCCTGATTAAAGACGGCGCTTACGTAAAGGTAAAACCGGGGGCGAAAACAGCCATCGTCAATGGTAAAACCCTGGAGCTGCAGGTGCCGGTAGTGATGAAAGACGGCAAAGCGTGGGTTTCTGACACTTTTATCAACGACGTGTTTCAGTCCGGTCTTGACCAGACTTTCCAGGTGGAAAAACGCCCGCATCCGCTGAACTCGCTGTCAGCGGCGGAAATCAGCGCAGCGGTCGCTATCGTTAAAGCCGCGGCGGATTTCAAACCCAATACCCGATTCACCGAGATCTCCCTGCGCGAGCCGGATAAAAAAGCGGTGTGGGATTTTGCCCTCAGCGGTACGCCGGTCAACGCCCCGCGCGCTGCCGACGTGATCATGCTCGACGGCAAGCACGTTATTGAGGCGGTGGTGGATTTACAGAATAAAAAAGTGCTTTCATGGACGCCGATTAAAGACGCCCACGGCATGGTGCTGCTGGATGATTTCGCCAGCGTGCAGAACATCATCAACGCCAGCAGCGAATTTGCCGAAGTGTTAAAAAAACACGGCATCGACGACCCGAGCAAGGTGATTACCACCCCGCTGACCGTCGGCTACTTCGACGGCAAAGATGGCCTCAAGCAGGACGCGCGGCTGCTGAAAGTGGTCAGCTATCTTGACGTTGGCGACGGTAACTACTGGGCGCACCCGATTGAAAACCTGGTAGCGGTGGTCGACCTTGAGCAGAAGAAGATCATCAAAATCGAAGAGGGGCCGACGATCCCGGTGCCGATGGCGGCCCGCCCCTATGATGGTCGCGACCGCGTTGCGCCAAAGGTTAAACCGCTGGATATCATTGAGCCAGAGGGCAAAAACTACACCATTACCGGCGATATGATCCACTGGCAAAACTGGGATTTCCACCTGCGCATGAACTCCCGCGTTGGGCCGATTCTCTCCACCGTGACATATAACGATAACGGCAAGAAACGTCAGGTGATGTATGAAGGTTCGCTGGGCGGGATGATCGTGCCCTACGGCGACCCGGACGTGGGCTGGTATTTTAAAGCCTATCTGGACTCCGGCGACTACGGCATGGGCACCCTGACCTCGCCTATCGTGCGCGGCAAGGACGCGCCGTCCAACGCGGTCCTGCTGGATGAAACCATCGCCGACTATACCGGCACGCCCACGACCATCCCGCGCGCAATCGCCATCTTCGAACGCTACGCGGGGCCGGAGTATAAGCATCAGGAGATGGGCAAGCCGAACGTCAGTACCGAGCGCCGCGAGCTGGTGGTGCGCTGGATCAGCACCGTCGGCAACTACGACTATATTTTTGACTGGGTATTCCACGAAAACGGCACCATCGGCATTGATGCCGGAGCAACCGGCATCGAAGCGGTGAAAGGCGTGCAGGCGAAGACCATGCACGATCCGAGCGCCAAAGAGGACACCCGCTACGGCACGCTGATTGACCATAATATTGTCGGCACCACCCACCAGCATATTTACAACTTCCGCCTCGATCTAGACGTTGACGGCGAGAACAACACGCTGGTGGCCATGGACCCGGAAGTGAAGCCGAATACCGCCGGCGGTCCGCGTACCAGCACCATGCAGATCAATCAGTACACGATTGATAGCGAGCAGAAAGCGGCACAGAAATTTGACCCGGGCACCATCCGTCTGCTGAGCAATACCACGAAAGAAAACCGGATGGGTAACCCGGTGTCGTATCAGATTATCCCCTACGCGGGCGGCACGCATCCGGTCGCCACCGGGGCAAAATTCGCGCCTGATGAGTGGATTTACCATCGTCTGAGCTTTATGGATAAGCAGCTGTGGGTCACCCGCTATCATCCCACCGAGCGCTTCCCGGAAGGCAAGTACCCTAACCGTTCGATTCACGACACCGGCCTCGGCCAGTACGCGAAAGATGACGAGTCGCTGGACAACCATGATGACGTGGTGTGGATCACCACCGGCACCACCCACGTGGCCCGCGCCGAGGAGTGGCCGATTATGCCGACCGAGTGGGCGCACGCGCTGCTGAAACCGTGGAACTTCTTTGACGAGACGCCGACGCTGGGCGAGAAGAAACAATAGGCACGTCACGGCCTCAGCGATGGGGCCGTTTTTATTTATCCGCGGTCAATGCACATGCAGCGGGCAGCAGGACCGGTATAGCCTGTTTTTCAACTTCTTTTGCCATATATGTTAGATGTCGGCGATTAACTTATATGGCATAAAAGCAGGCAACGAATATCAATGAGAATGGCTTTATGTCGCTTTACGATCTCAGAACCGAAGCGCAGGCATTGCCGGCGTCCTGGCGCTCCCGGATCTTAGGCCGCGTTGGGGCAACGAATCTCAAAGTCCTGCGCATGGATGCCCACTCAGTCGCTGAGGAGGTACATGAATATGACGAGGGATTACTGGTTATAGACGGACGTCTGGAACTGAGCGTGCAGGAGAAAAAAATCTCCGTCGCGCCCGGCCAGCTTTATATAGCCAAAGCGGGAATTCCTCATACGGTAGAAACAGGCAGCTTTGGCACCCTGGTGATTATAGATTTACCAGACAGCGATTTCAGCGGCGCATCCCCTGCTGATTAAGTGAAATGTGCGGTAGACAGCGTTGTGCCAAAAGCGGATTTTTTTAGACAGCCATTCAATCTTTCAACGAGCTCAATTCTTCAGCGAGCCATTGTCTTAGAATGCTTATTTTAAATGAGTCCTGATTATCTGAACGGTAGACTAAATCGTACCCCCGCTCAGCCTTAAGCTTGAACTGTGGAAACGGAACAACAAGCCTTCCAGCAGCGACATCATCTGCAATCAGAACGCTGCGTCCCAGAGCAACGCCTTCGCCACGTATAGCCGCCTCAGTCGCCATGCTGCCAAGAGTCCATAAGGGCCCCTGCTGGCAGCTAAAATTTTTTTCTCCGGCCATCTCAAACCATGCCTTCCAGTTCGCCTGCATTCTGTACTCATGCAGAAGAACGCAATTTAAAAGTCCCTCAATCTCTGTCAGACCATTATGTTTCTCAAGAAAATCTGGGCTACAGACAGGAGTGACTGTTTCATCGAACATACGTTCAGACGAAACATCTCGATAATTGCCAAGGCCGTAACGAATGGCAGCATCTACCTGGCCATCATTAAGATCCACATTAACGTCAGTAACATCCAGCTCAATTTCAAATTCAGGATATCTCTGCCTGAACCGACTTAAACGCGGTGCTAACCACTTACTGGCAAATGAAACCGTTGTACTTATACGTAAACTTTTTATCAGGTTTCTTCCTCGCAGACGCTCGGACTCCCGCATTAAATCGCTCAAAAGACGGGTAACCAGTTGGTGAAATTCAGCCCCTTGCTCCGTCAGAATTATCTGCCGCGTCAGCCTGAAAAATAGCTTTAACCCCAGATGCTCTTCGAGCTTCCGGATTTGCCGGCTTATCGCGCCATGCGTAACGTGCAACTCCGCTGCCGCCAGCGTCATGCTTGAGAGGCGGGCTGCGGCTTCAAAAGCGCGCAGAGTTTGCAATGGGGGAAGGCGATCGAACATCATACGCGTGATAATAATTCACGCGTGTTGTGAGAACAAATGATTTGTCAGGCCAGAGTCCAAAAATCAAAATTAACAAAAGAACATTATTATTTTCATAGCGATACCTAGGGGAATAATGGAAAGTTTATTTGTTTACGGGACACTCGGACCTGGCCGGCCTAATGCTCATATTCTTGAAAATATCGGGGGGACATGGCAGGAAGGCCACGTTGGGGGTTCTTTATTAGAGAAAGGCTGGGGTGCAGAGATGGGTTATCCGGGAATTGTACTGGATGACTCAGGTCATCGTGTACCGGGTTTTCTTTTCAAGTCAGAGAATTTACATAATTACTGGCACCTACTCGATGAGTTCGAAGGTTCTGAGTATGAACGGGTTCCTGTAGAGGTAACCACATCGAACGGTCAGACAGTGCAATCATGTCTCTATATGCTCAAAGCATAAACTGTTAGCGGCTGGTCCTGGTTCAGGTCGAGATTTTTAACTGTGTCTGTTAACAAATAAAGCTGACTGTCGGCCGGTTACAGGTAATCTGACGATGTCAGCAAGCCAGTTCAGATATGGCTGATTGAACGACCAATGATGCTAAAACGCTCTACAGGTTCTAATACAGAGAATAAATCATCCTTAATGCGTCATGCACAAATCTTTAGCCCTATCTATGTCCGCTTCTCGCTCATAAGGGACAACCATACTCAAATCTCCCACATTGCAGGAGATTTGAGTATGAACACGTCACCGTGGAACAAAGACCGTATCATCGGCCAAAAAAGACCACTTCAGATATCTCATATCTGGGGGATCCGAATCCGGCTTGAACTGGAAGGTAAAACGCGCGATTTAGCTCTGTTCAATATGGCCCTGGACAGTAAGCTTCGAGGCTGTGATCTGGTCAAACTCAAAGTATCGGATATGGCATATGGTAGCTCGGTTTCAAGCAGAGCAACGGTGTTGCAACAGAAAACCGGTAGCCCCGTGCAATTCGAGATAACCAAAGGGACAAGAGAAGCTGTTGCTGCATTGATAAAGCTTGGCAATTTGCACAGTAAAGACTTCTTGTTTCGGTCTCGGGTCGGAACTAACCAGCACATTTCAACCAGACAATACAACCGAATCTTTCATGGGTGGGTAGAAAAGCTTGGTCTCGAAGATTCGCTTTACAGCACACATTCCATGAGAAGAACAAAACCTTACCTGATCTACAAGAAAACCAAGAATCTCCGGGTGATCCAACTTCTGTTGGGTCATAAGAAACTGGAAAGCACAGTCCGTTATCTGGGCATTGAAGTCGATGATGCGTTAGAGATCTCTGAATCGATTGAAGTCTAAGGTTGTCAGGGCTGCAACAGCAGCCCTGTGCCAAGAGTGGACTTTGCTAACATCGGATGTACTAATCTGCGGGTGCTGCTCAAATCTGGTCTTAAGTTTCAGTCCTAACTTAATGAATCGTCCGTCATCATAAGATCGAGATTTTCCATGAGTGTGCACAATTTTGAAAAATGTTAAATTACTGTTCAAACTTGTGTATTTCTATTCTTATGACTCCATTAAAATGGAATATCCTGAGAATCATCCTCACTATTGTTCATACTTGAAATAGTAACTACTTTAATCATGAAATTCTCATCTGTAACAAGCCGTTTAATAAACTCCACAACATCTTCAATGCTCTCGCATCTTGCTGTAATTATGTTTTGATAACTGAACATCGCAGGGAATATTTTTTCCGAATTAAAATAGTACCAAAGCAAATTTTCGCTATATCTGCTATTCTTGTTGGAAACTGATACCCTTGTAATTTCATCACCGTCATTATCAATAACGTTCGATGCGGTGAACTCTAAATTTCTTCCGAGTGCTTCATTTATTTCATCAAATGCATTAAATAATAAGCTTACTGCTTTATCTCTTGCACTTATTATTTCTTTGGCTTTTGCGATATTAGCCCTTATCAATTCTGATATATTAAGATTTCTTTCTGTCATTTATGCAATCTCCCGTGGATTGGTATATGATCGAACACATCAATGAAATTGAATGATATGTTTTTGAATTCATTGTGTATTTCTGGAGAGTAAACATCCAAAAGCCAGGATTTTCCATTGATAAACTTAGACGAAAACATCATCTGATCAAATGTTTTCCATTTGTCATACGCGTCATTTTTTAGGATATAGCTACCAGAAAATGAATGATTTTGGCTTCTACTATCTAAGTTTCTCCAGAAAGGATTATACAGTACGCGTGGTCTATTTATTACAATTTCAAGGTCTTTAGTGGTTTCAAGAGTTGAGATTATTTCTTTGTCAAATGGCTGACTATTATAGTCTCCGATTAAAATAATATGCTCATGTCCATTTCTAAATTTTGCATTTACTTTATCTCTAAGCATACCG
Source organism: Klebsiella sp. JN_Kp126 (assembly GCF_033843325.1). NCBI lineage: Bacteria > Pseudomonadati > Pseudomonadota > Gammaproteobacteria > Enterobacterales > Enterobacteriaceae > Klebsiella > Klebsiella sp. JN_Kp126. Next base: position 60,155 of record NZ_JAWXQV010000080.1, on the reverse strand, counting down.
GCACAATGTGATTTTTTAACATCCCCATTAAACATATCACTGTTCCAGTGAGATAAAAAAATAATGACATGTTCACCATCAAAATCAGCTTCAATAGTTACACCTATTCGTAATTGTTGTTCAAAGCTATTCTGTTCATCAATGTGTTCTATTTTATTTATTTTAATTCTAGTTTTTTCGTATAATATTGCAAAGTCATAGTACACGCCTTTAACATGTTCGGCTATCATAATATATTCCAATTCGTTATCAGCCGCTACTTTCTTTATTAATGCTTCATCCTTCTTATATACTTCACAAAGAAGTATTAAGTGTAGTGGCCTTTCACGACAGAGGTAAGAGATTATTTCCTCAACCTTATCATTGAGTTCTTTATTTAAAGCTGCATTAATCTTACTCCCTGCAGGAGGGGTTAACTTTGTATTCCACCAACATATATTTAAATTCATTGGCCTAATTAACTGCATTCTAATCTCTGTTTTTTATTCTTGCTAATGCAGAATTTAACTGATATTCGTACCTTCATTTTATCCTTAACTAGCGCATAACTTCAAGACTAACTCCTCTAAATTACTGCTGCCAATCGTACTTTGCCGTGTCATACCTAGCTGGACTCAAAATGAGAGCTGTCAGATAAGGCGCAACAATCGAACTAAATGGGAGCGTGCTTACATCGAGCCTGTGTAAGTATCCCGATAAAACGAACAATTCTCTTTTAGAGATCCTCTGGCATGTGGATTAGATTACTCAAAATCGACCGTCCGCTCCTCGCTTATAGCAGACCTCGCGACGCTTCAGACGGTCCGCTTTGTGCCGGGAGCGGACTGTGCAAGCCGAAGACGATATTGAGTGTCTTTGCCGGAAATGCCGCATTTCATCGCCAGGCTTTATCAATGCTCAAACCGTTAAATGTGTTAAGTGAAGTCCCTATTGTTCATCTACGAACTTATCGGCTTCAGGAGAATAATGCTGACAAACGCATGCCAGCTTATGTCCGTCAGGATCGCGCAAATAGGCAACATAAAAGTCGGGGCCGTATGCGGTTCGTGTACCTGGATCGCCTTCATTCTCCCCTCCCGCAAGGAGGCCTGCTGCATGAAACCGCCTGACAAGGTCAGCGCTGTCTGCATGGAATGCGAACATTGTCCCGTTTCCCGCCGTTGCGGGATGCCGGTCAAAAGGAGGACAAATACAGAAGTTGAATACCTCATGTGGGTTATTTTCATCCCCCCACATTGCCCAGCTTTCTGTCCAGGCTGGCAGTCGTGAGTAGCCAAGAACTTTAAAAATAGCCTCATAAAAGTCCACGGAGCGCTGAAAGTCATTTGTACCTATAGTGATATAAGCCAGCATCTTAGTGCATCCTCTTCGCCCTTTTTTGAACAGACATGATATCTCTCTGAGTCGCGATGAACTATTTCCCCGGATGCGCCTGTTGCCGCTTTGAAACCTGAGCACCGACGGTTACGGCATAGCATGCCCTGTGAATCTCTTCGACTATAAGAAAAATAGCCGGAAAGACATTATCCCCGGGGTTGACACTGGCTTGCCAGCCAGCGACCGACTTCAGGCCATATTTTTTCCGCACATCGGGTACGGAAAAAGCCCATGTGGCCGATGACCGGAATACCATAATCCGCGTGCCGGATCTCGCGGCGTTCAATTTTTGCGTTTTCCACCGGCGCCATCAGGCGCGTAATCGCTGCAGAATTAGCCCAGGGATCGTCATCAAAACCGAGTACCAGAAGGGGTAACGTGACTTCGCTTGCCCGTCGACGCGCATCCCAGGCGCGATCGTCATAAAAATAGTCGGGCATGGCACTCCAGCGCCCCCATTGCAGCATGACGGGCGCGGGTAAATCTTCCCCCAGCCCGAGGCGTCTGGCAGGCATATAGCCAAAGGTACGACACAGAACCGGCGCCAGAATACGTAATAAAAACCAAACTCTGAGCTTTTCCTGCGTTTGTTGAATTGTGCGGGTGACGCCAGCGTGCGAAGCAACAAGAACCGCCGCATGCAGCGACCGGGTGGCCGTCGAAAGCAGAATAGCGTGCCCGCCAACGCTGTGCCCTACCGCCATCAGCAGAAGACTGGGGAAACGCAGCTTTGCCCAGGCGGTAACGCAGCCGACATCCTGCTCGATCCAGTCGGACATAGAGACATGACAGTGTTGCAGCGTGCCTGACCTGGAATGACCTATCCCCCGATAGTCGTAGGTCAGAACATTGAATCCCATTGCGTAAAGGTACTCAGCGAAGTCCTTGTAAAACGCCTGTGATACCGCGGTGGCAGGATGGAGGATCACCAGCGCTTTAGCATCGCTTCTCTCCCATACTGTGGCAGCCAGAACATCCCCCTGCTTTACAGGGATTGTTATCAGGTTCATAAAAGATATCCGCCCATGTGGTCATACCAGTTAAATATTTTTAACTGTAGCCGCCACGGGCAAATCTGGCGATGTTTTTATTCCTCTATTAACGTCCTCTTCTCACGCTGCACAGGCTCAGCGGTCTTTTCCCCCAACCACCAGCGCCAGAAGCGGTTGGTACTGATAAGCCACTCAATCTCTTGCTTTTTTTCGACCTGTCGATCATGCTCATCTCGTGCAGATTAAGCGCAGCGGTTCGAATACGGGACAGGCAGATGCCCCTCGCGCGCTCATGACGCCCCTTTATTTAATAGCAGGAGATCACCATGCTTGAACTTCGCCCTAATTGTGAATGCTGTGATAACGATCTGCCGCCAGAATCAACAAGCGCGTACATCTGTTCATTCGAATGCACCTTTTGCGTTGACTGCGTGACTCAGCGGCTGCAAGGCCGGTGCCCGAACTGTGGGGGAGAGCTGGTGCGCCGCCCAATACGCCCCGAATCAGCCCTCCTTCGGCATCCCGCCTCCAGCCTGCGCCGATATAAACAATAAGCCGGTTTGTCACTTATCGCTGACGATCCGGTTCGCCGCGTGCCCGCTCATCCTCGTTTACGTAGCGCGTTAAGTAGCGCCTGCGTTGCGCCGGAAGACGTTCCGGATGACGAACAGACCAGCCGAAACTCACGGTGTATAGCAGGCGTCACTGGCACCACGCACAGATTGCGCAACGCCTCTGGAAGGGCTGATTCAGGCACAATGGCGACGCCCATCCCTTCCGCGACCAGCTTACAGGCGCTAATCCAGTCGCGTACCGTCACGCGTATATCAACAAGTTGCAGACCCGCCTTTTCCACCAGGCTTTTGCCATTAACGGCGCATCCGCCTGTCGCCAGAATAAAGGGCTGGTCTGCCAGCGCCTTTAGCGTTATGCCACACGTCCTGGCATGATGTGCCAGCCGATGAGTGGCTGGCAGTACCGCTACCCATGCATCCTGCCCTAATACAACGTCAGCACGGCCGGGTTCGGGATTCATGACTACCCCCAGTTCAACGGTATCAGCGGCCAGCCACTCCTCGACCTCCTCGTCCGAGCCTTCCAGGATGACGACGTCAATACCCGGATACAGGCGCTTAAAGTCCCGCAGCAGTCCAGGCAACAAGGTGGACGTCACTGATGGAAAGCTGGCCAGGCGAATGCGCCCGCGATTTAAACCCCGGCTCTCATCGGCCAGTTCGCGGATGGCATTCAGCTGCGAAAGCATGTTTCTTGCATGTTCAACAACCTGCCCGCCCAGCGCGGTCACGCCGATATATCGTCGCTCACGTATAAATACCGAAAATCCCAGTGAAGACTCTAGCTGGGCGATTGCCTGGCTGGCGCCGGACTGAGTCATTCCTATCTCCTCTGCGGCGCGCGAGATGTTGCCGGCATCCGCCACGGCCACCAGTAAGCGCCAATGTAAAAGGTTCATCATGATTATCAGTAGCTCAGCTAATAGTTGTTTTCTTTATCATTAATTTTACAGCGCATTCCGCGTCAAATACAGTGAGTTCAGGACGTCCCCCGACCGCTTTTCACCTTTAACGGAGACAAAATGAAACTCTATTACGCCCCGGATACCTGTTCGTTATCGCCGCACATTGTGCTGCGCGAACTGCAACTTGAGTTTGAACTGGTTAGAGTCAACAACAGAAGCAAGATCACCGCTGATGGTCGCGACTTCCGCGCCATTAATCCTAAAGGTTATGTCGCGGCCCTTGAGCTCGATGATGGTCAGATACTCACTGAGGGCCCGGCCATCGTGCAGTACCTCGCCGATCTAAAACCAGAGCACGGCCTGGCGCCCCGCGCTGGCAGCTGGGCTCGGGTGCGTCTGCAGGAATGGCTTAACTTTATCACCAGTGAAATACATGCTGGCTCGGCACCGTTGTTCAATCCCGCGCTGCCCGAAGAGGTCAGAGCGATTTTTCGTGAGAAGCTGTTCCGACAGTTCGATTTCCTTCAGGAGACTCTCAACGAACAAACCTATCTGACTGGCCCATCCTTCAGCGTGGCTGATGCCTACCTTTTCACTGTGCTGGGCTGGTGTAAATTCTTCTCAATCTCACTGGAGCGCTGGCCTGCGCTATTGGCGTACAGGGAAACGATCAATGCCCGTCCTGCGGTACAGGCCGCATTACTGGCCGAGGCGTCGCTTTAAGGTTGGTAATCGCTGATTGCGGGACACCGCTTTTGAGTATCTGCAAAATAGAAAGTCCGCTCCTCGTCCATGGCGGATTGCGCGTCCGATGGCCGTCTGCTGCGTGCCAAAAGCGGACATTTATTTGTAAAAGAACTGAGTTATCTTTGACAAGCCTGCTCTTATCAAGCTGAATCAGGTGAAGGGCCACGTTCCAGGAACGTAGAAAGCGCGATATAGCTGCGCACAGAGCGTACACCCTCAAGGCTCTGAATCTCCATCAGGAAATTTTCCAGCGATTCGGTATCGGCGGCCCGCACTTTGATAAAGACGCAGCCGTCACCGGCGACGGTATGTAATTCTTCCACTTCCTTGCGGTTGGTGAACTGCAAAAGGGCACGTGTCGCATGATAGCTGCTGGTATCGATAACAAGGAACGTTAAAAGGGTCCGTCCCAGTTTGCAGCCATCCAGTACCGCCACGGTACCCTTGATTACCCCATCACGCTTCAGTCGTTTTACGCGATCGTGAACTGCGGGGGCCGATAAATTCACAATCTCGCTCAACTCCGTATAGCTGCGGCCTGCGTCATCCGCTAAGGCACCTAATATTTTTCGGTCAATGGCGTCCAGTTCCGCTGGTTTATGCCTTGTCTGCCGAATACCATCTTTTTCTTTATCAAATGTACTCATATGGCTTCTCATTCTGAATGAAAATATGAATATACTTTATTCCACCTAATATTATTAAGCCACAAAACAGATAATGGAGTTGCAATGCCTATCGCACTTTTCGCCCTTGCTGTCGGAGCATTCGGTATCGGTCTGACTGAATTTGTCATTGCCGGAATTCTCCCGCAAATTGCCGCAGAATTTAGTGTCAGTATTCCTAAAGCGGGATTGATGGCGACTTCCTACGCGCTTGGCGTCTTTGTCGGCGCACCGCTGTTAACCGTGCTGGGCGCAAGAGTTCCTCGTAAGGCTATGCTGATCGCGTTAGCGGGAATTTTTACTCTGGGCAATGTTATTACAGCACTTGCGCCGACGATGGCGGTAGCGGTTGTGGGTCGTATTATCACCTCATTTAATCACGGAGCGTTTTTCGGTATAGGTTCAATTATTGCTGCATCGCTGGTCGCGCCCGGTCGTCAGGCAAGTGCCATCGCCTTTATGTTTTCGGGGCTGACATTAGCCAATCTTCTCGGCGTGCCTGCCGGGACGTGGCTTGCTCAGACATTTAGCTGGAGACTGGTATTCTGGGTAATTGCTGGTATCGGTCTGCTGACAATGGCAAGCGTAGCCATACTGGTTCCACACATTGCGAAAGGTAAGCCTATTGCTTTACGTAACGAGCTTCGGGCCTTTGTTGATCCGCAGGTGCTGCTGGTCATGGGGATTACTATTTTCGGCCCGGCAGCCTTTTTCACGTCTATCACCTATATTGCGCCGATGATGGTTCAAGAGGCCGGTTTCTCCGAAGGCGGCGTGGCGGGGTTAATGGTGTTGTTTGGTCTCGGACTTGCCGTTGGCAACTGGATTGGCGGACGATTTGCCGATCGCTCCTTGTTTGGCACGCTTTTCGTCACCCTCGCGGCTCAGGGGCTAGTACTACTGGTATTTTGGGTGGGAGTCGAACATCAGTGGATTGCCGGAATTTCAGTATTCCTGATGGCGGCATTCGGCTTTGCGACAGTATCGCCTATTCAGAAGTTGGTAATGGAACGGGCAAGCCAGGCGGGTGCCCCCACGATGGCAGCATCGGTCAATATTGGCATGTTTAATCTGGGAAATGCGCTGGGCGCATGGGCTGGCGGGGTAACTATTGCCGCAGGGTTTGGTCTGGCCTCACCGAACTGGGCGGGCGCTATTCTGTCCTTTATTGCTCTGGGCTTAGCTTATCTTGCCTGGCTCAGTGCTCGTAAAGGATATGTATTAAATGCTGATTCTTACTGATTGAATAATCAAAGACTATTGCTTATCTGTATTAACGACATGTATTGCGGACATCTGTTTAAACTGGACGATGTCCGCTTTTCGCTCATAGCGGACCTTCAGCCCAATTAGCCTGTCCGCTTCATGCCAGATGCAACCCTGGAGCGTCTCTATATTGTTATACGAGGCATCTCGGTACGATCAATGCAGCCCAGGCCCTGTAATGTCGCATGGACAGCTTCATCAAGAGGGGTGTGAGGCTCGGCACCTAAAAAATTCACCAGTTTCGTATTGTCCAGGCGAACCGGCTGGCGCCACAGGTACCGCATCTCCAGAAGTTCGCGTAAGGTTGCGTTGAAAGGTGCTGCCAGGGACATCAACCACCACGGAAATGATTGTATTTTGGCCATGCCGCCATAGCGTGCCGCTGTGCGTTGAATCGCGCTGACCATTTCGCTGCCGTCGGCATCCCAATGACCTTGCATATGAAAACGTGCAAAGGGCTCAAGCTCCTCGCGTCGTGCCAGCAGCGCAGCTATCGTTTCCGCGACATCAGGTAAGTAAGCCCACTGGTGACCGGTTGCAAACGAAGCTGGATTGGTAATGACGCCAGGCAGCTTGCCGGGCTTAATCAGACCTTGAGAAAACCAGTTATTACCGGCGCGTGGACCAAAAAAATCCCCCGCGCGGACGATCAATACCCGCCCGCCACGCTGTGAATAGGCCGCCAGTTCTTTCTCCATTTGTACCCTGATCGCTCCCTTCCTGGTGACCGGCGTCTGCTGAGCGTCTTCCCGTAATAGCGGAAAAGCGTCAGGACCATAGTTGTAAACGGTGCCGGGAAGCACGATCAAGGCGCCGGTTCGTTCTGCTGCGCCAATCGTGTTGCGCAGCATAGGCAGCACCAGATGCTTCCAGTTTCTGTAGCCGGGCGGATTGACGGCGTGAACGATCGCGCTACAGTCTGCTGCCGCAGCGGCGACCTGCTCCGGGTCGAGAGCGTCGCCCCCTACCCACTGGATGTCACCACGTCGTTCACTGCCATGAAGTCCTCGTTTTAGTGCACGAACGTCCCATTTGTTCTGAATGAGCCGGCGCGCCGTTTCACCACCGATTCCGCCGGTTGCGCCAAGTATCAGGACTTTACCTCGGGTTTCCATATTGTCTGCCTCTTTGCTGATTTGACCTTGACAGCGTACGTACAGGCAGAGCTAAATGGAATTGCATATCTTTATAGGGCAGCTATACAAATTTGTATGAATACATCTATCCCATGGGAGTGGTACCGAACATTTCTGGCTGTGCTCAGGGAAGGCTCGCTTTCCGGCGCATCACGCAGGCTTTCGATTACGCAGCCTACGGCGGGACGGCATATCGCTGCGCTCGAGTCCGCTCTGGGCCAGGTGTTGTTCACGCGGTCGCAGACGGGCTTGCTGGCGACTGAAACGGCGCTGGCGCTGAGGGTGCATGCCGAAGCGATGGAGAGCACCGCGAATACGCTAGCGCGCACAGCCTCCAACTTTAGTCATAACAGCGCGTCCATTCATGGCGTCGTCCGCGTCTCCGCGAGTGACGTTATCGGCGTTGAAGTTCTGCCGCCGCTTATTGCCAGGCTCAGGGAGTCTCACCCACAAATAACGATTGAATTAGTTCTGTCGAACCGGGTTCAGGATTTACTGCACAGGGAAGCCGATATTGCTGTACGCATGACCACGCCAGTACAGGAACAGCTTATTGCGCGTCGCGTTGGCCGCATTGAACTCGGTCTCCACGCATCGACGTCCTATCTTGCACGACATGGCACGCCTGAAAATAGCGAAGATCTGCTGAAACATGCGCTGATTGGCTTTGATCAGGATACGCCTTTCATCCGTAAGGCCCTGGAAAAATTCCCTCAGCTAAGCCGGAATGCATTTTCCATGCGCACCGACAGCGACGTGGCTCAGCTGAATCTTATTCGCGCCGGGGCCGGCATTGGCATATGCCAGGTGCAGTTGGCCAATGGCTCTGTTCCACTGCAGAGATTACTGCCGAATTTCTTTTCTTTCTATCTTGATACCTGGATCGTCATGCACGAAGACCTGCGCAATAGTCTGTGCTGCAAATTGGTTTTCGATGTTCTGGCAAAGGGATTAGAGGAATATATCAGCCAGAAACAGGCACAGTGAATCGCCATGGAGAAATGGTCCCTTTAAAGTGCCTGTATACTCCGCGCGTTTTCTCCGGGAGGAATCCCGCTCCTCGGTCATGCCGGCCTCTACGCCCTCCTCCGGCAGCTCCGCGTCGATGCAGAAACCGCGATGACCATGGTTCTGCATGAGCGCAACACACGATCCTGCGCATTATCATTATCTGTCTTTACTCTCACAGCCTTAACGCTATAGCTAAATGGGCATTGGTGGAGTTTGGTAGACAGCGTTGTGCCTGGAGCGGAAAGCGGGTCCAATTAATACAATCAGCGCAATGCTTTTGAGAAACACACGGCTTCTGTCCTACCGACATAGGGGCCGTAATTTTCAATACGAATATATCCATTTTTCTCGTAGAAATTTACTGCCCGATGGTTGATGTGTCGGGTTTCCAGTCTGAGTTCGCTATATCCCATATCTTTTGCAGATGTTTCCAGAAAAGTGAGTAAAGCTCCCCCAACTCCAGGCACGCTTCGGTCTGAAAACATTCTTTTAAGCTCGGCTATATTTTGCGTTATCGGCCGAATAGCGCCGCATCCTATTGCTTCGCCATGAGTATTCTTTGCCAATACCCATAAGGCTTTGTCATCATTCATTGCTTCAACGGTGAAATTGCTTTTGCCACTATCCCCCGTAATAGCGGCAAGTTCAGCTGATAGCATTTCGATTAAGCGATGGGATTCTGAAGAAAATGGATCGGATTTCTCTACAGTTATCATGGTCGTATCCTATAAATGAGAGTAACCAGCATAAAGTATCCTGCCTCAGAAAGCATGAACCGAAACTGATGCTGGAAGAGTATCCTTTCCCAAACTATCCCGGGGATGTTATGTCTGCTATTAGCTCATAGCAGACATTCGGTACTATTTTTCCAGTCCAGTTTGTGCGAGACCATCCTCATCAGGCAACCCCATCCCGTCGACGTCACGCCATCAGCGAGCGAGACGAGAGCGTCGCTGCGGTGGCAAAAATTTCCCCTTCCCCGTCTGTTCTGTTGACTTATTCTGTAAAAAGATTACTTTTCAGGACATGAAGAAGATACTTATTATTGTCCCGGATGGCGGCATGCTTTTTGAATCCGCCGGTATTGCCGACATTCTGATGCAGGCCAACCGTCTGCACCCGGAAGGCGCCGGGGAGCTTTGCTACCAGGTCCAGCTAGCGACCACCCAGCCGCATCAGGTGATCCATGGTCAGTCCGGTTTAAATCTGCTGGCCGATCATCGCCTTCATGAGATAGACCCTCGCGAGCCGCTCGATACCATCATGATTACCGGCAGAGGTCAAAACCCGCAGGAAGGGGTTGCGGTGGTTGACTGGCTGCGCCTTGCGGCTCCCCATGCCCGCCGCATTGCCTCCATATGCGGCGGAGCCCTGCTGCTGGCGCAAACCGGGCTGCTGGACGGCAGGCGAGCCACTACCCACTGGAAGCTACTGGATACCCTGCAGGCGGAATTTCCCCAGGTACGCGTCGAAGGCGGTCCGCTCTACATTCAGGACGAACACATCTGGACCTCTGGCGGGGTCAGTTCCGGCTTCGACCTCACCCTGGCGCTGGTTGAAGAGGACTACGGCTTCAGCCTGGCGCGCGATATTGCCCAGGATTTCGTCATGTACCTGCGTCGTCCCGGCGGCCAGCTGCAGTTTAGCCGCTACAACCTTCAGCAGACCAGCACCCTGGGCCCCATTAACGATCTGCTGGCGTGGTTGCTCGCAAACCTCACCGCCGATCTCAGCGTGGATAAACTGGCGGAAAGGGTCGCCATGAGTCCAAGGAATTTCACCCGCGTATTTACCCGAGAAACCGGTGCTTCGCCGGCGCGCTACGTCGCCGAAGCCCGTCTGGCCGCCGCGCGGCAGCGTCTGGAGCAAACTAACGAGACGCTGGATCGTATCGCCGAACAAACGGGATTTGGCAGCAGCATTAACCTGCGACGGCTGTTTGAAAAACAGCTTCACCTCACACCCGGGGAATATCGCCAGCGATTTCACTGTCGCAAAATGGCGTAAAGTGATCCTTTTTTGTCATTTACGCCAAAGCCTGCCCGGCCTACTCTGACGCCAGAGACAATGGATAAGGAGTTAATCATGGTAAAGGTCGGTATTAACGGTTTTGGCCGTATTGGACGCAACGTACTGCGCGCTGCACTGGGCAATTCGGATATTCAGATTGTGGCGATCAACGATTTGACGGACAGCAAAACGCTGGCGCATCTGCTGAAATACGATTCGCTGCTCGGTAAGCTCGAGGCGGACGTTACCGCCGGTGAAGGGCAGCTTGTGGTTGACGGTAAACCCATAACCGTATTCAGCGAACGCGACCCGGCCAATATCCCGTGGCATCAGCGTGAAGTCGATATCGTCATTGAAGCCACCGGATTCTTCACCGATCGCGACAAGGCGGCGGTGCATATCCACCGCGGTGGCGCAAAGCGCGTGATTATCTCCGCCCCCGGCAAAAACGATGATTTAACCATCGTGATGGGCGTTAACGATAGCCTCTACTCCCCGGATAAACACTACGTGGTCAGCAACGGTAGCTGCACCACCAACGGTCTGGCGCCTGCCGCCCAGGTTCTGCACCAGCATTTCGGTATTAAGCACGGCTTAATGAACACCACCCACGCCTACACCAACAGCCAGGCCCTGCACGATCAGCCGGAAAAAGATCTGCGCGGCGCTCGCGCCGCTGCGCTGTCGATAGTGCCTTACTCCAGCGGCGCAGCGAAGGCGCTGGGCAAAGTTATTCCTGAGCTGGATGGCCGCTTAACGGGATACTCGCTGCGCGTCCCGGTACCGGTAGTGTCTATTGTCGACCTGACCGTGACGCTGGCGCGAGAGGTGACGGCCGAAGAGGTGAACAATGCCTTTCGTGAAGCCGCCGCCGCGGGGCCGCTAAAAGGGATTCTCGGCTATAGCGATGAACCGCTCGTCTCCAGCGACTACCAGGGTGACCCGCGCTCGTCGATTATCGACGGTCTGTCAACGCTGGTGATTGGCGGCAATATGGTTAAAATTCTGGCGTGGTACGACAATGAATGGGGATTCTCTAACCGCCTCGTTGACCTGGCGCTAATGATGGCAAGGCGTGAGCGTTAATTCACTGCGGGTGTTATTGATAGTTGACATCACTCTGTCGCGGAGAGATTCCCTGGTGACGCGCAGCAGGCTCCTCTGAGCGCCTGATAAAAAGCATAAATGCCCTCGAAGGGCATTTATGCTTTAGCGGTAATGTGCGAGGGTCAGTATTTACTTAACCACTATTCCTGCGGGGCCGGAAAATAGTCAGTGCACAAATAGCGCGATTAAAATAATGATAGGAATTGGCACACCCAGAAAGAAAAGCAATATTGAACGCATAGGTTCCTCCCGTATAATGAGTATTAGACGTTATAAATCACGCTGACGGCCGCCATAGGTGGCACAGAGACTGGCAACAAAAGCGCCAATTAACAGAGAAATAAATGACCACAGAGTGACGTAGCTGGTGGTTTTTCTGGCGGCGTCTGCGGCCTGCTGCGCTTTATCTTTTGCCTCTTTCAAATTAGCCTGGGCTTTATCATAAACCGCCTGTACCCGCTGCTCGGCCTCTTGCTGACTGATGCCGGTATTCTGAGAAACCAGCTGCGCCACATAGGTCAGATCATCCTGGGGAAGCGCGCCAGAATAAATACTGTTAGCAAAAATGCCCGTCACCTCGGCTAATTGAGCGGGTGACTCCGCCTTTGGCGGCGCCGGCTGATTCATGGCCATAACATCATTGCCCGATGCGTTGCTGTTACCTGCCGGAGTGGAGCCGCTAGCCCTGAACAGCGAGCGGGTAAAATATTCCATCGATGACTTCGATAACATCGATGATCCCTCCCCCGCGTTATTCACGGCGGTTGCCGTCGCGCCCCCGGCAACGGAACCAATGACTTTTGCGCTGCCGCCGATGAGTGAACTGATGGTGGTGGTTAAAAGGACGGCTGATACCAGCAGCGCCACCGCCCATGTCAGAAAGCCATGCGCCGTATCGCGGAAATAGATTTCATTGGTATGCGTATCAACCCATTTAGTCCGAAGCCGTCCGGCCAGATATCCCCCCATTCCTGACGCCACAATTTGGGTAAACGTCAGCCAGGCGATGGCGGCAATACCGACGGTACCCGCCGCAAAACCTTGATTTTCCCAGGGAGAGATTGAGGTGAGGCCTAATCCGGCGCCAAGCATGAGCAGCATAAGCGCCAGCGAGGCGGCAGCGGCGGCGCCTGCAAATATCGCCCCCCATGAAACCGCGCTCGCGCTGTTTACAGCAGCCGCAGGCAAGTGCCTGGCCGCTTCCTGACTGCTTATATTGGTAGAGTCGTAGATATTCGTCATTTACGTTGTCCTTTGAAATAACTCAATTAGCCCGGTGTCGTTTTACACAAACGTCCAGAGCAGGAATTTACCTGCCAGACCCAGGGCAATATCGAGCGGGATAATTATCGTCAGCAGCCATCACTCGCTGCTTAAATTTTGGGCATTCGACACAGAGCCAATTATCTAAATTAATACGAACGAGCAGTGTATGAATTTAATCAACAATTTGATTTTAGTAGATGATTTTATTTTAACCATTTTTTATCGCCAAAAATATTGCCGTATAGCTGTAACTACTTGTTAGCAATGAATTTCCAGGCGCAGGCGATTGTGTGGCGAAAATATGTACTGCGGATAGCGGTTAGCCAGCTCAGATAGAATTATCTTATTTTTGTAGTGGTAATTAACTGAATAGCCTTGTTTATTAAAAGTGGCTTTAGTTTTTTATTTGCATTATCTGCTATTTCATATACCCGCCGGCAACGTAAATAATCGCCTGCTGCTGATGTCGCAGCAGATGAACAGATTGAGAGAGGCACGGGGAAGCGGTCACTCCCGCCTCATGGCGATCGCGATGGCTCCCCCGGCATCCCTGCTTCGTGCCCGTTCCGCCTGGACTCATTGGCCCTTTTGATTAATTAGCGGGCAGACAACGCAAAGCGCTGCTCAAGTACATGCGCAATCTCATCGTCTTCCAGCCGCTGCTTTTCTACCCGATCCGCGGTAATGCTCTTGAGCATATTGCCCAGCAGAATAAAGCGCCCCTCGGGCTGATGCTGTATAACCAGCAGCTTTTGTACAAAGACCGCGTCGGGGTGCGTGGAGTTAAGGAAATTGGCCGGAGCAAAATCAATCCATTCCTGAGGTGACAGGTCAAAACCGTATTGGTTGGCCCAGCTTCCCTCAACTTTTGCCTGCAGCAGATAGTCGCCGTGCGCATCGCGGCTAAGCCGGAACGTATCGAAATCCTGGATAATGTCCGTATCAAGTTCATCCAGGGCCAGCGGCGCGCGAATACCGTAGCTCCCAAAGCCAAGGTCGCAAAGCCACTGACGGCCCTCGACTTCCGCGACGACCGCCATATGGGTTTTAGGCCGGCGCGCGGGATAGAACATGGGCCGCGCCGCGACAAACCGCCAGGCAATGCCCAGCGCTTCCAGCGCCATGGTAAACAGCCCGTTGAGTTCATAGCAGTAGCCGCCCCGTCTCTGCCGTAAGAGCTTGTTGGCAATATCATCGGGCTCCATCGACACGATTTTACCTGCCTGTACGTCCAGATTTTCGAAGGGGATGGCAAAGAGCTGGTGACGCATGAGCGCGTGTAGCGTTGCGGTATCCGCTGCCGCAGGCCCGCTATAGCCTATGCGGCGGAAGTAAAGTGAAAGGTCAAAACTGTCGCTGTGCATGTGATTTCCCCGGCTGGTTGGTGTGGAACACACTATAGATGGCGCCCCGCTTCGCCTGTATAGTCAGATTTATCAAAAAGCAGACTATACAGATGACGATGTCCGAAATATCCCCGCCGACGCCCCACTACCGCCGTATAGCCGATATGCTGCGGCTGACGCTTGCTTCAGGCGCGTTACGGGCAGGCGATCGCATTATCTCCGCGCGTAAACTGGCCGAACGCGAGCAGGTCAGCCTCCCCACGGCCCTGGAAGCGCTGCGTTATCTTGAGGCGGAGGGTCTGATTATCGCGCGACCGCGTTCAGGCTATTTTGTCCGCCAGCCAGCCGCCTCAGGAAACGAACAGCGCGCTGCCTCTTTGCCCGGGCCGGTGCCGGTAACTATGTCCGCCATTGCCCGGTCGCTGTTCGGTAGCGCCGAAGCGCGTCTGGTGCCGCTTGGCGCCGCGCTACCCGATCCCGCCTGGCTTCCCGTGGATGCACTACAGCGGGCGCTGCACACCGCCGGTCGTCGGCTTGATGCGCGCGGGCAGAGCTATAGCCTGCCCCCGGGAAGAGCGGATCTGCGCAGAAAGATTGCCGCACGCGCTGCGCAGTGGGGCGCTCTTTTTGGCGCGGATGACCTTATCATTACAGCAGGCGCAACCCAGGCGCTACGTCTGGCGCTCCGCGCGGTATGCCAGCCGGGCGATGCGGTGGCGATTGAGCAGCCCGCCTACTTCGGCACGCTTCTGCTGCTGGAAGATCTGGGTCTGAAGGCGTTACAGATCCCCACAGACCCGATTGAAGGCTTATTGTTGGCGCCCCTTGAAGACGCTATCCAGCGCCACCGCCCTGCGGCCGTGCTTGCCTCACCCACGGTGCAAAATCCGCTGGGTGCCAGCATGCCCGTGGTGCGCAAACAGGCGCTGGTGGCGCTGCTCGCCGATAAGGGCATCCCGCTCATTGAGGACGATGTGTATGGCGATCTGGCCGGTGGCGCGCAGCGTCCGCCCGCGTGTAAAGCCTTCGACAGGGACGGAAATGTGATTTATTGCAGTTCGCTGTCGAAAACCCTGGCGCCGGGCTGGCGAATTGGCTGGATTGCTGCCGGACGCTATCACTCCGCGGTATTGCAGGCCCGCATGGCCGGAGAATGGGCAGGCGCGCCGCTGATTGAAGCCGCGGCAAACGAGATCCTCGCCAGCGGCGATTACGACAGGCACCTGCGGCATCTAAAGCTGCGGATTGCGGAAGGTATGCGCGCTATCATCACCCGAGTTGAAGCCTGCTTCCCACCGGGCACGCGCGTCGCGGCTCCGGAAGCCGGCTTTTTGATTTGGGTTCAACTCCCCTCCAGGATAGATGCGCTGGAGGTACATCGTCGCGCACTCGCCCTGGGCATTGGCGTCAGTCCGGGGCCGCTGTTTTCCCCGGGCGCGGCGGAACTGCAAAACTACCTGCGCCTGAACGGTGCGAATGAACCCACCCCCGCACTTTTGCATGCCGTAGAACAGCTCGGTATCGTATGCCACGAATTGGCCAGAGGACATTGACAGCGGCTATTGCCCGGGGCCGGTCAATTGGAGATAAAACCAGGATAGGGTAACCAATCGGGACGGGCAACGTGTCGGCCGCCTCCTCGGGGTGAACCGCGCGCTTTTTTCAAGCGCGCGGGCACAGGCAGACTGAACCAGCTCTTCGACAACCAGAACCAGCCCATAGCGCCACAGGCGTGTCAGATGTGCAGCAAGATGCTGACGGACGCCGCTGGTCGTAATTTTTTTATCCTCATACTCTTATTCAGGACTCAGGATGACCGTCGATCGCTGCCTGAAGATCCCGGTACTCCTCGCAGCTATGGCCGCACAGCGTGGCGATAGTTTTCAATTGCTCTTTTGCCAGGTCAGGACGGCCTTTCGCCAGCCATGCTTCACCAAGGTATTCACGTACTTTGGCATAGGTCGGATCGAGCGCGATTGAACGCTGATAGTAGCCGATGCCCTCATCGGTACGGCCCAGCTTACGCGTGGCATAGCCCCGGTAATTCCAGGCTTCCGCGGTATCGCCATTTTTCAGGGTGTTGAGCAGGTCCAGGGCCGCCTGGTACTCCCCTTTTTTGGCCAGATGATAGGCATAACGCGTTTTATCTTCATCGCTGAGCTGGCTTGTTTTTTCAGGGACGCACTGTTTTTTCGTGCTGTCATACACCTGACCGCTGGGGCAGTCCGGCGTTTTGCTATTGGTACTATTGTCACCTGCGGCCAAAACCGGCGTGGTCAGCAGAGCAAACACCACGGGCAGCAGCAGACGTTGATTAATGGCGGAATGTAAAAACGACAACGTGTTCATAGTGAACTCCGGGTTAACGAAAGAACGGCAAGGCAGCATACGACGCGGTATGCTGTCCCGTAGCAGATAGTGAGGGAAAAGCGCGCAGCAAATATGACCGGCCCGCCGCTTTTTTTCAGGGGCGTTCCCCGCTCCAGCGGCTCCCGGATATGTGCGCTTGCAAACAGGAAAATGACATTGGCTGCGGTGACCCAATGCCGTGCCAAGGTAAAACTATCGCGGCACTGTTGTGTTAGCGGTTGCGTTGTTGCAGTCATAAATGATGACTCCATCAGTACGTTGATGATGAGTTAACGCCACAACCTTTTAATCTATTCGATAAAAAATACGTTTTTTCGTTTTTTATCGCCGGGCTCAGGTACGATCCTTCTTCGCGCCCTCGTATGAGTATATATCCCCGTTTATTCCTTCACATTTCTGGCGACGCAGCGAAGAGGAGTATGTGGTCACCAAATATCAGTGATAGCCGGGAGCGGGTGTTGCTTTCCAGCGATTATTGCCCTAAGAGTGAATGACCGAAGGTTATGAGGACAAACACTATGCCCCTGGAGACGCTTAAAGTACTCGAATGTTCTCTTCATGGCGACAAGCGCAAAGAGCGGGAATGGCTTGAGCAGATACTTCATGAGGAATTTAGAGAAATAACACGATCGGGTGTACTAGTTGATCGTGCAGGAACAATAGAGGCACTTTCTACTGAAGAAAATATTCCGCCCCTTCTCAGTTGCGATTTCAGACTTATCAGCGTTAGAGATAATTTCGCAATATTACATTACAGGACTTTTTATCAAGATGGCAGCTGTGCCTCTCTTCGTTCCTCATGCTGGGAAATGTCAGAGAATGGCCAATGGAAAATGGTATTCCATCAGGGTACTCCGGCGTCAAATGGCAAGAAGCGGACACTATCGTTGGATAACGGATCTCAAATACGATGAAAGTGATATGGGTGAGGCACGCAGAAACCGAGTGGAATCATAGAGGGATTATTCAGGGGCATCGCGACAGCTTCGTAACCCACCGCGGTATGCAAGAAACAGCGGCGTTACTGACAGCGCTGACGAAAGAGGCATATCCGATAGAATGTGTTTACAGCTCCCCGCTTGGGCGCGCCTTGCACATGGGGCTGAAGCTGTCTGAAGGTCTTGGCTGCCCGTTAAAAGTTGAAGAATCTCTTAAGGAACAGTCGTTTGGTTGCTTTGAAGGGATATCTTTTGAGCACTTCAGGCGAGACAATCCGCGTGATGCAGATGCGTTGCTCGCCCTTGATGCAGCCTATTGTCCCCCGGAGGGAGAGTCGTTAGCCCAGGCGACTCGACGCGTGATAAATTTCTTACAACACCTGCAAAATACCAATGAACATCAGATCGTCGGTGTTGTTTCTCACGGGCATGTCAGTCAGGGCGTGCTGGCGTTACTTAAAGAGGGGACTCTCGATAACTTCTCTCGCTATGCGCACCCCAATGCGAGTTACTCTGTTTTCGATTTTACGGACGGCAAATGCGCCGCGCTCAGATGGGGGATGGCTACCCATCTCATTCAACTTCAACGATAAACGCCCATTAAGACCCCGGGGGTTCTGTGCGCCCGAGCGGGTATTAAATGCTGATACCTTTTTCATCAGTGCCTCACGCCATGGCGTGAGGCATCGGCTGGCCCCGCTCTCACTCACGCTTTTTTACCTGGCGGGAAAAGCGCAGATTGCTTCAAAAAAATTACCGTATTTGGTATATTGTTGTTTATTGCTTACTCACCTCTGCGGTGCCAAAAAGAACAAGATTCACCGCTACCCAGGATAAGAAAATGTTAGATTACCGCTTCCCGACAGCTTTGCAGATGGTTCTCAGCGTAGCAATGGCGGAGCAGTTGGGTGAACGTTCGACGAGCGCGATTCTGGCCTACGGCCTGGAAGCGAACCCGAGCTTTATCCGCAAACTCATGGTTCCTCTCACGCGTGACGGCATTATTGTCTCAACGCTTGGCCGCAACGGCTCTATTCATCTTGGCCGCCCGGCGGAAGAGATCACCCTGCGCGATATCTACGTCTCCGTTATCGAAGATAAAAAACTGTGGGCGTCGCGCCCTGACGTCCCCGCCCGCTGCGTGGTCAGCGCGAACGCGTGCTGGTACTTCAAATCTATCGCCGATGAAGCGGAGCAGGCTTCGCTACAGGTACTGGCACGCCACACCGTGGCAAGCGCGCTGGAAGAAGTGAAAAAAGCCGATACCAGCGGGTGCGATCCGGTGCCTGAACTTATCGCCAAATATAAAGAAGCCCATTAATTTTCCTTGAGCGCCAAAAAACCGCCTTCACAGTGAAGGCGGTTTTTTGTTATCTGCCGCACCCTACGCCGGCGAAACGTCCTCAGCAGGTTTACCGCGCGTCACGAATTTACGCAGCGTCACGTAAAACACCGGGGTCAGGAACAGACCAAACAGCGTCACCCCCAGCATCCCGGAGAACACCGTGATCCCGGTAACGCCGCGCACTTCCGCGCCCGCGCCGTGACCGAGGATCAGCGGGATGGTCCCGGCAATAAAGGCGATAGAGGTCATCACAATCGGGCGTAAACGCAGGCGACACGCCTCCAGCGCCGCTTCCATGATCCCTTTCCCCTGGATTTCCAGCTCGCGGGCAAACTCCACGATCAGAATCGCGTTTTTACAGGCCAGCCCCATCAGCACCACCAGCCCCACCTGTACGAACACGTTGTTATCGCCGCCGGTCAGCCAGACGCCAAACAGCGCGGAGAGCATCGTCATCGGCACGATAAGAATCACCGCCAGCGGCAGCGTCCAGCTTTCATACAGCGCCGCCAGCACCAGGAACGCCAGCAGCACCGCCACCGGGAAGACGATCAGCGCCGTATTGCCCTGCGTGGCCTGCTGGAAGCTCAGATCCGTCCATTCGATATTCATCCCGTTCGGCAATATCTGGCCGGACATCTTCTCCAGCTGCGTCATCGCCTGCGAGGAAGAGAGTACGCGCGGATCGGCATCGCCAATCAAATCCGCCGCCGGATAGCCATTGTAGCGAATCACCGGGTCCGGCCCGTAGGTGGTGCTGATATTCACCATACTGCCGATTGGCACCATTTCGCCCTGATTATTCCGCGTGCGCAAATTGGCAATATCCTCCACGCTTTCGCGGAACGGGCCGTCAGCCTGCGCCATCACGCGCCAGGTCCGCCCGAACTGGTTAAAATCATTGACGTAAGACGATCCCAGATAGGTTTGCAGCGTACCAAACAGATCGGTGAGCGACACGCCCTGCGCTTTCGCCTTATCACGATCGACCTGGACATCCAGCTGCGGCACGTTCGCCTGGTAGGTGGAGATCGGGAAGTGCATCCCCGGCGTCTGCATAATGGTACCGGACATCGCGTTTACCGCGCTTTGCAGCGCACCATAGCCAAGACCTGCCCGGTCCTGAATATAGAGCGAATAGCCGGAACCCTGGCCGAGCCCTAAAATCGGCGGAGGCAAAATAGAGAAGCCAAAGCCCTGCTGGATTTGCGCGATTTTCGCGTTGATCTCAGCGTTAATTTCCGCCGCCGAATGTTTACGCTGGTCGAACGGCTTCAGGCCAAAGAAGACCGTTCCGGTATTCGGCGTATTGGTGAACTGCAGCGCGTTAAGCCCCGGAAACGCGACCGCGTAATCCACGCCTTCGGTATTCATCCCGATTTCGCTCATTTTGCGGATCACCGCATCGGTGCGCGCCAGCGAAGAACCTTCCGGCATTTTCACGCCGCCGATTAAATACAGTTTATCCTGCGTCGGTATAAATCCGCCGGGTACCGCTTTAAACATGACGCCCGCCGCGCAGAGCAGCAGCACATAGACCACAAACACCGCCCCGCGTCGTCCGAGCGTTTTTCCCACCAGCCCCTGATAGCCGTTCGAGCAGCGGTGGAAAAAGCGGTTAAACGGACGGAAAATCCAGCCGAAAAGACGGTCGATAAGCCGGGTCGGGAAGTCTTTCGGCGCGCCGTGCGGTTTTAGCAGCAGCGCGGCCAGCGCCGGAGAGAGCGTCAGCGAGTTGATGGCGGAGATCACCGTGGAGATGGCGATCGTCACCGCAAACTGCTTGTAGAACTGGCCGGTTACGCCCGAGAGAAACGCCATCGGCACAAACACCGCGCACAGCACCAGCGCAATGGCGATAATCGGGCCGGACACCTCACGCATCGCCTGATGCGCCGCGGCGAGCGGAGCCAGCCCTTCCTCGATATTTCGCTCGACGTTTTCCACCACCACGATGGCGTCATCCACCACGATGCCGATGGCCAGCACCAGCCCGAACAAGCTCAGGGTATTCAGCGAGAAGCCCAGCAGGTAGAGAATGCTGAAGGTACCCACCACCGAAACCGGCACCGCGATCAGCGGAATAATCGACGCGCGCCAGGTTTGCAGGAACAGGATCACCACCAGCACAACCAGCACCACCGCTTCCAGCAGCGTTTGCACCACCGCGCGAATGGAATCGCGAACAAATACCGTCGGATCGTAAGGCGCCGCCCATTTCATATCCTGCGGGAAACGCTTCGACAGCTCGTCCATTTTGGCGCGCACCGCGTTAGACAAATCGATGGCGTTCGCCCCCGGCGACTGGAAGATACCAATCCCGACCGCGTCTTTATTGTTCAGCTGGGAACGCAGCGCATAGCTGCCGGAGCCCATTTCGATACGCGCCACGTCGCGCAGGCGGACGACCGTACCGTCCTGCGTTGTTTTCAGGACAATATTGCCAAACTCTTCTTCGGTATGCAGGCGCCCCTGGGCGTTAATGGAGATCAGAAAGTCGCTCTCTTTCGGCAGCGGCTCGGCGCCAAGCTGCCCGGCGGAAACCTGGACGTTCTGCTCCTGCATCGCCGTGACCACATCCGATGCGGTCAACCCGCGCGCCGCCACCTTGTTGGGATCGAGCCAGACGCGCATCGCGTATTCGCCCGAGCCGAAGATCTGAATTTGGCCGACGCCGGGCAGGCGCGCCAGTTCATCCTTCACCTTCAGCGTGGCGTAGTTACGCATGTACAGGGAGTCGTATTTACCGTTTGGCGAAAACAGATGCACCACCAGCGTCAGCGTCGGCGACTGCTTCTGGGTGGTGATCCCCAAACGCCGCACATCTTCCGGCAGACGCGCTTCGGCCTGCGATACCCGGTTTTGCACCTGAACCTGCGCCTGATCGGGATCGGTACCCGGACGGAAGGTTACGGTGGTCACCAGTACGCCGTCAGAACCGGCGACGGATTTCATGTACATCATATTTTCAACGCCGTTGATCGCCTCTTCCAGCGGCGTTGCCACGGTCTCAGCAATCACTTTCGGGTTGGCGCCCGGATACTCCGCGCGCACCTGCACGCTGGGCGGTACGACGTCAGGATATTCGCTCACCGGCAGCAGCGGGATGGAGATTAATCCGGTGATAAAAATCAGAATCGACAGAACGGCGGCAAAAATCGGCCTGTCGATGAAAAAACGGGAAAAGTCCATGGGTTGGATTCTCAGGTCAAGGGATCAGTTGAGGACGGTGCTGGCGGTCATGGCCACGGTTTTCGCGTTAACCGGCATGCCCGGCATAAACACTTTCTGTAGACCATCGACGATGACTCTGTCGCCCGGCTTCAGCCCCTGCTGCACGATGCGCAAACCGTCGGCCAGACGGCCCGGCGTAATATCACGGCGCTGCGCTTTACCCTCTTTATCAACGACATAAACATATTTGCGATCCTGATCGGTCAACACCGCTTTATCATCGATAAGCGTGGCGTTGAATTCCGCGCTGCCCGGCAGGCGGACGCGGGCAAAGAGACCCGGCGTGAACTGACGCTGCGCGTTATCCAGCAGCGCGCGCATCCGGATGGTGCCGGTGCTCGGCGTTAACTGATTATCCAGAAAATCCACTTTGCCCTGATGGGGGTAGCCCTCTTCGCCAACCAGGCCAATCTCAACCGGCAGAGCCAGGTGATTGCTGGACGCGCCCTGCCCGCTGCGGGCGAGATTTTGATAATGGAGGTAGGTCGACTCGTCCACGTCAAAGTAGACGTAAACCGTCTTCTGCGACACCAGCGTGGTGAGCACGCTGGCGCTGTCGCCGGCGGTGACGAGGTTACCGCTGGTGATCAATGCCCGGCTGGCGCGGCCATCGATAGGTGCGGTCACTTTGGTGAAGTCCAGGTTAAGCTGCGCGGCGTCGACTGCCGCCTGGGCGGCTCGAATGTCGGCCTGCGCTTGAGTGGCCGCGGCGCGGCGCTGCTCCCACTCTTCGCGGGAGACCAGGTTGGTATTGACTAATTTATCGGTACGGTTAGCCTCGCTTCGCGCCAGGCTGGCCTGCGTTTTGGCTCGCGCCAGCGTCGCCTGCGCCTGTTCCAGCGCGGCGCGATAGGTTCTGTCATCGATAGTGAACAGCACCTCCCCCTTTTTCACCTCCTGGCCGTCGGTGTAATTCACTTTGTCAATGTAGCCGGAGACGCGGGGTCGCAGCTGGACGCTTTCCACCGCTTCAATCCGACCGTTAAAGCTGTCCCACTGACTAATGGATTTGACGACCACATCAGCGGCGCTGACGGCGGGCGCCTGCGGCGCGGCGTTTTGCGCGACGCCCTCATCGCATCCAACGAGGAGCGCCGAGAGCAGCATCACGCCCGGCACAGTCAGATGAAAGTTACCCCAGTATTTTTGCAGGCTCATTATTTTTATTCCGGTATTGGTAGCCGCCGGGCAAGACGCAGCGGAAGACACCGCGCCACTTCCTTTGTCCGGGCTGGCTTAAGGCCATTTGTGTCGTTCATCGCCACAAAACTGTAACAGTTGCGAATACACTATCGCGGCGATTGTAGGAAGGCGCTTAATTAAGTGCAAGAATAATTGTTGCACTTTATGTGCTATTCCTGGCGCCTAAAAAATGGCGCGTTTCCGGCATGGATTTAAATGCAATAATAAAACTTGCAATTAGTGCATAAACGGGCCACCTTTAAATGCAACAGATAAAGATGCTTTTTTAGACGCTGCGTAGAGGTACATCAGATGAACACTGGCGCATTCATTCACGATTTACTCGACTGGATCGACAACAATCTTGATAGCCGTCTGGATATTGGCACCGTCGCCAGGCGAGCCGGCTATTCGAAATGGCATCTGCAGCGGCTATTTAAGGAGCATACCGGTTATCCTCTCGCCGAGTATATTCGCGCGCAAAAACTACAAAAATCGGTCGAGCGCTTAGCCCACAGCGACGAACCGATTTTGAACGTGGCGATCGCCCTGGGCTTTGACTCCCAGCAGTCCTTCAACCGCAGCTTCAAGCGTCAGTTCGGCCAGGCCCCCGGCGCATGGCGCCGCAGCATCGGCAACCCGGATACGACGGGATTACGCCAGCCGACCCCGCCCTTCTCTGACTAAATTTTGCGCTCGCCGCGGCGCTGTGGCCGCGGCGGATATTAAGCGCCTCACTCCGCATCCAGTCTGCGCGCCGCTCAGGGATCTGCCGTTCTTCGACCGGCAAAGTAGTGCGCGGGGGTGCTCCCCATCGTTTTTCTGAACATGGTGATAAACGCGTTGACCGACTCATACCCCAGATTAGCCGCCACGTTTTGCACCGATACCCCGCTTGCCAGCTCCCGCAGGGCAATAATCAAATGCAGCTGCTGACGCCATCGCCCGAAGGTCAGGCCGGTTTCGCGCAGCATCAGGCGCGCTAATGAGCGCTCGCTGAGCGCCAGCCGTTTCGCCCAAACTTTAAAGGTGCTGCGATCCTCCGGGTGGCTGACCAGCGCATCCGCCATGGCGCGGATCTTAGGATGCGCCGAAACCGGCAGACTCAGCTTCTGCTGCGGCATGGTGGCCAGCTCATCGAGCGTCACTCTGGTCAGCCTGCCGACATGGCTCTCCGCGGCGTAATCGACGTCCGCATTCGTTAAGCGGTCAACTAACGCTTTAATCAGCGGCGAAATAGCCAGCGTGCAGCATTTCTCCGGCAGCGCGGCGGCGCCGGGTTCAATAAACAAATAGTTGAGATGCGCATTCCAGGTCGCTTTGGCGCTGTGCGGGATCCCGCCGGGGATCCACACCGCGCAGTCTGGCGGCACTATCCAGATATCGTTTTCCGCACGACAAATCACCGCCCCATAGAGGGCAACGATCAGTTGTCCCTTGCGGTGGGTATGAACCGGCACTTCTGCCGCGTAATCAACGAAATCAATATGCCGCGCGACGGCAGGGCTCGGCGTGCTATCGGGATCAAACAGGGTATGGGCAAGTCTGGATGGCATCTCATTGGCAACATTTAGGTATTTTTTGACAGAATAGAGTATTTAAGGAGACGCGCAAAGCGGGAATAATTCCCGGCATGAGCACATTAACTTCCCATCACAGCCGTTTTTTACACGCGATAAGCCGTTGGTCAGGCCGCATAGCCTCTCCCTCGCTGCTGAGCGACGCCCATGCCCTGCTCTATTCCGTCAGGAGTTTTGCCGCCGCGATGCTCGCCTATTACGTTGCCCTGGCGATTGGCCTTGAACGGCCCTCATGGGCCATCATCACCGTCTACATCGTGTCGCAAACCTCGGTGGGCGCGTCCCTGAGCAGAAGCCTTTATCGCCTGGCCGGTACCGTGGCCGGCGCGGGGGCCACGGTATTGATTGTGCCGACGTTTGTGAATACGCCAATTCTATGTAGCGTAATTCTGGCAGGCTGGATCACCTTCTGCCTCTATTTATCCCTGCTTGAACGCACGCCCCGCGCCTATGCCTTTGTGCTGGCCGGTTATACCGCAAGCCTGATTGGTTTTCCCGCCGTCGCCGATCCCGGCACGGTGTTTAACATCGCCCTCATCCGGGTACAGGAAATCGCGATCGGTATCGTCTGCGCCGCGCTGATTCACCGCTACATTTTACCTGCCCGGATATCAGGGCTGTTCAACAGCAAATTAGCCCAGACGCTGCACGCCGCGCGCCAGCGGATTGCCGACACCCTGGCAGGCAAGGCCGACGCGCAGTCAGAGCCGCTGCATCTGGCGCTGGCGCTACAGTTTCTGCAGGGTATCAGCCACCATATCCCGTATGATTTTGCCCTTTCGGTTCCGGCCCGCCAGGCCAGGAAAGCGCTCCATGACAGGCTGGCGCGGTTAGTGATTGTCAACGGCGAAGTGCGCGATCGTTTGCAGATCATCGCCGAGATGCCCGCCGCGATGCAGGCTCTACTCAATGACGTGCAGGTCTGGCTGACCTGCGACGATACCGGCCAACGCAAAAACGCCGCAGAAGCGCTGCACCAGCGCAGCGCGCAGTTAGCGCAGCGGCTCGCGGCGCAGGCGCTGACCTTTGAAGATGCGCTGCGGGTAAATTTCTTACGCTATATCGCTGAGTTGATTACCCTCCTGCAGCAGTGTGAGCGGCTTTCAGAGGCCATTCATCACGCCAGACCTGCGCCAGCGCAGGCAGAAGATCGTGCGGCGACAGGATACGTTTTCCATCGCGATCCCCTCAGCGCCGCCCGCACGGCGCTGGGCGCTTTTGTCATCATTCTGAGCGGCTGTCTGCTATGGATTTACTCTGCCTGGCCCGATGGCGGCACGGCGGTGTCGATTCTTGGGGTTTGCTGCACGCTGTTTGGCAGTTTCGACACGCCGGCCCCGCATATTGTGAAATATATTATCGGCTCTGTCTGGGGCGTAGTGATAAGCCTTATCTATAGCTTCGCCCTGCTTCCTCCGCTCAGCGATTTCCCCGTGCTGGTGGCGGTGCTTGCCCCGGTCTATCTGCTTGCCGGATCGCTGCAGGCGCGGCCCCCCACGACCTTTATGGCCATGGGGATCACCCTGACGCTGCCGGTACTGTGCGAGCTGGGCGCGCGCTACAGCGGCGACTTCGCCGACGCGGCCAACACCGCGATCGCCCTGTTTTTCGCGACCGGCTTTGCGGTTATCGGCATGAGTTTGCTGCAAACCGTACAGGCGGACGCGGCGATAAAGCGTCTGCTGAAACTGTGCCAACGCGATATTCGCCGCAGCGTGAGCGGCGTATTTAAAGGCGATGAAACGCACTGGACCAATCTGATGATCGACCGGGCCGCCCTGCTGCTACCACGCTTGCCGCGCAGCGGGCAGTCCTCCGCCCGGGCGCTCGATCGCCTGGTGCACTTTCTGCGCATAGGCCTCTGCGTGATGCGCCTGCGCCGTTGCGAAACGCCCGCCGGCAGCGATATCCACGAGGTGCTTTCTCGTCTTACCCACACAACGGAGACCGAAGCCTTACGCGAGCGCATTGCCGCCATGGCGAACCGCTGCTTGCCCGCGAGGGAGGAACAATCATGCCAGTTTGTCGACCGACTGGTCGATCTGCACTGCGCGTTACGGACGCAGAACGAGGAACCCACCCATGATAAATGACATCAATATCGGGGGCGTTTTTATCCCCGGACTGCTGCTGACCGCGCTCATTGCCCTGGTCTGTACGCTGCTACTCGTACCGCTTTTCTCCTGCAGCAGGCTTTACCGCCGCTTGCCCTTACGCCCGCTGCTTGATGTTTCAACCTATATCGTGACCTTTTTCCTGCTTTTGCAGGGCCTGACCACACTGGGGTTATTCGCATGAAATCTTTTTTCTCTTTGCTGGGCCGTTACGCGCTGACGTTAATCGCAGTAGCGGTAGCGGCCTGCGTGGCGTTTATTTTCTGGAAACAGTATGCGCAGACGCCCTGGACGCGCGATGGCCGGGTTCGGGCAGATGTGGTGCAGATTGCGCCGGATGTTTCCGGGCCGGTGAGCAGCGTGGCGGTGCGGGATAATCAGTGGGTTAACCGCGGCGATGTGCTTTATGCCATCGACCCGCGCTGGCTGAAGCTGGCGGTGCTCAGCGCGCAGGCCGACGTCGAAGCAAAACGTCATGAAATGCTGATGCGCCAGGATGCCGCCCGGCGACGCGCGCTCATCAAAGGGGTCATTTCCGGCGAGGATATCCAGCAAACAGGCAGCGCAGCGCGCGTCGCGGCGGCCAATTATCAGGGGGCGCTGGCTGCGCTGGAACTGGCGCAGCTGAATTTATCCCATGCAACGGTGCGCGCCCCGGTTACCGGCTACGTGACGCATCTTCGGCTCCGCCCCGGCGACTACGCCGCGGCGGGAGAGACAAAGATCGCCGTGGTCGATGCGCACAGTTTCTGGGTGGTGGGCTATTTTGAAGAGACTAAGCTGCGTCATATTCGCGTCGGGAGCGCCGCACACATTTCGCTGATGGGGTTTGACCCGCTCATCACCGGGCACGTGGAGAGTATCGGCCGGGGGATCGATGATAGCAATGACGAGACCGGCGGGCTGGGGCTGCCGGATGTCAATCCCACCTTCAGCTGGGTGCGACTTGCGCAGCGAGTCCCCGTTCGTATTCAGTTAGATAAGATACCGGAAGGGATTGAACTGGTGGCGGGACTATCCGCCAGCGTTTCCATCCTGCCTGAAAGCCCTGACGGCGGGCATAGCGGAGGATCGGGCTACGTGGCTCAGGCTCTCCACCCATAGTGGACCCGAGACTCAATGAGGAAACGACGCTTCCTGCAAAAATATCTGGCCCGAATATACCGAACTCGATATTCTGTAATGCTTTGTATTTTTTGTGAACAGGAAAAAGTATGCTTAGTACGTTACCCGATTTACACAGAAGTTTTGCAGAGCAACTCAAGCTTAACGTTCAGTCTGACGCCCGGATTCACTCCCTGCTCGGGGGCGGATCGCTTATTCATGGCGGATTTGATCAATACTCCGATTTGGATTTTGTCGTTGTGGTAGACCCTCTTTACTATGATGAAATCATGGCGCAGCGTGTGGCGTTCGCCGGAACAGCAGGCAACCTGCTGCATGCGTTCACCGGGGAACATGTCGGAGAGCCTCGCCTGCTGATATGCCTGTATGGTCCTGAACTCCTCCATGTCGATCTGAAATTTGTCACCCTGGACATGCTCACTCAACGCGTTGAGGAGCCGGTAGTGTTATTTTCTCGCGATCGCCATGCCCTGGAGCGACATCTGGCACAATTTCGGGCCCAGTGGCCTGACATGACGCCGGAGTGGTTTGAGTCCCGAGCCTGGATCTGGCTTCATTATGCGGTGGTTAAACTGGGAAGGGGCGAACTTTTCGAAGCGATGGGTATGCTGTCATTCTTCCGGGAGCAAGTGCTGGGACCGATGCTGTACCGCCGCGCCAATCTACCGCAGCGTGGGGTTCGCCGCATTGAATGCCACAATATCGATCCTGAGGGCCTGCTGACCTCCACGCTGGCCACGCACGATCGTGACTCCGTCAGCATCGCCATCAGCAAAGCGGTTGACGCTTATATCAATCTGCGCGCTGATGCGCTGCCTGAAAATATCGCGGACGATGCGGCACGACGGGCGCTCCTTGCCATGCTGAAAGCGTATTCTGAACGGGTTTAAACGATACTTCCGGCCGCTTACATGGCCGGAATGTAAAACTATCGTGGAAGATGCCACTAATACTCAAATCCCAGGACAAACACCGCTATCCGGGAAACCACTCGCGACTAATGGAACTCTCGTCAGAGAGTCTGATACAAATCATTGAAGACCGGCTTATCGTTCAAAGCAGCCCATCAACATCTGAGCGCTAAAATTTTTACTTGATGTGCAATATTTCCCGTTTTTCAGGCGGCCCCTCATGAGTCTGTAAACCCCAGGGGGGTCATCTGAATGGATAAATAGAGTATCCAGGCATTGCGGGCGCGTGATAAATTGCTGCCTGTTGATGCAGCTACGATATATCAGGCCGGCGACAGCATCGTCATGTCCTTACCGCGATCATAACTGGGCGGGCATTTATTCATATGAGAAAGCCACACTCGGGGAGGGTCGCAATAATGGCTGATTCAGGACACGATAAACCTGCTGCGTTGTCATTAAATATCGGCAATAAAATAAGACGACTGCGGCAGTCACGGGGGATTTCGTTAAACGACCTGTCTAAATTGTCAGGGGTTTCAAAGGGGGCATTATCCAAACTGGAGTCAGGATTTTCCAGCCCCCGTGTCGATACGTTGGACGCTATCGCCACTGCATTACGTTTACCGGTTGGCGATTTACTGAGCGGCGGCAGCAGGATATATCCCTGTTTTGATAAGCATCGTCCCGCGCCGGGCGAATATTCACAAATGATGAAATTCCGCATCGGCCCCGGCAATACCTCCGAGATATGGTTGCTGCAAATGGAGCCGCAGGTCACCATCCACAGTCCCGGGCATTCAGACGGGTCGCATGAACATATTCTGGTTCACAGCGGCACCCTGCATCTGCGCTTTAGTCAGTACGAAGTCATCACATTAGAACCCGGGGATTTTTACGCTTTCTCCGCGCAGGTTGCGCACACATACAGCTCAAAAGAGACGGCGATTAGCGCAACGGTGGTGATGACTCACCTCGAGCCAGGTTAACTCCTCTACGCGATTATCTGGCCAGGAGCCCTCTGATAAAATGCCGAAGAGCGGACATGTGTTCACTTAAAGAAACAAAAACGCTCTCCTGAAAGCAAGGCGGAAAATTCTTTTATAAATAAAATGAAGTAAATTCAGCCGACTGATTTCGTATTGATAAATTATTGCGCCCGTAACCGGGAAACCCATTGTTCTGCGTGCGGGCTGACTGTATTGTTATTTCGAACAACCGCACTGGCTTCCCTGCGCTGTATTTTGCCGCAATGCGAAGCAGTTGTTAGCGCCCGAAAACTGGCCATGTTACGGCCAATTTATCTTCGGTCCGCCGGAGTTTTTTAGCAATGAATATCGACCTTCCGGTGGCGCACCACGCTACCATTGTCGGTTCTTTTACTATGCCAAATAAATCCATCTGGATTATATATGTGACGGAGAAGATGAGTGCATAAAGTTAATTTAAAAGAAAGTTTTGCTCTGTTCAGCGAATGCTGGAGCCCCAAAATTGTCGGCGAAATTAATAACGAGTATGTCAAACTGGCTAAGTTAGCCGGAAAGTTTGACTGGCATCATCATGAGCATGAGGACGAGCTTTTTCTTGTTATCAGCGGCCGCTTGCGAATGGGGTTAAGAACGGGCGATATCGTGCTTGAAGCGGGTGAGTTTATCATTGTGCCGAAAGGAACCGAGCATTGTCCTGAAGCGTTAACTGAAGAGTGCTGCGTCGTTTTACTTGAGCCAAAAACGACGCTGAATACGGGCAATATCGTCAATGAACGTACTGTACATGAGCTGGATAGACTATAGTCGCGCCTCCTGACGTCTCAGAACGTTCTGAACGGAGAGATTTCCTTCCCCGTCAGGTTTGGCGGGGCGTGAGAATCGGTTTTATCAGGAGTCAGTCACCATTACTCCCCTACCGCCGCGAGTTTCGGCGGCGGCAATCATTGTTGGCTGAACTGACTTCATTATTTGCTAACCTTCATTTATTACTTATTCATTAACTATCAGGGACAGGAAAGATCATAGAGCGGCTTTTCCCTATAACCTCAAATAAAAATCGATTCCACTATATTAACTGAACGAAGCACGGCTCTTGCTGCCAGATATTTACCGTGACAAGGCGCGGTAAACCAGCGTCCGCTCCCCGCTCATTGCAAACCCTGGCTTTGTTCAGTCTGGCTGTTGTGTGCCAGAAGCGGATGTCTTAAGCCTGTTCTTGTCTTTAAATACAAATGCCGCAGGTCAAAAGGTTATGATTTTTTAGCTGTGAAAGAGATAAAAATCGCTGATGCCAGATGAAAGATTTTAATAATGATGGAATCGGATGTTGTTCGTAATGACCTTTAATTTGGAATGAGATATAACGTGCCTCGAAGAGAATTAACATTCTCATAACGTAATTAGGGTTAAGCAAATGAAGCAGGTTGGCATTGTTGGTTGGCGAGGAATGGTCGGTTCTGTTTTGCTACAGCGAATGATCGAAGAGAACGACTTCGACAATATATCAGCGCATTTTTTCAGCACCTCCAGTGCAGGAGCCGCCGGTCCTGTCATTGATGGCGTCAGCTACACACTTAAAGATGCTAATTCCGTGAGTGCGCTGGCCGAAATGGACATCATCATAACCTGCCAGGGCGGGGATTATACCAAAGCAATATACCCTGCTTTGCTTAACCATGGCTGGGAAGGCTACTGGATTGACGCGGCTTCAGCGCTGCGGATGGATGAGAAAGCCTGCATTATTCTTGACCCCGTCAACCGCAACAATATCGATCGTGCAATTAAAGAAGGTATTAAACTTTTTGTCGGCGGCAACTGTTCCATTACGCTGAGTCTTATGGGGCTGGCTGGGTTGATAAAGGCTGACTTGATCGAATGGATGAGTGTGATGACCTACCAGTCCGCATCGGGTGCTGGTGCACAGTATGTACGGGAACTCATTGCGCAAAGTGCTTACATAAGCCGCCATTTATCTCCGGATGAGCTGGCATCCTCAGGTTCAGTGCTTCCGTTAGTTAATAAGGTCAGTGAATTGATTAACAGCGCTGATATGCCGACCCAGAACTTCGGTGCACCTTTGATGGGCAGCATCATTCCCTGGATTGACAGCGATTTAGGCGATGGCAACAGCCGTGAAGAATGGAAAGGTGAGGCGGAAACCAACAAAATTTTAGGCCTGTCTCCCGGTACGATCCCGGTAAACGGCTTATGCATACGCGTCGGCGTGATCCGCTGCCACAGCGCTGCTATAACCCTTAAGCTCAAGCGTGAAGTCAACGAAGAGGAATTTGCAGAATTAGTGATGAATTCCCATCCCTGGGTTAACTATGTGCCCAATAACAAGGAAGAGAGTGTCAGTACCCTGACACCGGCCTGTATCAGCGGTTCGCTTAAGGTGGGTATTGGCCGTTACAAGAAAATGTCGCTAAACAATGAACCTATCTACTCGGTCCTGACGGTCGGCGATCAGCTATTGTGGGGAGCAGCGGAACCATTACGCCGCATGTTGAATATTTTGGCTGGCAAAGCGTGAATCATATTATGTGGACAAAACACCTCCCCCTAAACTCAACGGCATAGATACAAGCTGAATACGGAGCACTTGATGGTCACCACACATGTTTTTATCGCGGTCAGTCTTGATGGTTATATCGCCCGACAGGATGGCGATATCGACTGGCTGTTGCAGCGCGATGACCCGACAGAAGATCATGGCTATGCCGCATTCATCGCGGACAAAGATTGGATCGTTATGGGCCGGGGGAGCTATGAGAAGGCGCTGACTTTTGACCAATGGCCTTACGATCGACCCGTGCTGGTTCTCTCCCGACAGCTAACCGATACCGCCATTCCCGAGGCGCTGAAGGGCAAAGTGCAGCTCTCAAGCCGCACGCCGGGTGAAGTGCTTGCTGACCTGGCGGCGCAAAACGCGCATCGCGTCTATCTGGATGGCGGGCAGGTAATACAGTCGTTCCTGCGCGAAGGTCTGGTCGCCGATATCGTTATCACGACCGTTCCTGTCCTGCTCGGTTCGGGAATACCATTGTTCGGATCCCTGACCAGGGATATCGATTTGACGCTGTTATCAAGCCGCAGCTTCCCTTCGGGACTGGTGCAGTCGCACTATCGGCTGACGTCATAAACGGCATATAAACCTGACGGCGGCCTACGCTAAAGCAACAGTACCGCCCTGCCAGCGGTACTGAATGTTACTGATATAATCACAAAATAGATAAAAGAGGTGACGCATGGGTACTGACAAAATAGCTACGCTGTTTAGATACAAACGCTGGATAGATATTGAAACGCTACAAGCGATTAAAAGAATTGATGCGTCTGCGAATGCAGAAAAACACCATCTGACGCTCAGATTAATGAATCACATACATGTGGTTGATATGATCTTCCGCGCTAACATTACCGGCCAGAAGCACTCCTACACCGCACTGAACACGCCAGATACGCCCTCTGCCGATGAGCTTCTGAGAACGATGACTGAATGTACAGACTGGTATATTCAATACGTCAATGCTATGTCCCCCGTTGACCTTGCTGAAACCATTAAATTCCAGTTTGTCGATGGCGGACCGGGTGAGATGAAGGCGGTCGATATGCTCAATCATGTGCTGTTTCACGGAACATATCATCGCGGCGCTGTAGGTTGGCTACTTTCAGAAAGTGGTGTAACCCCACCCAAGGACGTACTGACCGTCTTTCTAAGAGATCATAACCACGAGTAACCGAGTCATATCAATTTTCCCCCTTAGCCCTTACAGCAAAAAATTAAGGAGCTTCAATTCCCTCAGTCAGTGAGTGAAAACCTTTCGCCGCAAGATGGGCGGGGCCTCGCCCGCCCTGCCGCCGCTACCGCGGCCAGACCTGCGGAAACTCATCGGCGACAAGCGGCTCTCCGTTGCGAAGCTTAAGCCCCGGAAACGGCGGCGACGTCACGCCGCCGCGGTCGGCGAATGTCGCATCATCCCCTACCCAACGGGCGGAAAATACCCGCCGCGCGCGGGCGGTTGAATTGCCCTTTGCGCCATGCAGCGTGCGGAAATGAAAAGCGACCGCATCGCCCGGCTCCAGCGCCCAGCTGACGATATCGTAATCCTCCTGATGGGCATCAATGTCCGGCAGCTCTTTAAAGCGCGAATGGGAATAGAGCTTTGAACCGTTAAACCGCGTTGGGCTGAACTCATCGTTCCAGCGATGGGAACCGCGAATACAGCGCAGCGAAATCGCCTCCGCTACCGGATCGAGCGGGATCCACAGGCTGACATTCTGCCGCCCCTCCACGCAGTAATAGGGCTGATCGTGGTGCCATGGCGTTACCGTACTGCCGCCGGGCTGTTTCACCAGCGTGTGCTCGTGGAAAAACTTCGCCGTCTGCGACCCCATCAGCGCCGCGGCGATCTCCGCCGCCGGCGACTGAAAAACAAAATCGCGAAATTCCGGGATTCGTTGCCAGTTACAATAGTCCTGAAAAAACGGCGCCGAGCCGTCCTCGGGGATCACCGTTCGCGCGTGACCGTACTCGCTGGGGTTCGCCATCAGCGCGGCAACGCCGTGCGACAGGCTCTCGATCCACGGCGTGAACACGCCTTTAAGTAGCACGACGCCGTCGGCCTGCCAGCGGTCGACGGTCTGTTGATCAATAAGCGGGGAGTTCGGGTTTTGCATAGTCGCCATCCTGTGTTGATAAATCAGCGAAGAGAATCGGAGGGATCGGCGCGCATCCAGGCGCAAAGGTTTTCCAGCATCGCCATACAGCGTTCGGTCTGGGGGATACTGATATATTCGTCCGCCTTGTGGCCCTGCGCCATGCTGCCCGGCCCACAGATCAGCGTCGCGACGCCCGCCTCATCGAACAGGCCGCCTTCGGTGCCGTAGGCGACGGTGGTGAAATCGTCGCTGCCGCACCACTGCGCCAGCCAGCGGGCGAACTCTGACTGCGGGTCGCTCAGCAGCCCCGGATAGTGGCTCAGCGTCTGGAAATGAATATCGCTGCGCTGCGCCACCTTGCGCATCGCCGGAAGCAGCTGCTCGCGGGCATAATCGCCCAGGGCGTCGGTCACGGCCTGCGGGCGCGTGCCGGGTAAATAGCGAATTTCAAAGTCGAACCAGCAGGATTGCGGAACGATATTCAGCGCCGCGCCGCCGTGAATCGTCCCCACCTGCAGCGTGCCCGAGGGCGGCGAAAACCGGCTATCCTGCTGCTGCGCAAGGCTTTCACCCAGCGCGTCCAGCCGGGAAATCAGCCTGGCCGCGTAGCTGATCGCGTTAACCCCTTCCGGGGCGTAGGCCGAGTGGCAGGCGTGCCCTTCCACGCGACAGCGCACCGCGAGCTTGCCTTTATGGCCGTAGACCGGGCGCATGTCGGTCGGCTCGCCGATAATGCACAGCGCCGGTTTCCCGGCGGAGGCGCGGAGAAAATCCACCAGGCTGCGCACGCCCAGGCAGCCAACCTCCTCATCATAAGAGAATCCCAGGTGCAGCGGCATCCGCAGCGGCGCGGCAAGAAACGCCTCCAGCGACGCCAGCACGCAGGCGATAAACCCTTTCATATCCGCGCTGCCGCGACCGTAGTAGCGCCCGTCACGTTCGGTAAGGGCGAACGGCGGCACCGTCCACGCCTGACCATCCACCGGCACCACGTCGGTATGGCCGGAGAGCATCACCCCGCCGGGGCCGGTTGGCCCAAGGCGGGCATAGAGGTTTGCCTTGCGCCCTTCGTCGTCATAAAACAGCTGCGACGTCACGCCGCGCGCGCGCAGAAAGTCGCCGATCCAGGCAATCAGCGCCAGATTCGACTCGCGGCTGGTGGTATCAAACGCCAGCAGCGCGCCGAGGATCTCACGCACGCGGTTATTCATCGCCCGGCACCCCGTAGGTCGGCGCTTCGCGCGGGTCAAGCGCGCGGGTGATGTACGCTTCCATCTGCGGCTCGTAGGCCAGCCACAGCGCTTCCAGCGCCGCTACCGGGCGTTCTTCCGCCCAGTCGACGCGTAAATCCACCACCGGCCAGGCGTAATCCTCCACGACTTTAAGCGCCGCCGAGTGCTCCGGCCCGGCTTCGCCGCCCGCATCGATACCCGCCTGCAAAGCCGCGATCAGGCGGCTGGCCAGTTCGCCGCTGGCGGCTTCGAACGCCGCCGTCATGGCGGTAATCACCTGCGGGTTGGCCAGCATATTCCCCGCCGCCACGCAGTTCTCGCCCTGCGCCAGCTGCCAGATGCCGAGCGTATGCTCGCCGCTGAACACGGCACTCTCGCCGCTGGCGTCGATGACCGCCACCTGGCGATAATCGCTAAACCGGTCTTCGCCCAGCGCCTGCGTCAGGGCCTGCTGCGGCGTGAGCCCCGCCTCAAGCCCGGCAAGAATCTGCGGTCCGAGCGCGGGCAGCGTGATGTTCTGGCTGGACACCGCGCCAACGCCCGCCAGCAGCCACGGGCAGCGGGCGCCGACGGCAATGCTGGATGAGCTAATCGCAATGCCCAGTTGACCCGACTCCGGGCACAGGGCGGAAATAGAGAGGGTCATGGTGCCTCCTGCGCATGCCAGTCGTCAGGGATCACCGCCGTAACGTCAATTTCCATCAGCCACTGCGGCTGCGCGAGAGCCGATACCACCACGCCGGTCGAAATGGGAAACACGCCTTTGAGCCATTTCCCCACCTCCTGGTACACCGGTTCACGGTAGCGCGGGTCGATCAGATAGGTCGTCGTTTTCACGATATGCGTCAGATCGCTGCCAGCCTCTTCCAGCAGCTGTTTAACGTTCTTCATCGCCTGTTCTGCCTGGGCGCGCGGGTCGCCCAGGCCGATCAAATTGCCGTCAAAATCGGTACCCACCTGACCGCGAACGTACACGGTGTTTCCCGCGCGCACCGCCTGGCACAGATCGTTATTGAGTGTCTGATTGGGATAGGTTTCTTTGGTGTTAAACATCCGAATACGGGTATGGGTTGGCATAGGTTGCGTCCTCAAATCAGGCATTAGCAGGAAGGTTGATAGCGTTGATACTGGCGCTGAATGGCAATCTGATCGGCGATATATTTCGCATCGTGCCAGACGCCCCAGATAAAGGTTGAGCCACGGCGGGAGAGCCACGGCAGACCGAGGAAATAGACGCCCGGTTCGCTGGAAACGCCGCGATGATGCTGCGGGCGCTGCTGTTCATTAAAGGCGTTGACCTTCAGCCAGCGGTAATCGGTGGTATAGCCGGTAGCCCAGATAATGCAGCTCACCCCCGCGGCTGCCAGGTCGAGCTCGGTGAGGGGCTGGGTCAGGCAATCGGGGTCGGGCAGGAAAAAGCGCGCTTCCGGCTCTTCCGGCAGCGACAGCCCGTTGCGGGCGATATACTCATCCGCGGCGTCGAGCAGCGCCAGATAAGAGGCGTCGCCGAGACGAATGTTGTCCGCCAGATCGGCACGGAAAACGGCTTTGCCCTCGGTAAAGCCGTGCGTCTGTCCGACCAGGGTAATTCCCTGGTGCGCCAGCTGGCGAAAATCAACGGTATGACCGCCGCGCGCGCCGCTGACCGCAATCGTCACGTGCTCTTTGCCGGGCTGATTGGCCGCCGCATCCCACAGCCCTAACACCCCCAGCCACCAGCAAAAATCGCGCTGTCGGTAGCGGCGCGGCGGGCGATCGTGCGCGCCGACGGAGAGCCATACCGCGCGCCCCGCCCGGCGGAGCTCATCGGCGATTTGCACGCCGGACGACCCCGCGCCAACCACCAGCACGCCGCCTTCCGGAAGCTGCTGCGGGTTGAAATAGTGCGCGGAATGAATCTGCTGTACAGCGCTATCCTGCGGCGCGATGGCCGGTATCACCGGGCGCTGGAACGGCCCGGTAGCGGCGACGATACGCTGCGCCTCAATCACGCCCAGTGACGTTTCCACGCGAAACCCCGGACGGCCTTTTAAACGCTCGGCGCTAAAGACCTCAACGCCGGTCTTGATCGGTGCATTAAAGGTTTTGGCATACGCGGCGAAGTAGTCGGCGATTTGCTCTTTGGCGACAAAGCTGTCGGCGTCGCAGCCGGGAAAGGTCATGCCGGGAAACCGATCGTGCCAGGCCGGGCCGTTGGCCACCAGCGAATCCCAGCGGCCGCTGCGCCAGGCCTCAGCGATGCGCTTTTTTTCCAGCACCAGATGCGGAATGCCGTGATGCGTCAGATGCTCGCTCATGGCGACGCCCGCCTGCCCCGCGCCTACCACCAGGGTATCGATCTCTGTAATCTGCTCTGTCATATCTGTGTCCTTCAAGCACGGTTGTCCGGCTTATCCGCCGGGATTGACAGAACTCAGGTTAAGTAAGTGTGATGAAATGGTAAATTATTATAAAACGATCGTCTGAATAGAAATTTACGAGGCTGAATAACGCGACAAGAAAATAACGCTTGCGGCCGCGTTAATTAAATTACGCGTGCTGATGCGGCGTTAATTCTATGCTGCGGCAATAGTCCATAAATAGCTGCGTCGGACGCGTGGGTTCATTATTGGCAAGATGCGCCATAATTAATGTCGATGCGGGCATTTCGTCGGCAATATCCAGCTGCACCAGCTTTTCGCCGTCATAGGTCATATCGCACAGCGGACGGGTAACCAGTACCGAAAAGCCTAATCCCTGCCCGACCATACAGCGCACCATTTCTATGGACGGCGAACTGTAGGCCACTTCCGGGTGATAACCTTTCTCTTTAAATATCGAGACAAAATAGTTTTTGCTGGGGACCGCATCGAGCAAAATCATCGGTTCCCGGCTTAATTCCTGAAGCGTGACGCATTTTTTCTGCGCCAGCGGATGAGAAGCGGGCAGCAAAGCATAGGGTTTATGCGGGGCGTTCAGCAGCTCTTTATGAATGGAGTGACCCAGCTCAAGGTCGTAGACCAGCGCCAGATCGAAGCGCCCGCGGTGCAGACCGTGCATCAGTTCATGCTGTTCGCCGTCGTAGAGCTGGAGAGTGATTTCGGGATACATTTTTTTAAACCCCGCCACCAGTTTTGGCATATACAGCGGCGCGACGGATTCAAAGCAGCCGACGGAAATAGTCCCGGATACCAGCTCTTTATCCGCCCGCGAGTTCTGCTCAAACTCATAGGACAGCCGCAGCAGCTCTTTAGCTTTATCGTAGAAGCGCCGCCCGCTTGAGGTCAGGGATACGCCCTGCGCGTGGTGACGAATAAACAGCTGCTGGTCGAAGGTACTTTCGAGGTTTTTAATCGCAATAGAGATCGACGGCTGGGCAATGTGCAGCTGACGGGAAGCCTCAGCGATACTCTCCGTTTCCACCACCGTCACGAAATATTTAAGCTGTTTGAGGGTAAATCGGTTCATCGCTTCACCATTGATAAAATATTGTCTTATTACGAACGGGCTTAGTTTTACGATAAGCAGCCTGCAAGCATCGTGCCATGCCGTTTGCGCTTTACCTCGTCGGTAAATAACCGCCGTTTCTATTTAATAACCCGCCCTCTTTTTTTGCCTGATTTCGCGTATTGCACCATAAAGCATCGCCCTGCACCTTATTCGCCCGCGGCGCGCCCCAATATTGCACAAATTGTCATTTTACGAAAAATCAGGTTTAAAAATAAGGGTGATTGTTTTTAAGTTGTTTCAATGCTGTTTCTCATTAATTGCGTTAAATTCCCTGAGGTTAATATAGCTGTATAGTTTTTTTAAACTTAAAGGCCAAAAATTTACTAATTGCCACCGGTCGAAGAGTGCCAGCATAGTGTCATGGCAAGATGAACGCCGGCGGCTCCCCATTTTAGAACAGGGGAATCGCCTTAATTTCCGTTAATTATGGCGAGTGAAATAGCCCATGACGTTTAACTGGAACTATATGTTAAGCCTGCTCAGCGATGTCGATTTCTGGCAGGCCACCTGGACCGTCATCAAATTAAGTTTGCTGACCTGGGCTTTCAGTATTGTGCTGGGGTTTATTCTGGCGCTGGCCAAACAGTCGCCGCGCAAGCTGTTTAACGCGCCTGCCCGCCTCTATATCTGGCTGTTTCGCAGCATGCCGCTGCTGGTGCTGCTGATTTTTGTCTACAACATGCCGCAGGCGCTGCCCGCCTTCGCGCCGGTGCTGAACGACCCGTTCTGGGCCGGACTGCTGGCGATGGTGCTGAGCGAAGCCGCCTATATTGCTGAAATTCATCGCGGCGGACTGCTGTCGATTCCGAAAGGACAGAGCGAAGCCGCCCGCGCGCTCGGGCTGCGCTATGCCGGCACCCAGTGGCGTGTGGTGATCCCGCAGGCGCTGCGCGTCGCCCTGCCGGCGCTGGCTAATGAGTATATCGCCATCGTCAAGCTCAGCTCGCTGGTGTCGGTTATCTCCCTGACCGAGATCTTAATGGTCGGCCAGCGGCTCTATTCGCAGAATTTCCTCGTCATGGAGACCATGGCGGCGGTGGCGTTTTACTACATCCTGATCGTCACGGTGTTTGATTTCCTGCTTAAGCGCCTCGAGACCTGGCTCGACGTCACCCAGCGTAAGACCACGCGACCGGTGGATGAAGAAATGCAGCAGCTGGCTACCGCGCGGCGTCCGGCAATGGCCCGCAGCGTTAGCGTCGCGCAGGAACCGGCGCTACAGGCTTCAAAGCTGCATAAAGCCTATAACAATGTCGAAGTGCTGGGCGCCGTCAGCCTGCAAATTCAGCCCGGCGAAGTGGTCTCCGTCATCGGCCCGTCCGGCTCCGGTAAAACCACACTGATCCGCCTGCTGAACGGCCTTGAGCAGATTGATAACGGCGAGATCAAAATCAACGGCCAGCCTTTTATTCACCTTGACCGCCAGGGGCAGCAGAAGCCGCGTTTTATGGAGAACAGCGAGCATCGCCAGAATATCGGCATGGTCTTTCAGAGCTTCAACCTGTTCCCCCACCTGACCGTACTCGGCAACCTGCTGCTGGCGCCTCGCTAT
Source organism: Klebsiella sp. JN_Kp126 (assembly GCF_033843325.1). NCBI lineage: Bacteria > Pseudomonadati > Pseudomonadota > Gammaproteobacteria > Enterobacterales > Enterobacteriaceae > Klebsiella > Klebsiella sp. JN_Kp126. Next base: position 19,029 of record NZ_JAWXQV010000080.1, on the reverse strand, counting down.
CACCATCTGGCCAGCGAAGACGAGCTGAAGCAGCACGCCTGCGAACTGCTGCATAAAGTCGGCATGCTGGAACACGCGTGGAAATATCCGCATCAGCTTTCCGGCGGCCAGCAGCAGCGGGTAGCGATTGCCCGCGCTCTGATGATGCGTCCGCAAATTATGCTGTTCGATGAACCCACCTCGGCGCTGGATCCGGAAAAGGTTAACGAGGTTCTGCAGGTTATCGAATCGCTGGCCCATGAAGGTATCACCATGGTGATCGTCACCCATGAGATGAACTTCGCCTTTAAGGTTTCCGATCGAATTGTGTTTATGGAAAAAGGACGCGTGGTCTGCGACGACACGCCTCAGGCAATGCGCGATGGCCAGCATCCGCGCGTGGACGCCTTCCTGAAAGATGTCTCTTTGGCTTAACGCTTCCGTTCCTGAAAGGAGAAAAATATGATCGCGCAGTGGCAAATCGAACAGTTTCATCAGCAGGGTTTTCTGGTTGTTGAAGAGGTGCTCTCCGCCGAGGAGGTGGCTCTGCTGCAGACCGATTTCGACGCATGGGTCGAAGAGAGCCGCCAGCATAGCGAGGCGTGGGGAGAAACCCTGGACGGCCGTCCGCGCTTCGACCTCGAAAGCGATCACGCGCCGAACCACCCCTCGCTGCGCCGGGTCAGTTCGCCCACCGAGATTTCCGCCGCCTACCGCCGCGCCGCGCTTGATTCGAGAATGGCGGCGATTGCCGGCCAGCTGATCGGCGGCAGCGGGACCCGCTTTCATCACAGCAAAATCAACTCCAAACTGCCACACACCGCCACGCAGGTGAAATGGCATCAGGATTTTCTGTTCACTCCCCACAGCAACGACGACATTATCACCGCCCTGCTGATGGTTAGCGAAGTGACGCCGGAAAACGGTCCGCTCAACGTGGTCCCGGGAAGCCACCAGGGGCCGCTGTGGTCCCACTGGCAAAACGATCGTTTTACCGGCGCCGTTGACCCGCAGGTCGAAGAAACCCACTGCCAGCAGCCGCAGGCCTGTTTCGCCCCGGCGGGATCGGTGTGCTTTATGCATACTCGTCTGCTTCACGCCTCCAGCCCCAATGAAACCGACCTGCCGCGGACGCTGTTTATCAGCGTCTACGCGGCGGAAGATGCCCTGCCGTTCGGCGAAAACCCGCTGCCCAGCGCGCACGCCGGGCAGATGGTTGCCGGGGAAGAGAGCGGCCTGGTGCGCAGTACCGTGAATCATTTACGCCTGCCGCAAAAACCGCGCGGCGCATCCTTTTTCGTCCAGCAGGCCGGTACCGATCGCGCCAGCATGTAATTTGCCCACTTTTTGGAGGTTCTATGAAACGTATTAATGCTTTGCGCCCTGCTGTCCTGCTCCTTTGCGCCGCTGGCGCCCTGTCGTCCTTTAGCGCCCTGGCCTTCCAGCAGCCGGGGAAAATTACCGCCGGTTCGGATATGACCTTTTTCCCGTATGAATATATGGAAAACAACAAGCCCGCCGGGTTCGATATCGAGTTTCTTGCCGGGCTGGCGAAAACCATGGGCCGCGAGGCGGTGAATATTGATACCCGGTTTCCGAATTTGATTCCGGGCTTGCAGGGCGGACGCTTCGATATCACCAACTCGTCAATGTACATCACCGCCGAGCGTCTGAAGGTTATCGATATGGTGCCCTATCTGAAAAGCGGCGAAGCGATCCTCGCGCTGAAAGGCAGCGACTATCAGCCGAAAACGCCGGAAGAGTTTTGCGGTCATAAAATTGGCTCTATGGGCGCGACCTCTTGGCTGGCGCAGCTGCAAAAGCTCTCCGCCGACTACTGCGTGAAAAAGGGCCTGAAGCCGATAGCGCTCAGTGAATACACCACCGACCCGCAAACCACCCAGGCGCTGCTCTCGCGGGCGGTTGAGGCACAAATCACCGATGCGGCGGTGGCGCGCGGCGTGATCGACAAGCTTGGCGATCGGGTGACCATCTCTTCCGAAACCTTAATTTATCCGGTGCTCAACGGCTTTGGGGTGAAAAAAGGCAATAGCGAAGTGAAAACCGCGCTGGAGGAAGGACTGAAGAAATACAGCGCGACGCCGGAATACGCCGCGCTGCTGAAGAAATATAACTTCCAGGCGCCGACGCCAGAGGATCTGCAAACTCTGATGCCGAAAGCGGAGTAATCATATGGCCCGCTCTTATGAAGAACAGACGCGTATCGACCTGGCAGCGACCTTTCGCATCATCGCCCATCTCGGGATGCACGAAGCGGTGGCCAACCACTTTAGCGCGGCCATCTCGGCGGACGGCAAAAAATTCCTGCTGAATCCGAAGTGGAAACACTTTTCGCGCATCCGCGCCAGCGACCTGCTGCTGCTGGACGCCGATGATGAAGCCTGCGCCCGGCGAGCGGACGTGGACGCCACGGCGTGGGCGATTCACGGGCAGATCCACCAGCGCCTGCCGGAGGTGCGGGTGGTGCTGCACCTGCATCCGGTGTATACCACCAGCGTTGCTTGCCTCGAGACGCCGCATATCCCGCCGATCGATCAGAACACGGCGCGCTATTTCAATCGGGTAGCCGTCGATAGGTTGTACGGCGGCATGGCGGACACCACGGCGGAAGGCGCGCGTCTGGCGTCGCTGCTGGCCGACAAGCGCCGGGTGCTGATGGGCAACCACGGCGTACTGGTGACCGCGCCGTCGATTGGCGAGGCTTTCGATGATATCTGGACTCTGGAGCGCGCCTGCCAGATTCTGGTGACCGCCTGGTCAACGGGGCAGCCGCTGAAAGTGCTCTCCGATGCGGTGGCGGAGAAAACCGCGCAGGACTGGGAGGGGATCGCCGACTTTTCACGCCAGCATTTTGCAGAGATGAAGCAGATGATGATCGACGCCGACCCGTCCTTGCTGGAGTGACGGTTTACTCCCGGAGAAAGGCGCCACCGGGCATACGGAGATAAGCCGGATTTGAGGTATCGAGGCGCGGATTTTGCCGCAGGACTGGCGACAGAATCCGCAAGTTACGCGCTTGTAGCCCCGGTAAGGCGCCAGCCGCCACCGGGGAAAAGGCGGCTAGTAGCGCACGCAGACCGACTTTGTTTCGCACCAGTCGTCCAGCCAGTCGGGGCCGAAATCGCGACCGGTACCGGACTGCTTCATGCCGCCGAACGGCAGGTTGGCGTCGATCAGCGTATGGCTGTTGACCCACACCGTCCCCGCCTGCAGGCGATCGGTATAGCTCAGCGCCTGGCTCAGGTCGCGGGTCCAGACGCTGGCGGTCAGGCCAAAATCGCTGTCGTTGGCCAGGCGCAGCGCCTCTTCCCCGTCGGCCACGCGTACCAGGTTCACCACCGGACCGAAAACCTCTTCCCGGCTAAGGCGCAGCCCGGCGTCGGGATTAATCACCAGCGTTGGCGCAATATAGTAGCCCTGCGCATTCGGCCCCACGTTACCGCTAATCAGCTCTGCCTTCTGCTGACGGGCTTCATCAAGATAGGCCGCCACTTTTGCGCAGTGCGCCTGCGACACTACCGGGTTAATCTGGCTGCTCTCGAGCATACCGGGCCCGACCTGTAGCGACTTCACCGCCTGCTCGAAGCCGCTCACCAGCGTATCGAACAGCGGCGCTTCGATATAAATTCGCGAACTGGCGGCGCACACCTGCCCCTGATTCAGAAAGCTACCGGTCATTAATCCCTCAATCACCCACTGCGGATCGGCATCTTTCAGCACGATGGCCGGGTTCTTGCCGCCCAGCTCCAGCGTGACCCGGGTCAGGCGGTCAGCGGCCGCGCGGGCAATCTGTTTACCGGTAGCGGTCGATCCGGTAAAGCTCACCTTGGCGACCTGAGGATGAGAGATCAGCGCCGCTCCGCACCCGGCGCCGCTGCCGGTCACCACGTTAAAAACGCCGTCCGGCACGCCGGCCTCGGTTGCCAGTTCCGCCACCCGCAGCAGAGTCAACGGCGTGGTTTCCGACGGCTTAATGACGATCGAGCAGCCAGCCGCCAGCGCGGGCATCACTTTCCACATGCCGATCATCAGCGGGAAATTCCACGGCACGATCCCGGCTACCACGCCCACCGGCTCTTTTTTGGTCCACGCCTGATAGCGTGCGCCCTGCGGGAAGGGGATCGATACGTCGAGGGTGCGGCCGCTGATTTTAGTGGTCAGTCCGGCGGTATAGCGCATCCAGTTCAGCGTGCAGCCCACTTCAAAGGCGCGGGAAATGTTAATCGATTTCCCCTGTTCAAGGGTCTCCAGCTGCGCCAGCTCCTCGCCGTGCTGCTCCACCAGGTCGGCGAAGCGCAGCAGGATCCGCTCGCGGTCGGCGGGCGTCCGCCCTGCCCAACTGCGGGAAACGAAAGCGCGCCAGGCGGACATCACCGCCCGATCGACATCCGCGGCGTTAGCATCCGCGGTGCTGGCGATAGCCTGACCGGTGGCCGGATCCCAGACGGTTAAGCGCTTTTCGCTCTCTGCCGCCTGCTGCGCACCGTCGAGATACAACCCATGCTGTCTGTCTAAAAACTGCTGCACGCTGGCGAGTAGCGCGACCTGTGATGTGGACATACCCCTTCCTTATTGTTCACGGATAGTGGTTTCAGTTTATGCCGGGGTCGCGATTCACGCTTTTTTCTCTGTGACATTCGCTGTTGCCGCTGTGACAGGCGCCGCAATTAAGTTGATTGGGTGGACAGGTATACATTATTGGAAAACGCCCGCTGGCCAGGCCTGATTGAGATGCCCGAGAACACATTCAATGACGATATCCTCTCTTGCCGTTATATTAACCTTGATACGCTACTCATTTATCCTGGCAAAATGACAATATTGCCGCGTCGATAGGCGACCTTGACTCTCTGTCCGACGAAAAAAGGCGTTCCTCTTGTTGGCTGGACAACAACAAAATCACGTCCATCAGTGGGTCTGATAAACAATTCAACAAGCTGGCTACGGGCCAACCGCCTCTGTATCGCTTGCCCGGCCAACACGCCAGCGGCGGCAACACCCACTATCGCCTGGCGCTGACCAGTAAGGGTATGTCCGGTAATACCGCCGAGAGCCCCGCCGCTAACTGTACCTACGGTATTGTAACCCGTATCGTTTTGAATAGTTATATAGTTTACACCCGTAACAATGCCATATGATGGGGGAGATTCTTGTTCATAAAAGGTATTTCCCATATCATCATTGGCATCAATCGAAGGTCCTCTACACCCGACGATTGTGAGTAAAAAAATCACAGAAAGGATGATATTCCGGCGCATTAACCCTGTCACTCATAACAATTATGAAATATTGCAACAACCATGCAAATAGCCGTCCCGTTGAAATTCATCAAAATATAAGCAATGCCTGATTTCAGCGTATAAATAGCACCCATTGTACTGAGCGTGGCATTTTCAACCGATATCGATTCAACATTCTACAATCGCAGACAGGATCGTTGATGTCATATCACACGCCTGACAAGACTCTCTTTGTTAGTTTAATAACTAAACTACACGTAAGATAAAATCACGATACCATGCCTTATTAAACAATTCATAAACGACCCTCTATGGTCTTTTAATATACGTTAAATTGATTCTGATCAAAGAGCCTGCCCCCTTTGTTTAATATCCGTTTAATATAGATTACTAACATCTGATTAATAAAACGAAAGTCAATTGTGTGAACATTATGAAAAATAAACCGAAGAGAAAGAAAAGCATCAACGGCATTGTATTTATCGCGTTCATTATAGTGAATGCATTAATGCTAACCATCAGTATTTATACTCTATATTTTAGTTCCTCATCCCCGTTCACTGAACATCGAATGCGTCACGATACGGCATTCTGGATAGGTGCGATTAAAAACATCGCATTACTAAGCGGCCTATGGATTTTCGTAGATGTCATTTTCTCCATTTTTTTCTACTTAAAGTCGAAATTTCGTTAAAAACACTTTATAAAAGGGTTTGATATGTTGTTTATTATAGCCTGGCTTATCGCCATGGGCACCAGTGAACTGTTATTGTGGTCTTACGGCTACCTTCACCTTATTTCCCCCGTGCTTTATATCTCGCTATGCATTATGTTTATCTATCAACGCAGAAAAATTCATAAAAATAAAGACCTCAACTTCTATGAGAAAAAAATAGAGTCTATGCGAATGGGCATAATGTTTGTTCTGTCTATGCTGGTGATGCTGGCCATCACTGTCAATATCCGTTTTTTCACGCTGATTTATACCGGACTTTAGCATTATATGAAGTTTCATCTGACGGGATGCCACCTCATTTTATCGGTATGGACTTACGCAGAGAGTCTGCGGTGAGAAGCGTTTTTATCATTAATTTATATGAGCAAGATATTCAATCATGAATAAATCAGATGCAAAGCTGTCTTTGCCTGCGCTGACCGCGTTGGTGGTCGGTTCGATGATTGGTGCAGGAATATTTTCACTTCCCGCCACTTTCGGGCGCGCAGCGGGCGGGCTTGCTGCCATCATCGCGTGGTGTATCGCTGGCGGGGGAATGTTAACCCTCGCCCTGGTCTTTCAGACTCTGGCGATAAGAAAACCGCATCTGGATTCGGGTATATTTATTTACGCTAAAGAAGGCTTTGGGAATTACCTTGGGTTTACTTCCGCGCTCGGTTTTTGGGCGGGGACCTGTATCGGCAACGTGTCTTATTTTGTGCTGATAAAATCAACCCTCGGCACATTCTCCCCCATCTTCGGCGATGGCAATACTTTATACGCGATACTCACTGCTTCTGTTGTCCTGTGGTGTTTCCATATCCTGGTATTAAGGGGCGTCAAAGAAGCTGCAATTATTAATACGGTGGTCACCTGGGCCAAGATCATACCGATAGGTGTCTTTATTGTCGTTCTTATGTTCGCGTTCAATGCTGACATTTTCACCGTTAACTTCTGGGGGGTACCCGACATCAGGGATATTCACTCCCATACCCTGTCTGAAGGATACCATGACCTTGTGCACTATATCGCCGCGCCTGACAATGAGCACGAGTCTTTATTTTCGCAGGTCCGCAATACTATGCTGGTGACGGTATTCGTCTTTCTCGGGATAGAGGGAGCGAGCGTGTATTCCCGTCTGGCGAAAAAACGTAGCCATATCGGTACCGCCACGGTGTTCGGTTTTATCGGTGTCCTGTGCATTCTGTGTCTGGTCACTCTCCTCTCATATGGGGTACTTTTACGACCGGAGCTTGCCGCGCTACGTCAACCCTCGATGGCCGGCGTACTGGAGACAATTGTCGGTCGTCCGGGGATGATTTTTATCAGTATTGGCCTGGTCATATCGGTTTTAGGCGCCTATCTCTCCTGGTCATTACTGGCAGCAGAAGTGTTATACAGCGCAGCAAAATCCGGATTGATGCCAAAAGTATTGGCTAAAGAGAACGCTAACCGGGTCCCCTATAAGGCTGTCTGGCTGACCAACATATTTATTCAGGTCTTTTTAATCATCACGCTGTTCACCGACTACGCCTTCCAGCTGGCACTGGAGTTAACCAGCTCGCTGACGTTAATTCCTTATTTCCTCGTCAGCGCATATGCTTTAAAGCTTGCGTTAACCGGGGAATCCTACTCCGGCTCGGCAACAGAGATAAGGAAGGGGCTGATACTTTCCGCCATTGCCCTGATTTATTCGCTGATGATGATTTACGCTGGTGGCGTAAAATATCTTTTACTTTCTACCATTATTTACGGTCCGGGAACCATTCTTTACTATTTCGCGAGAAAAGAGAATTTGGCGAAAGTTTTCACCAGGCATGAGCTTCTTCTGTTTGCCATGCTGATGTCAGGAGCCATCATCGGTATCTATGCAATCGCAACGGGACTCATTCAAATTTAATAAACGGAAATATTATGCTTACTGAAAATAAAAACACATCACCCGCCTTTGGCGTTTATTCAGAGGTCGGTAAATTAAAAAAAGTTATGGTATGTTCACCGGGGATGGCGCATGAACGCCTTACTCCGGGGAACTGTGACCGTATGTTGTTTGACGATGTTCTGTGGGTAGCGAACGCCAAACGCGATCACTTCGATTTTATGAATAAAATGCGTGAGCGCGAGGTTGAGGTTGTTGAGTTCCATCAATTGCTGGAAGAAACGGTAAAAAATCCTCTGGCGCGAAAATGGATTCTGGATTTACAAGTGGTACCTGATGAAGTCCCCTTGAGTCTGATAGACGAAACGCGAGACTTTCTCGATAATATTTCCGCCCGCGAACTCGCGCAGACTCTACTTGGCGGCCTTTCAACGCTGGAACTGCTACACGCCTCAGGCGGAAAATACGATAAAGAAGAATGCAGACTTGTCCACGCCGCTATCGCACAGAGTCAGTACCTGCTTCCTCCTTTACCTAACGCGCTTTACACCCGCGATACCACCTGCTGGATCAATGGCGGCGTTACTCTTAATCCCCTCTACTGGCCAGCCCGCCATGAAGAGACGGTGCTTGCGACTGCCGTTTACCGGTTCCATCCTGATTTCGCTGGCAAGGTTAACGTGTGGTACGGCGATCCAACGGTCCACCACGGTACGGCTACCCTTGAAGGTGGTGACGTAATGCCGATTGGTAATAAAACAGTGTTAATTGGCATGAGCGAGCGCACCTCTTACCAGGCGATAGCACAGCTTGCGCAAGCGCTTTTTGCGAATCCGCATTCGGGGATAGAGAGGGTGATGATTGCCGCCATGCCGAAGCTACGAGCCGCGATGCATCTTGATACCGTTTTTACCTTCTGCGACCGGGACCTCGTCACGCTTTATCCACCTATTGTTAATCAAATCAAAACATTTTCATTGCGACCTGATGAAAGATCGCCCCACGGAATACGCTTAACCAGGGATGAAGATAATTTTGTAGACGCGGTAGCCCACGCGCTAAATCTGAAACAATTAAGAGTTGTGGAAACAGCCGGTAATGACTACGACATGGAACGTCAGCAGTGGGATAGCGGCGCGAATATGGTTGCGCTTGAGCCTGGCGTGGTCGTGGCCTATGACCGAAATACCAAGACTAATGCACAACTGCGGAAAAGCGGCGTTGAGGTGATCACCATTGTTGGCAGCGAACTAGGTCGCGGTCGCGGCGGCGGTCACTGCATGACCTGCCCCATTATTCGCGAGCCCATTGATTATTAATCGTAAATATAATTCCTTTTATCATTCTGCGAGAGTCGCCAGCAGGGTGGTAAAGGTATAATCACTATCATGATACACAGTGCTGGAATAATAATATTATTCCAGCACTGATTCATTAATGCCATGCAGATTATATTATGATATCGACAACAGTTGCGGATAACATCCCCCAGACAGGGATTGCGCTCGATTGTATTTTATCTAATATAGATTTCAGAAGCATTTTATACATTTACAAAGATAAACAAAGGCTGAAATAAATTCTCTCCTGGTGATGCTAATATCCACTCAGCATTTATGAATAACAGGAAACGTCTGCAAAAATTCAGACAGGAGAATTTTATGGAAAAATCCACGTTAACACCATTTGGTGTAAAACAATCATCGCAGAGACCCGAGCCTCAGGAGCGTCAAGCGAAACAGCTAGACCAACTTTGGACAAGACGTAAAAATGCAGTAGCGAGTGATAAATCATGGGCAAGATCTGGGTTTGATGCGCCTGGCGATTCTATGCAAAATAGTGCAACAGGTCCCCATATTTTTGAGTGAGCCTATAATATAACGACTCCGTATTATATTGGCACGCATCAATATTTCGAACATTAATGTGACCCTATAGTCATGAAGAGTATAGCATGATGCACATGTAATTAATCGCATTCCCCATTGTAATATTATCAGGATATAGCTTCCTATATTCAGAAAGTGCCCAAGGCATCCCCGTCTGATTTCATTTGCTCACTGCAATATATCGGTGGGCGTTAGAAATTCTGTGTCATTCCTGAACATTCCAGTCATAGAGGGATGACACAACCCTCCTTCAATGTTAACAACGTGCTATTTCTTGTTTGCCCCGCCGCTAATCATATCTTCTTTTATTTTTAGCCTGTTAAATTTCATAACGGATTTGCGGTGACCGAGTAAACGTGTTACGTAATATTTTTTTATAATAATACTGTGATCCAGGTAATAGTTCTTTCATATACTCCGCCGTTGACCCTTGCCTCCGGCATCATAAGTGCAACAATGCAAAAACATTATTATTACAAGGGATGCGCGATGAGTACGGCAAATCGTGGGCAGAACTACCAGCATTGGTTAGCAAAAATCAATCAGGTCTGCGGGCAGTTTGCCGCCCGTCCGCTGGCTGATAATTTCCACGGTGAGATCGACGCCAGCTATGCCGGCGACCTGAAAGTCAGCACGGTGACCGCCCGCGGCATTAATCTTTATCGCACCCGACAAGAGATCCAGCGCGATAACGACGCCTGGTTTTATACCGTCTTCCAGCTCGCGGGCCAGGCGACGATCGAGCAGGATGGCCGCCAGGCGATGCTGGAAAGCGGCGATATCACCCTGATCGACGCGTCTCGTCCCTGTTCCATTATCTGGCAGCAAACCTCGCGTCAGGCCTCCCTGCTGCTGCCAAGATCGCTGCTGGAGCAACAGCTGCGCGGCAGCGAAATCAGCATCGCTACCCGGCTGGCGAAAAGCCTGCCGATGGTCCAGCTCAGCCAGCGCCTGCTGCATGAAAGCATGAACAGCCCTGAACTCTCGGCCAGCGAAAGCAAAGCGGCGCTGGAGGCCATCGTCTGCCTGCTGCGCCCGATGCTGCATCACCAGGAGGCCCAGCCGTCCCGGCGCGATAAGCAGTTTCAGAAAATCATGGCGTTAATCGATGAGTCGATTCAGGCGGAACATCTGCGCCCGGAGTGGCTGGCCAGCGAAACCGGCATGTCGGTGCGCAGCCTCTATCGGCTGTTTGCGGAAAAGGGGCTGGTGGTGGCGCAATATATCAAGAATCGTCGGCTCGATTTGTGCGCCCGCGCGCTGCAAAGCGCCCATGATGACGAAAAGCTGGCGGGGATCGGCTACAGCTGGGGCTTCAGCGATCATAGCCATTTTTCCACCGCCTTTAAGCAGCGCTTCGGCGTCTCGCCGGGGGAGTATCGCAAGCGCTGCCGATAGCTATTTTTTCAGCCATTTGCCGTTAAGGCCCTTCACGTACTCGCCCGGCTGCGCCCTGGCGACCAGCTTCTGACCGGCCATTTTCGCCACCTGATCCACCGGTAGATTATTGTCATCCGCCAGCTGCTGATAGCTGTCGCTGCGGGCGGCGTTGATCTGCTTCACCAGCTCAAGGGTTTCTTTATCCTGACGCAGCGGTTCAAGATAGCCGTTGAGGGTTTCGCCGACCCGCCCCTGCTGGCGAGCCTCATTCAGGGTCAGGGCCTGCGCCTGAGCGCTGAACAGCACCAGCGCCAGCGCGGCGGTTATCAGTCGTATTCTCATCATCGCCTCAGAACAGATCGCTACGCGATTTGAGCAGATTCTCAACGTCTTTATCCAGCTTGATATGAATTTCATGCTCAATTTTGACGTTCATATTGATGGTGATCGGCTCTTTCGATGCCGCGATTTCAATACGCGGCGTACAGCCCGCCAGCAGCGCGGTGGCCAGAAAGGCGGCGAATAGTTTGATCATTATTGTTGTTCCTTACAGGTATGACTGTCCTGACAGCGCGGCGCGGGCAGCCTGGCGTTCTGCTCCAGCCACGCCTGCAGATTGTCGCCGAAACGCAAGCTGCGCCACAGGTCAAAAATATTCTCTTCATGGGAGTAGTTTAAGTGCACCGTATTGCTTTTGCCTTCTACCCGGCTGGTGCCGCTAATCGTCGCCTTCAGCGTCAGTACGCCGAGGTTATCGAGGTTGATCCGCGTCCACGAGGTGGCCACTTCCATATAGCGCAGCCAGTTAATGGCCGCCCCGGCGGAGACGTTGTCGGCCACCAGCGCGTCAGCGGTGTCTTTATCAAGACGCATCGTCATCGGCCCCGGATTGCTGAACCAGCCGTCCTTGATAATCCATTTATCGTTATCCAGCCACAGCGGCAGCGCGCCGTTAAACGGGCCGGACACGGCGAACTGCTTCACTTTAATCGCGCTAATTAACTCGCTGCTGGAGATATTTTGCAGACGCAGCAGCGCCGGATCGTGCTGCGGCATCCGCAGCTGCTGCATGGTCAGCTTGCCGCCGAGAATATCGACGCTGACGTTGCTCAACTGTAAAGGTGCGTCTTCACTCCAGGGCCAGGCGCCCTGGAGATCCGCCGTCAGATTGCGCGCGGTGAACTGGTTGACGACTTCGCCGATGCGCAGCGATACCGGATGGCGGGTGCCAAGCTGCCAGGTGCCGCCGCTAAAGCGGAACGGCAGCACAAAATCGACGCCGTTGATCTGGTTATCCGGCATCCAGGCGCTGCCGTCTTTGAGCACACCGTGACCGCCCGCCTCGAAGCCCTGTTCGGCGGCGGCAGAGAATGCCACCTGCGCGTAGAGCGTTCCCTCACGCAGGTTCATCTTCCACTCCGGCGGCACCAACGGCTGGAAAACGGTCAGCGACTGTTTTGGCCACCACGCCTCGCCGCGCAGACGTTCGCCGTCCCAGCGCCCGGTCACGCGCACGGGGCCAATTTTTTGCGCATGCAGGGAGCCGCTGAACCGGAACCGGGTCGGATCGCGGCCATCAATGTTGAACTTAAGCGTTGACGGCGGCAGTTCGCTGCCGCCGCTGAAGGTGGTTTTCCCGGCATCCAGCGACAGCGCGCCGGTCAGTTTAGGATGCTGCTCATCGCGCAGCCAGTGGATCGGTTTTTCCAGCGTCAGGCGCGGGGTACTCACCAGCATGGATCCATACTGCAGCTTATCGAAGCCGGTCGACAGGCTGTTGAGCACAATGGCGCTATCAACCCATTCGCCCGCGCCTTTAACATCCCAGCGCGCCTGCATCGGGGTGAAATGGCCATCGCCCCAGTAGCGCCACTGCCAGCGGCCGCGGTCGGGCATAAAGTTGTCGGCCTGGCCATCAAGATGCAGGATAAAATCCCCCATCTCCTGCTCATGGGCGCGCAGAATAGCCTGCAGGCGGCCATCAACGCCCTGTTGCGTCACTTTAACGCCCGCCAGCGGCCAGCGGATTTCATCGATATTCAACGAATCGATGACCCGCCCGCGCGAACGCAGCAGCGCGCCGGGGTGAAAATTGAGCACCGGCGCGGTAAGCGGCCCGCTCAGCTGCGCGGGCAGTCGGGCATAAAAAATCAGATCGCCGAGCTTGGCCTCGCCGGTCAGCTGTAGCGGCATGTCGCTGCTGTCCATGCTCAGCTTACCGGGGCCGATATTCAGCACGGCGTTGCCCTTCCCGGCCTGGCCCTGAGTGAGCACGTTAAGACGCCCGCTGACCTGCATCTGCTCGGTGCCCTGCTGCCAGTTGCCCAGCGAAAGCGCAACCCGGCCGCTCAACGCGTTGCCCGCGTATTCGGTGTGCCAGCGGCCATCGCTGATGACGATACGATCCGGGGTGATTTCCCACGGCAGGTCAAGCATCGGCTCCACTTCACCGCGCGGCGTGACCAGCAGCTGCCCGCGGTTCTTCTGCCACTCCAGCTCGGCATCGACAAGACCGGGGGTTTGTGGAAATTCAAAGGTGCTGAACAGGTGGCCGTCGACCGGCAAACCGTCCGGCACCAGCGGCATCTGAAACTCGCCCACCAGCTTCACCGGCGCCTGGTCTTCCACCAGACGCGCGGAAAAATCGCTGACCGTCAGCGCCTGGCCGCGCAGCCGCGCCTGGAGGGTAACCTCTTTACCGGCATAGCCGATATCCTGCTGCTGTGGCGTTAGCGACATCACCAGCCGCCCCTGCCATTTCTCCCACGGCGACAGGCGCAGATTGTCAATCGTCAGCCAGCTGTAAGGGAGCATTGATTGCCATTCGGCGAGGGTTTTCGGCGCCCCCGGCGCGGCTTCGCTTTCCGGAAGCTTGTTCAGGCAGGCGCTGTTTATATCCAGCTCGCTGATATGTAAACGCCAGCGGCTGGGACGCGAGAGCGAGGCATTGGCGACGCGCGCGATTTCGCAGTCGCCGACCAGGTAGCGCAGATCCGGAATACGCAGCGCGGAGCGCGTCAGTCGCGGGCTTTCATTAAGTGAGATTCGGGTTCCCGCCGGTAGCCAGATACCTGCCAGCGTGGGCACCCAGTGGGTGAGCGTTAATAGCAAAGCCAGCGGTAGCAGCACGAGGGCTAATAATAGCGCGATGGCGGCTTTATATTTACCCTTCATGGGCAGCTAATATCCTGATTCGAAATAAGTAAAAGCCGAGAGGCCGCTATTGTGGCACGTTCGACCTGTGAGTTAAAGTTTCCATCCCGTTTAAGCGTAGTCGCCGCCATGTGATTCACCAGCCGGCTATTTAACCGGGGTTTAGTTTTCGCCTGCGACACTGGTTCACACCTGCGAACGTAAACGGATGGTGCTGTGGACTTAATTATCTCGCTGATGGAATACGCTCAGAGCCGCTATTCATTGGTATTGCTGATGGTTTTCCTGCTGACGTTCACGAAATCTTGCGCCGTTATCTCGCTGCTGATCCCCGGCACCTCCGGACTGCTGCTGTTCGGTACCCTGGCATCGGCCAGCGTCGGCCATTTTTTGTTAATGTGGATGAGCGCCAGCCTCGGCGCCATCGGCGGATTCTGGCTCTCGTGGCTGACGGGCTACCGCTACCGGCACCATCTGCATCGTATCCGCTGGCTTAATGCCGAACGCCTCGCTCGCGGCCAGCTGTTCCTGCGCCGCCACGGCGCGTGGGCGGTCTTTTTTAGCCGCTTTCTCTCTCCGCTGCGCGCCACCGTGCCGCTGGTCACCGGCGCCAGCGGGACCTCTCTCTGGCAGTTTCAGCTCGCTAACGTCAGTTCAGGTTTACTCTGGCCGCTGGTCCTGCTGGCGCCAGGGGCGCTGAGCCTCAACTTTTAATGAAACGTATTGTCTTTTAAAGAGATTTCTTAACTCTACGATATGCTCTAGAATTAATACTATAACCTGCTGATTAAACTAGTTTTTAACATTTGTAAGATTATTTTAATTATGCTACCGTGACGGTATTATCACTGGAGAAAAGTCTTATGAAAATCGCTGTATACAGTACGAAACAGTACGACAAGAAGTATCTGCAGCACGTCAATGATGCATACGGCTTTGAACTGGAATTTTTTGACTTCCTGCTAACCGAAAAAACCGCCAAAACCGCCAACGGCTGTGAAGCGGTGTGCATCTTCGTAAACGATGACGGTAGCCGCCCGGTACTCGAAGAACTGAAAGCCCACGGCGTGAAGTACATCGCGCTGCGCTGCGCGGGGTTCAACAACGTTGATCTCGATGCCGCGAAAGAGCTGGGCCTGCGCGTGGTGCGCGTCCCCGCCTACTCGCCGGAAGCGGTCGCAGAGCACGCGATCGGCATGATGATGTCGCTAAACCGCCGCATTCATCGCGCCTATCAGCGCACCCGCGACGCGAACTTCTCCCTTGAAGGGCTAACCGGTTTCACCATGCACGGTAAAACCGCCGGAGTTATCGGTACCGGTAAAATCGGCGTCGCCGCGCTGCGCATTCTGAAAGGCTTCGGTATGCGTTTGCTGGCGTTTGATCCCTACCCAAGCGCCGCCGCGCTGGATATGGGCGTGGAGTATGTCGATCTTGAAACCCTGTACAGAGAGTCTGACGTTATCTCTCTGCACTGCCCGCTGACTGATGAAAACTACCATTTGCTGAACCATGCCGCGTTCGATCGCATGAAAGACGGGGTGATGATCATCAACACCAGCCGCGGCGCGCTCATCGATTCGCAGGCAGCGATCGACGCCCTGAAGCATCAGAAAATTGGTGCGCTGGGGATGGACGTATATGAGAACGAACGCGATCTGTTCTTTGAAGATAAGTCTAATGACGTGATTCAGGATGATGTGTTCCGCCGTCTCTCCGCCTGCCATAACGTCCTGTTTACCGGTCACCAGGCGTTTCTGACCGCGGAAGCGCTGATCAGCATTTCACAAACCACCCTCGACAACCTGCGTCAGGTGGATGCTGGCGAAACCTGCCCTAACGCGCTGGTCTGATATTCCTTTCCCTTTTGTGCTCCTCCTCTGCGGGGGGCACATTCAGATAATCCCCACAGTAATCGCCTGCGATAAAGTTACAATTCCCTTCATTTATTAATACGATAAATATTTATGGAGATTAAATGAACAAGTTTGCTGCGCTGCTGGCGGCGGGAATGTTGCTATCGGGCTGCGTTTATAACAGCAAGGTGTCAACCAGAGCGGAACAGCTTCAGCATCACCGTTTTGTGCTGACCAGCGTTAACGGGCAGCCGCTGAATGCCGCGGAGAAGCCGCAGGAGCTGAGCTTCGGCGAAAAGATGCCCATTACGGGCAAGATGTCTGTTTCAGGTAATATGTGCAACCGCTTCAGCGGCACGGGCAAAGTCTCTGACGGCGAGCTGAAGGTTGAAGAGCTGGCGATGACCCGCATGCTCTGCACGGACTCGCAGCTGAACGCGCTGGACGCCACGCTGAGCAAAATGCTGCGCGAAGGCGCGCAGGTCGACCTGACGGAAACGCAGCTGACGCTGGCGACCGCCGACCAGACGCTGGTGTATAAGCTCGCCGACCTGATGAATTAATAGTTACCGCAGCTTCCGCCTGCCAGCGCCTGCTCGCTGCAGCGCTTGCCGTTCGGCAATGCGCACATGCCGATAGCGGAGCCATCAAGCTGGCGGGCGACCGATAACGAGCCGCCAACCATGGCGCAGTTTGCCTGGCCGGAGCTGCTCATCGCGGCACGCATTCCCGGCGACACGTGCGCCGCCGTTGCCTGCTGAACAGGTTCATCATTGCTACTACACGCCGACAGTAACAGCGCAGCACATCCCACTAAAAACGCAGCTCGCATCTTCTCTCCCCTCAGATACATCTTAAAATGAACAAGCCTAAGGATAATAGGCAGCTCAGCGCGCCGCGTCGAGAGGCGAAGTACGTATTTATGCGCTGTATTAACATTTATTAGCAAATTTTTTGGTCGCTTTTATTCATCCTCAGTTTCAGAACGCAAAGCGCCCTCACTATGTCATCCATGATGAGGGCGCCGTTTCGGTTTGTATTTCAGGCTATTAAATTTAACTCACTGCGCAATCCGTGGTCTGGTAAATCACCACCTTAGAACAGAGCTTAGCCTTTTAATCACTTGAAACACCTCGAATAATATTTGAATTACGCATAACAAACGCGTGAAAACGTGACAAGATTACACCCGTCATACCACCGTTTCTGTCCAGATAGTACCCATAACGCACAACAGTCTGGCCGGTACCTGGCGGAACGATGAAATCCATTGATTGAATTTCCATACTCCCATTTTCCTGCTTATATAAAACGCCATCAATAGAGAGCGCACAGGTCATGGGGCCACCACCCGAAGTAGCGCCGGTACCCAGCATGAGAATACAGTACCCTAGTTTACCCATACTCAACGAGCCACCTTCATAACTCTTGTACTCCATACCTGCCGTTAATTTACCTCCACCCGTAATATTAATTGAGTCGTCCTGGCGAAGCGCGCCTAAAAGCTGCACTCGTTGCTCGAACGGCTGGCGATCAACAGCAAGCAAATCGAACCAGGCCCATTGTGCTTTCGCAATTCGACGGGAGCGGTGCTGAGCAATATTGATTGCCCACGAGCCGACGTCTCCAATAATCTTATTAGCCCTTACGGTGCCCAGGATATTACAACTCTCATTAATAACTACATTATTTAAAGTACCTGTATCAGCCTGAATTTCACCGCGAACCACAACGTTATTGAATTCACTACTTCCGCTCTTGGTAATACTCCAGCCTCTCCATCCGGCCACATAATTAGTAGAGGAAAGTCGATCTGTGATTTTGGCAATATCAATCGCGCCGTTTTTAATTCGTGCCGAATCAATATACAGCTCGTTACCTTCCGCAATCATCACCGGCACGGCGGTTTTGCTGTTGCGGTTAAACAGTGAAAAGCGGTCTGCATAGAGGAGCATGTCACTGGTGGAGCCGTCGCTCCCTAACACGATCCCCGCACCAACCTTCTTACCGTTATTTGTTTCAACCTTAATGGAGTATGTCGAGTTAACCTTGCCGTTTGTATCCGACAGAGTCTGTCCCTGGGCCTGTACGGTCGAGGATAACGTACCGACGGTACTATTCAGGCTGGTCAGGCTGCTGGCTGTTGATTCGATTTTATCTTCAGCACTGGTCACCCGACTGGACAATGTATTGACTGCTCCAGCATCAGCTTTACCACTAAGGGAGCTCTGCAGACTGGTTATTTGCTGGCTGTGTGCCGTGATTTTAGTCTCAGCATTCGTTACGCGGGTAGTCAGTCCA
Source organism: Klebsiella sp. JN_Kp126 (assembly GCF_033843325.1). Taxonomy (NCBI): domain Bacteria; kingdom Pseudomonadati; phylum Pseudomonadota; class Gammaproteobacteria; order Enterobacterales; family Enterobacteriaceae; genus Klebsiella; species Klebsiella sp. JN_Kp126. Next base: position 616 of record NZ_JAWXQV010000080.1, on the reverse strand, counting down.
CTGACAGCTGTGGTACTGGCATCAGCTACATCCAGTGCTTTCTGAGCATCGGTCACATCCGTAATGACAATATCGTCAATATACAGATCGTAACCTGGCGTTCCGCTACCCGTCGCTCCGCGTGTGGAAATCCATACCACACCGCGCGTCCTGCCGGTTCCGTTCATCCGCGCCTTGCCGTTGAACTTCACCCACTTCCCGCGCTCGCCCAGGCCACTTTCCGTTATGGTGACCGCCCCCTGCCAACTGTTCTGCCCTGCCGCATTCTGACCCTGAATGCCGACTATCGTCTGCCAGCCCGTCGACGGGGACTGGTCTGCCGGCATCATTGCCCACAGCTCAACACTGTACACGGCATTCTCGCGGATACTCGACCATGGCCCTATCTGCTTGTCGCTGTTGCCGCCGTTATTCGCCTCACGGCGCAGCCTCAGGCTCCTGCTGCCGTTAAATTTCTGCGCCGTGGTCACGATTGCGCCGCTGCCGCTTATCTGCTGACCATCCGCATAGCTTTCCAGCGAGCCATCAAACCACGGGTTGGAGACCTGGTTGCGCAGCGTGCTGATGCTTCCGGACAGCGAGGTGATGCTTTCTGACTGCGTGGTCAGCGTGTTTT
>NZ_JAWXQV010000079.1:0-78737 GCF_033843325.1 Klebsiella sp. JN_Kp126 | reverse complement strand
GATAACGTGGTCGCGAAAGCGAAAGCGCTGCTGTAGTTCTTTTACCGCCTCCGGGCTACAGGCCAGCGCGGTCGGGTAGCCCGGACAGGTGCGCAGCACCGCCTCCGGGAAAAGAATCTGGCTTCACCATGGACAATGTGGTCGCCAAAGCGACAGCGCTGGCATTATTTTAGCCGTTAATATATTGATTTTGCATTTCACATATATGTAACGCTGTGATTAACAAAACAGTATCAGACAGACGTTTGTGGCATGTTTCTTCACTCGGACAACAGAGAAGGAATAACACCATGGCCACTGAATATGTTGACTACCTGATCCTCGGCGACGAGCATCACGGCGAAATCCACAGGGATATTAAAAGCCACTCTCTCCGGGTCCGTTCGAAATACGCCGCCGGTTCCGTCCGGGGAGACGCCTCTGCCGAGCAGCCAAAAATGGTGAACTACAACGTCCATGAATATCCGGCGCAGGATGGGCGATTTTATCTGGTGGCGACCAACTATCCGCTGGCCGATTTTGACGTTGAAGACGCGCTGGTTAAATCAAGAATTCATCCGTTGAGAAGCTAGAAACGCACTTCCCGAAGCGGTCGGGTAAGCACCATGCTACCCGACCTGTGAGGTGATTAACGACCCGCTTTCAGCTTCTGATAATACTCTTCATAAAGCGTACTGGCGCTGCCGACATCGTTCTGCCATTCGCCTTTCTGAATCGTTGCGGCGTCCGGGTAGAGCGATTTATCGTTGGCGACTTCCGGGCTTAGCATCTTCCGCGCGGCAAGGTTTGGCGTCGGGTAGCCGATGGTTTCCGCGACCTGTTTAGCCACTTCCGGGCGCAGCAGGAAGTTGATCAGCTTCAGCGCGCCATCGACGTTTTTGGCGTTTGCCGGAATCGACAGGCTATCCATCCAGAAGATGCCGCCTTCTTTCGGCCATACGACTTCCAGCGGCGTACCGGCCTGACGCGCAACCCACGCGGAGCCATTCCACACCATGCCGAGGTTGACCTCGCCTTCCATATACGGGTTCGCCGGGTTATCGGAGTTGAACGCCGCGACGTTCGGCATCAGTTTTTTCAGCTCGTTATAGGCCGCTTCAATCTCTTTCGGATCGGTGGTATTACCGGAGTAGCCCAGTTTACGCAGCGCGACCTGGAACACTTCGCGCGCGTCGTCGGTCAGCAGCAGGCTGCTCTTATACTCGGGTTTCCACAGATCCGCCCAGCTGGTGACGGTCTTCGGATCGATCTCTTCGCTATTCACCCCAATGGCCGTCGCGCCCCAGATGTACGGAATGGAGTAGTCGTTGTTGGGGTCGAACGGCTTGTTGAGCATTTCAGGGTCAAGATTGCTGAAGTTGCTCAGTTTGCTTTTGTCGATCTTCTGCAGCATGCCCTCTTTACGCATTTTGTCGACGAAGTAGGTAGAAGGCACGACCAGGTCGTAGGCGCCGTCTTTATAGGTTTTGAGCTTGGCGTACATGGTTTCGTTCGACTCGTAGGTCGAATAGATCACCTTGATACCGGTCTCTTTGGTGAACTGTTCCAGCAGCCCCGGCGGGACATACTCGGTCCAGTTGTAGAAATAGAGCGTTTTGCTATCGTCCGCGTGCGCGGCGCTCATACCGACTGCCAGAGCGCCCGCAGCGAGCAGGTGGCGTGACCATTTTTTCATTTTAACGTCCCCTGAGTTTTATCACGTGCAATTATCTGGCTGGCAATAACCATCACCAGCGACAGAACCAACAGAATGGTCGCCAGCGCATTAACCTCCGGCGATACCCCAACTTTAACCATCGAATAGATCTTCAGCGGCAGGATCTCATAACCCGGCCCGGTGACGAATGAAGAGACCACCACATCATCCATCGACAGGGTAAAGCTCAGCAGCCACCCTGCGGCCACCGCGGGCAGCGCCAGCGGCAAAATGATCTTTCGCAGAATGGTCAGTTCGCTGGCGCCGAGATCTTTCGCTGCTTCCAGCATCCGCACGTCAAAACCTTTCAGGCGCGAAAATACCGTGACCACCACGAAGGGCAGGCAAAAGGTGATGTGGGAAAACAGCAGCGACCAGAATCCCAGCTGAATACCGATCAGCATAAACAGCACCAGCAGCGAAATCGCCATCACGATATCCGGCGACATCATCACCACAAACAGCATCCCGCTGACGAACGGCTTGCCGCGAAAGCGATAGCGGTACAGCGCCACGGCGGTCAGCGAGCCGATAAGCGTAGCGAAGGTCGCCGAGAGCACCGCCATGGTCAGCGAGTGCTGCGCCGCCTGCAGCAGGCTGTCGTTGTTCATCAGCAGGCTATACCAGTTGGTGGTAAAACCCTGCCAGTTAATGCCAAAGCGTGAACTGTTAAACGAGTTAACGATCAGAATAATAATGGGAATATAGAGATACGCGTAAATAGCGGTCATAAAGCCGCCGCGCAGCAGTCGACCGATCATTCCAGCTCCACCTTTTTATTCAGTAAACGCGCCGCGCGCCAGTAAATCAGCAGCATCAGACCCATCACCAGCGTAAGCGTGATGCTGGTCGCCGCGCCAAACGGCCAGTCGCGGATGTTGAGGAACTGGCTCTTAATCACGTTACCAATCAGCAGGTTCTTCGCGCCGCCCATCAGGTCGGAAACGTAGAACAGCCCCATGGCCGGAAGCATCACCAGCAGGCAGCCGGCGATAATCCCCGGCATGGTCAGCGGAATGATGATACGGATAAAGGTTTGTAGCTTACCGGCGCCAAGGTCTTTTGCCGCTTCCAGCAGCGGGCGGTCGAGCTTCTCGATGCTCGAGTAGAGCGGCATCACCATAAACGGCAGCAGAATATAGACCAGGCCGATAATCACCGCCGAAGGGGTGTACATGATGCGCAGCGGCGTATCGATGATACCCAGCCACAGCAAAAATTCATTAAGGTAGCCCTTGGTGCTGAGGAAAATCTTCAGGCCGTAGATACGAATCAGCGAATTGGTCCAGAACGGCACGATCAGCAGAAACAGCATCAGCGGGCGCACCTTCTCCGGTAGCCTGGCCAGGAACCAGGCGAAAGGGTAGCCGAGCGCCAGGCAGGCCAGCGTCGCCAGCAGCGCCATATTCAACGAATGCAGCAGCACGTCGTAGTAGAGCGGGTCGAGCAGGCGCGCGTAGTTGTCCAGCGTAAAGACCAGCTTGACGAAGTTGGTATCGTCGCGGGTCAGAAAGCTGGTGGCGATGATCATCAGGTTGGGCAGAAAGACAAACAGCACAAGCCAGCCCACGATGGTGGCGATCGCCACATTCTGGAATTTACTGGTGTTCTTCATCGGCCAGCACAACCTCCCAGCTTTCTACCCAGTTAATGGCCATTTTCTGGTCGAGAGAGTGGTCAAAATCAGGATCGTCTTCATTAAAGAATTCGCTGACCATCACCATTTTACCGTTTTCCAGTTCAACCACCGATTCCAGCGTCATGCCTTTATAGTTGCGTTCGCGGATATAGCCTATCAGGCCATCGGCGTCATTACTGTCGTGGATCTCGTCCACGCGCAGGTCTTCCGGGCGCAGCAGAACGTTAAGCCGCTGGCCTTTTTCAACGGCGAAGTTGACGTAGATATTGCACTCGCGGCCTTCGACGCTGGCGCGCACCCGCCGATCGTCAATCCGTTCAATGACCGTGGCGCTGAAAATGTTAATTTCGCCGATAAAGCTGGCGACGAACAGGTTTTTCGGTTCTTCGTAGATTTCGCGCGGCGTACCGTCCTGCTCGATTTTACCCTCGCGCATCACCACGATACGGTCGGACATGGTCAGCGCTTCTTCCTGATCGTGGGTCACGAAGACGAAGGTGATGCCGAGCTTACGCTGCAGCGCCTTCAGTTCGTTCTGCATCTGCTTGCGCAGTTTATAATCAAGGGCGGAGAGGGATTCATCAAGCAGCAGCAGGCGCGGTTTGTTCACCACCGCGCGGGCAATCGCCACGCGCTGCTGCTGGCCGCCGGACAGCTGATGCGGTTTACGTTGAGCAAACGCTTCAAGCTGCACCATGCGCAGGGCATCGTGGACGCGGGGCGCGATGTCCGCCGTCGGGGTTTTCTGCATACGCAGGCCGAAGGCGACGTTTTCAAACACCGTCATGTGCGGAAACAGCGCATAGCTTTGAAAGACGGTGTTCACGTGGCGGTTTTCCGCCGGGATATGGGTGATATCGTGATCTTCGAGATGGATTTGGCCGCTATCGACGCTTTCCAGTCCGGCGATAAGACGAAGAACGGTTGTTTTACCGCAGCCAGAGGGGCCAAGCAGGGTGAGAAACTCACCGTTGTTGATGGTCAGATTGAGGTCGGAGATAACCGTTTTACCATCAAAGCTTTTGCGAATTCCCGCCAGCTGAACCAGCGGAGAACGCGAACGCGGTTGTGTATTCAATTTTCGACTCTGTCCCATGTAGACGCAGCGGAAAGCTTACCGATGCGGGGTTTGTGGTTAACCACCTTTGGTTTTGCACATAAAATAATAAGGCCGAGCATTCTACGGCAAACGATTGTAATCGCCAATGATTGATGCGCCATGATGAACTACCTTTACAACATTATCGTGTGAAATGTATTAAATTCTCATTTGCCGGGCTAAAAATGACCTGACGCAATATTTGGTTTTTCCGGCTTATCAATAATGTTGTCACAAAAGAAGAGGGTGGCTACATGGATAAATTGCTTGAGCGTTTTTTGCAGTACGTTTCTTTAGACACGCAGTCGAAACCGGGCGTGCGTCAGGTACCGAGCACGGAAGGTCAGTGGAAGCTGCTACGTCTGCTTCAGGCGCAGCTGCAAGAAATGGGACTGGTGAATGTGACGCTGAGTGAGAAAGGGACGATCATGGGCACCCTGCCAGCTAACGTTGAGGGTGATATTCCGGCCATTGGCTTTATTTCTCATGTCGATACGTCGCCTGACTTCAGCGGCAAGAACGTGAATCCGCAGATCGTAGAAAACTATCGCGGCGGCGATATCGCGCTTGGTATTGGCGATGAGGTCCTCTCGCCGGTGATGTTCCCGATACTGCACCAGCTGCTCGGGCAGACGCTGATCACCACCGATGGTAAAACGCTCCTCGGCGCCGATGATAAAGCCGGTATCGCAGAGATCATGACCGCGCTGGCGACGCTAAAGGCGAAGAATATTCCTCACGGCGATATTCGCGTGGCCTTTACCCCGGATGAAGAGGTGGGCAAAGGGGCGAAGCATTTCGATGTTGCCGCGTTTGACGCCTGCTGGGCCTATACCGTCGACGGTGGCGGCGTAGGTGAGCTGGAGTTCGAGAACTTTAACGCCGCGTCGGTGACGATTAAGATCGTTGGCAACAATGTTCATCCCGGTACGGCGAAAGGGGTGATGGTCAACGCGCTGTCGCTGGCGGCGCGCATTCATGCCGAAGTCCCAGCGGACGAAGCGCCGGAAACCACCGAAGGCTATGAGGGCTTCTACCATCTGGCCAGCATCAAAGGCACGGTCGACCGGGCCGATATGCACTACATCATCCGCGATTTTGACCGCAAGCAGTTTGAGGCCCGCAAGCGCAAAATGATGGAGATCGCCAAAAAGGTCGGCAAGGGGCTGCATCCGGATTGCTATATTGAGCTGGTCATCGAAGACAGCTATTACAATATGCATGAAAAGGTGATGGCGCACCCGCACGTGGTGGAGATTGCCCGCCAGGCGATGGTGGATTGCCAGATCGATCCGCAGATGAAGCCGATTCGCGGCGGTACCGACGGCGCGCAGCTCTCCTTTATGGGTCTGCCGTGTCCAAATCTGTTTACCGGCGGCTATAACTACCACGGCAAGCATGAGTTTGTGACGCTTGAAGGCATGGAGAAGGCGGTGCAGGTGATTGTACGCATTGCGGAGCTGACGGCGAAACGAGGCGCATGAAGGCTATAAGCTACGGGCCCGGTGAGGCGTCAGCCGTCACCGGGCAGTTGAAGACTCAGTCCTCAAAGAACCAGTAGCCGCTGTTGACCAGCGCGGCCAGCAGGGCGAGGAAGGAGGGATCTTCCAGCGCATCGCCGAGATGCTCAGCGTTTAGCGTCAGGTGGGTTGCCAGAGCATCCAGCGCCGGACGGTGCGGAGAGTTGATCTTCTCGCCGTTGACGAATACCTCGCCATCAATCCGCAGCACGCGCAGGCCCCCAAGACGCGTCAGCTTATCCCCCTGCTGCAGGGCATCGTAAATTTCATCCGGCTGGTACGGTGGCTCCGGCGGCGCCACGTCCAGCTCGTGCCGGGACTGGGTGATAAATTCGCCGAACCACTGCTTAAAGTGCTCCGGCTGATTAATCAGCCCCAGCATCATATCGCGCAGGCGATCCAGCTCCGCGGGCAGAATATCCGCAGGGTGCTCGCGAGACGGTACGTCCGGGTCGGCATAACGCTGGCTGCCCAGTTCACGCTGCAAAATATAATCAGCAAAGCCGCTGAACAGCTCACGCGCGTTAGGCGCGCGATAGCCAACTGAATAGTTGAGCGAGTTTTCCAGCGAGTAGCCTTCGTGCGGGAACCCCGGCGGAATATACAGAATATCGCCCGGCTCCATCTCTTCATCAATGATGGCTTCAAACGGGTCGACCTGCAGCAGGTCCGGGTGCGGGCAGTGCTGTTTCATCGGCACTTTTTCACCCACGCGCCAGCGGCGGCGGCCGGTCCCCTGAATGATAAACACATCGTACTGGTCGAGATGCGGACCGACGCCGCCGCCGGGGACGGAAAACGAGATCATCAGATCGTCGATGCGCCAGTCGGGCAGGGCGCGGAACGGATGCATGAGCGCCGCCGTTGGCTGATGCCAGTTATTGACTGCCTGTACCAGCAGCGACCAGTTATTCTCGCTCAGGTGATCGTAGCTCTCAAAGGGGCCGTGGCTGACCTGCCATTTACCGTCCTGATGACTGACCAGGCGACTGTCGACTTCGCTCTCCATCGCCAGTCCGGCCAGTTCGTCCGGGCTTAACGGATCGACGAAATTAGCAAAGCCCCGTTTCAGCACCACCGGGCGTTTTTGCCAGTAGCGTTCGATAAAGTCGGGCCAGTTAAGCGTTAATTGATAATCCATATTTATATTCCACAGCAGGTGTCTGTTAGGGATTATAACGGATGCGGCACCAGCATGATGCAGGCGCCGTTAAAAAACCGACTGTTTTAGCTCTCTTTATCTTCCAGGGCCTGGCGACCAAAAATAACTTCCATGCAGGCGCCGCCGAGCAGGCTCTCTTCGGCGAGGATGCGGCCATCGTACTGGGCTACGATATCGCGGGCAACCGAGAGACCGACGCCCTGTCCGGGGCGCAGCGTATCTGCGCGCTGGCCGCGGTCGAACACCGCGCTGCGCATCGCGGCAGGGATCCCCGGGCCATCATCTTCAACCAGAATATGCAGATGGTTGTCGTTGGTCTGCCGGACGGAGACTTCCACAAACTCAAGGCAGTATTTACAGGCGTTATCGAGCACATTGCCCATAACCTCCATAAAATCATTCTTTTCACCGACAAAACTGATTTCCGGCGAGATATCCAGGGTAATGTTCACGCCTTTACGTTGATAGACCTTATTCAGCGCCGAGGTCAGGCTGTCGAGGAGCGGAGCGATGGGATGCAGCTCGCGACTGAGCAGCGAACCGCCGCTGCGCATGCTGGCGCGGTGCAGATAGTAGCCAATCTGCTGCGAGATGCGGCTAATCTGCTCCAGCATCACCGGCTCTGCTTCATTGACGCTCATTTTCTCGCCGCGCATGGAACGCAGCGTGCTCTGCATCACCGCAAGCGGGGTTTTCAGACTGTGGGTGAGGTCGGTCAGCGTCGTGCGGTATTTATCATAGCGTTCGCGTTCGCTTTTCAGCAGGCGGTTGAGATTGCTGACCAGCCGCGTCAGCTCGCGGGTGGTATTCGGATTGAGCATCTCGCGGTGATGCTCCTCCAGTTCGCGCACCTCTTTGGCCAGCGATTCGATAGGGCGCAAGCTCCACCATGCCGCGACCCACAGTAGCGGGATCACCAGCAGCAGGTTAGCCGCGAGGACATAGATAAACCAGCTCCACACCATGTAGGAGCGCTTAAGCTCTACCGGAATGGTGTCGACAACCACGATACTGAGCTGCGGCATGGTGCTGGTGGCCGGATAGATATTGATCGCCACCGAGTGGGTCATTTCGGAGCCATCGTCCTCTTGCCGAATGGCGTCCAGCTGTTGTTGAATCTCATGGTTGTTGTGCTGCAGCATACTGCTGCTGTCAACGTCGGCCTCAATTTCGTGAAAGCCGTTGTTTTTGAGCCAGTCCGGTTGAATACGTTTTACCAGCCAGGGTACGTCGCGCTGTGCCCACAGCAGCTGGCCGCGGGCGTCGTAAATGAGCGTCACCGTGGGGCTTTGCATATTCAGGTTTTCGGGGATATCAACATCGATGGTGTTGTTTTCCCATTTCGCCAGCATATAGAACAGATTGCTCTCGCCGCGCAGCAGGCGGAAGGTGGTTTTATCGAAACTGACGCTATACCCCACCAGCGCGACCATGCCATAGGAGAGTGACAACACCAGCACTACGGCGGCCGTCGCCAGCAGAAAGCGAACGCGTAACGACAGCGGCAGAATATGCCGCAGCACCCCTTTCATCCGCGCAGTTCGAACAGATAGCCCTGACCGCGCACGGTGGTAATCACATCCTGCGGATACTCAGCCTGTATTTTTTTGCGCAATCGTCCCATCAGCACATCGATGGTATGGCTTTCGCGCAGCTCGGCGTCGGGATAGAGCTGCAGCATCAGCGAATCTTTGCTGACCACTTTGCCCCGATTGCGGATCAGGGTTTCCATAATGGTGTATTCAAATGCCGTCAGCTTGATGGGCTGGTCGTTGACCGACAGCTCGCGACGCGACAGATCCACCTGGAAAGGCGGAATGGAGATAACCTGTGATGCCAGGCCGCTATTACGCCGCAGAAGCGCCTGCATGCGGGCGGCAACCTCTTCGATATGGAACGGCTTAGTGACGTAATCATCCGCTCCGGCGCTCAGGACCTCAACCTTATCCTGCCAGCCTTCGCGGGCGGTCAGCACCAGCACCGGTACCGACACGTCGTGGCTGCGCCAGCGACGAATCAGCGAAAGGCCGTCTTCATCCGGCAGGCCAAGATCGACGATGGCGATGTCCGGAACGTGCTCACCCAGATAGTAATCCGCTTCCTTTGCGTCTTCCGCCGCATCGACCTGATGTCCCAGCTCCTGCAGCTGAACTTTCAGGTGGTGGCGCAGCAGAGCGTTATCCTCAACCACGAGTACGCGCATGCCAGTTCTCCATTTTATTTATGATATTGAACAGTTTAGCGTTTATTATACACCTTTAATATAAACAGCTGTTAAATAAAGAATTTTATTCGATTTTTTGTACCTCGGTCTCTTGGGCGGTGAGGACGAGTCCATCTTCGGCCTCGGGCGACATCATCGGTATCGGGCGCAGCGTACGTTTATCGATCAGTACGGAATGGGGTTCCCCATGGGCAAACAGATGCAGCTCTCCCCACTGGCGTAGCGCAACGACAACGGGGAACAAACGCTCTCCTTTTGCCGTCAGTACGTATTCCTGATAAGCCGTGCCATCCGAGGCGGATTGCATAGTGAGAATACCTGAGTTTACCAATTTGTGCAGACGGTCAGAGAGAATATTACGTGCCATACCGAGGCTTCGCTGAAAATCGCTGAAGCGGCGTATGCCATCAAAGGCGTCGCGTACAATCAACAAGGACCAGCGATCGCCGATAATATCCACGCTTCGGGCGACGGGGCAGGTTTCGTTTTTCATTTTTTCACGCGCTGGCATGGGCTCTCCGAACGGTCTGTTAAGTAGTTGCATTTTAAAACTTGATGTTCTAGCCTTCAACTGGTTTTATTTTGAAACCAGATAACCAAGGTGGGCATCATGAAAGCGACACTGATATCTCCAACGCTAAGCGATTCGCAAACGGTTATGCCTCGCAGCCTGGTCTGGCTGTTTGCTATCGCCAGCGGCCTGAGCGTGGCAAACGTGTATTACGCGCAACCGCTGCTCGACGCGCTAGCGCGAGATTTTGCGATCGGCGACGCCGCGATTGGCGGGGTGATTGCGGCGACCCAGATTGGCTGCGCAATGGCGTTGCTACTGCTGGTGCCGCTGGGCGACAGGGTGAATCGCCGCCGCCTGATGGCGACGCAGGTGATTTTACTGATCGCTGCCCTGGCGGCGGTGAGTATGGCTTCCACCGCCGTGATGCTATTGGGCTGTATGCTTGCCGTTGGCCTGCTGGGTACCGCGATGACCCAGGGGCTAATCGCGTATGCCGCCAGCGCCGCCGCGCCCCATGAACAGGGGCGCGTGGTGGGCGCTGCGCAAAGCGGTGTATTTATCGGGCTGCTGCTGGCGCGGGTATTCTCCGGGTCGATTAGCGATCTCTTCGGCTGGCGCGGGGTGTACATCTTGGCCGCTTTATTGATGCTGGGTATTGCGCTTCCGCTGTGGCGTCGGCTGCCGGTATTGGCGGCTGCGCCGAACCCCCTGAGCTATCCGCGGCTGTTGATATCCATGCTGGCTCTGCTGCGCCAGGAAAAAGTGCTTCAGGTGCGCGGCGTGCTGGCATTACTGATGTTTGCCGCTTTCAATATCTTCTGGAGTGCGCTGGTTTTGCCATTAACCGCTCCGCCCTTTCGCTTTTCCCATACTGAGATTGGCGCCCTGGGCCTGGTCGGGGTCATCGGCGCTCTGGCAGCGGGGCGTGCCGGTAAATGGGCCGATCGCGGATATGGGCAGCGCACCAGCGCCGCGGCTCTGGTGATGTTGCTGATAGCCTGGTGGCCGCTGTCGCTGATGGCATGGTCGCCCGCGGCGCTGTTGGTCGGCATTGTACTGCTGGATCTCGGCGGTCAGGCGCTGCATGTCACCAATCAAAGCATGATTTTCCGTACCCGTCCCGAAGCGCACAGCAGGCTGGTCGGTTTGTATATGCTGTTTTATGCACTTGGCAGCGGTTTGGGTGCGGTGAGTACGACAGCGGTATATGCGCGCGGAGGATGGCAGGGCGTTTGCCTGCTGGGGGCTTCGGTCAGTCTGCTGGCGCTGCTGTTCTGGTTAATAACCCGGGGGATGACGACGAGCAGATGAGGGGGAGGAAAAATAACCCTCTTTCCCGGCGGAAAGAGGGTGGAAAGGATTACTTCAGTTCGTCAACCATGGTGGTCGCACGGCCGATATAGTTAGCCGGGGTCATGGCCTTCAGGCGAACTTTTTCCGCTTCCGGCAGCGCCAGGCTGTCGATGAACTGCTGCATGCCTTCTGCATCAACGCGCTTGCCGCGGGTCAGCTCTTTCAGCTTCTCGTACGGCTTCTCGATGCCGTAGCGACGCATGACGGTCTGAATCGGCTCGGCCAGAACTTCCCAGTTGTGGTCCAGTTCATCCAGCAGGCGGTCCTGATTCAGCTCCAGCTTGCTCACGCCTTTCAGGGTGGATTGATACGCGATCAGCGCGTAGCCGATGCCCACGCCGAGGTTACGCAGGACGGTGGAGTCGGTCAGGTCGCGCTGCCAGCGGGAAACCGGCAGTTTGCTTGCCAGATGCTGCATCACCGCATTGGCCAGACCGAGGTTGCCTTCGGAGTTCTCGAAGTCGATCGGGTTCACTTTATGCGGCATGGTGGAAGAGCCGATTTCGCCGGCAATGGTCTTCTGCTTGAAATGGTTGAGCGCGATATAGCCCCACACGTCACGATCGAAATCAATCAGGATGGTGTTGAAGCGGGCGACGCAGTCAAACAGCTCGGCGATATAGTCGTGCGGTTCAATCTGGGTGGTGTACGGGTTCCACTGGATACCCAGCGAGGTGACGAACTCTTCGCTGAACTGGTGCCAGTCGACTTCCGGGTAGGCGGCGATGTGGGCGTTATAGTTCCCCACCGCGCCGTTGATTTTGCCAAGAATTTCAATCTGATTCAGCTGACGATACTGGCGCTCCATACGGTAAGCGACGTTCGCCATCTCTTTACCCATGGTGGACGGCGTGGCCGGCTGGCCGTGGGTGCGGGAAAGCAGCGGGATATCGCGATACTGTACCGCCAGGTCCTTAACCGCGTCGATCAGCTTGCGCCAGTATGGCAGGATCACTTCGTCGCGGGCGGTTTTCAGCATCAGCGCGTGGGACAGATTGTTGATGTCCTCGGAGGTGCAGGCGAAGTGGATAAACTCGGAGACCGCGTGCAGTTCTGCCACGTCGGCGACTTTTTCCTTGAGGAAATACTCAACCGCTTTGACGTCGTGGTTGGTGGTGCGCTCGATCGTTTTGATGCGCTCTGCATCTTCTACGCTGAAATCGGCGACGATTTTATCAAGGTAACCGTTTGCGTCGGCAGCAAAAGCAGGAACTTCCTTGATCGCTGCGTGCGCGGCCAGTTTTTGCAACCAACGCACTTCTACCTGAACGCGGAATTTCAGCAAACCGAATTCGCTGAAGATACCGCGCAGCGCGCTGACTTTGTCGCCGTAGCGGCCGTCGACTGGGGAAACGGCGGTCAGTGAGGATAATTCCATAGATCACAACTCCGGGGTTAAATGAGCAAGAATTTGTTTTGCCTGGTTAACCAGACGATTACGGGAAAACATCAGCTGCAGACGTCCGCCGCCGACCTGGTGCCAGAGCACCGCGGAGCGAATACCTGCCAGCAGGGCAGAGCGAACCTTCGCCTGAACCTGAGGGCTTTGCAGCACGGCTGGAGAGCCGGTCACCTGAATCCGCGGGCCCAGCGGGCTAATGACATCAACATAGATGCCGGCCATTGCGCTGAGCAGGGTCTCGGATTGCAGATCGAAATGTTCAAGCTGACGACGCAGGCCACCGATACGGTTGCCGAGGGTATCCATGGCCCCTTTGCTGGCGGCAAGCTTACGCTCGAGCACCATCAGGCTTAGAGTATAGCGGGTGAGTTCGGCGTTCAGTCCCTGGCGACTGCTGGTATTCAGCACGCCAATGAGAGTTTCCAGCCCGAGACGAAGATTGGCTTCACTACCACCGAACACCGCCAGCGTTGAATCCGGGTCGAGGTCGATGATGCTGTTCAGCGACACATGCAGGGCGTCGCTATCGCAGTGCCCCTGGTGCGCCAGTTCCTGAACCAGACGCGCGGCCTGGCAAACGCCGGCCAGCGCCAGCGTAATGTCATAATAATTCTTCGCCACACATTCTCCTTGTAAACCGCCGAATACCCGGTTGAGGCATTCCGCGGCTAATATGTCTGTCAAGCCTGCAGCGGCAAGCGCTGTTCGATAATCCCACCGCCGAGGCAGACTTCGTCGCGGTAAAAGACCGCAGACTGGCCTGGCGTGACGGCGGCAACCGGCTCATCAAAGATCACTTCAATGCGGTCGTCATCCAGCGCTTTTACGCTGCAGGGGATATCGGTCTGGCGGTAGCGGGTTTTCACCGTGCAGCGCAGCGTGCCGGTCAGCGGCTCGCGGTCTACCCAGTGCAGCTGTTGAGCAATCAACCCCACGGACATCAGACGCGGATGGTCGTGGCCCTGGGCGACAATCAGAATATTGTTTTCGACGTCTTTGTCGACCACGTACCACGGGTCTTCGCCGCCGTCTTTGATGCCGCCGATGCCCAGGCCTTTACGCTGACCCAGCGTGTGGTACATCAGGCCCTGGTGCTCGCCAACTTCGTCGCCGTCAACGCTGATAATTTTACCCGGCTGGGCGGGCAGGTAGCGGCCAAGGAATTCACGGAATTTACGTTCGCCGATAAAACAGATACCGGTCGAGTCTTTTTTCTTCGCGGTGATGAGATCCAGCTCTTCGGCGATTTTACGCACCTGCGGCTTTTCCAGCTCTCCTACCGGGAACAGGCTTTGCGCGATCTGTTCGTGGCTGAGAGTATAAAGGAAGTAGCTCTGGTCTTTGTTACCGTCGAGGCCGCGCAGCAGCTGGCTCTTGCCGTTAACGTCGGCGCGGCGCACGTAGTGCCCGGTGGCGATGTAGTCAGCGCCGAGGTCTTCTGCGGCAAATTCGAGGAAGGCTTTAAATTTAATTTCTTTATTGCACAGAATATCCGGGTTCGGCGTGCGGCCGGCTTTATATTCTTCAAGGAACAATTCGAATACGTTGTCCCAGTATTCTGCGGCAAAGTTGACGGTGTGAAGTTCAATTCCCAGCTTATCGCAAACGGCCTGCGCGTCGGCAAGATCCGCCGCTGCGGTGCAGTATTCCTCGCCGTCGTCCTCTTCCCAGTTCTTCATGAACAGGCCTTCCACCTTATACCCTTGCTGGAGCAGCAGGTAAGCGGAAACTGAGGAATCAACCCCGCCGGACATGCCGACGATCACTTTTTTCTGGCTTTCTGACATTGGAATACTCACTACATTGAACTTCGAGGCGGCGTATTCTAGCACGCGTCATCCGTCGAGGCACCCCCTGTAAACGGCCAGTTAAATTCGCCGATGAGCGACAGCGGGTAGCGCGGATCCTGCTGATAGCTGCGAATGCTCTCGGCAACCAGTTGAGAACGCAGGTTTGTTGCGTTAAGAATTTCCTCAGCACTGAGCCACAGGCAGCGATCGATATCGCTATCATGGGGCTCGGTGACGCACGTATCGTTAAGCTCGATAGTAAAGAGGAAGCGCAAAAACGGGGTGCGATCCGGGGCTATCCACTGATGCAGGCGAAGAAAGTGCTGCGGCGTCGCGCGAATGCCGGTCTCTTCCCAGAGCTCGCGCTCTGCGGCCTGAACCAGGGTTTCGTCGGCTTCGAGGTGACCTGCAGGCTGGTTCCACAGCGCTTTTCCGTTGATCGTTTCTTCAACAACGAGGAATTTGCCTTTCGCGTGAACCACGCAGGCGACGGTGACGTGCGGCTTAAACATTGGTTTTCCTTATGGATGCGGTGAGTCGGTTTTACGCCATTCGCCGTTGGCCAGGCCATCCAGCGTATAGCCGCCCATCGCGTAGCGAATCAGGCGCAGCGTCGGAAAGCCGACGTGGGCGGTCATCCGCCGTACCTGGCGGTTGCGTCCCTCATAGAGGGTGATTTTCAGCCAGCTGGTGGGGATAGATTTGCGCTCGCGGATGGGCGGATTCCGCGGCCACAGCCACTCTGGTTCCGCAACCCGCTCCACGCCGGCGGGCAGAGTAGGGCCGTCATTAAGCGTGACGCCGTCGCGGAGCGCGGCCAGCGCGTCCGCCGTGGGTTCACCTTCCACCTGAACATAATAAATTTTACCGGTGCGCTTACCCGGTTGAGTGAGCGCCGCCTGCAGCGCGCCGTCGTTGGTCAGTACCAGCAGGCCTTCGCTATCGCGATCCAACCGACCGGCAGCGTAGACGCCGGCAACCGGAATAAAATCTTTCAGCGTGCTGCGTCCGGCTTCATCGGTAAATTGCGGCAATACATCGT
The DNA here is from genome assembly GCF_033843325.1 of Klebsiella sp. JN_Kp126. Classification (NCBI taxonomy): domain Bacteria; kingdom Pseudomonadati; phylum Pseudomonadota; class Gammaproteobacteria; order Enterobacterales; family Enterobacteriaceae; genus Klebsiella; species Klebsiella sp. JN_Kp126. The sequence goes on along the minus strand of NZ_JAWXQV010000079.1, from coordinate 63,296 downwards.
ATGGTTTATTGAACAAGATCACAGTTTTTGGCTGGCGTTCTTTGCGTTGTCTGGTGACTTGTTGCGTGCTGAATCGCTCAACGCGATGTTTTCTAAATGAAGTTTTTTGCATGGTATTTTCAGACTCAATCAATTGCCGCATTATAGCCTAATTACGAATGCCTTTCATGGATGCAAACATTCAGGTAGTATTGACATGCTCATTACAACTTATTAACAAAAAGGTTGCTCAAACCGATTCGCATTACAGGAAGGCGACACGGACGCGAAATCTCCGGTTAGCGGCATATTCCGATGACGGGAGTGGGCGAGTAAAGCCAACGCCCGGCTAGCGTGAAGAGGGAAGAGCAGAACCAGAAGCGCTCGAAGGAGAGGTTAATGGAAAGCAAAGTAGTAGTTCCGGCGGAAGGTCAAAAAATCACCCTGCAAAACGGCAAGCTGAACGTCCCTAATAACCCGATTATCCCGTTCATCGAAGGTGATGGTATCGGCGTTGACGTGACTCCGGCGATGCTGAAAGTGGTTGATGCTGCCGTTGAGAAAGCCTATAAGGGCGAGCGTAAAATTTCCTGGATGGAAGTTTACACCGGTGAAAAATCGACCCAGGTTTATGGCCAGGATGTCTGGCTGCCTGCCGAAACTCTTGATCTGATTCGTGAATATCGTGTTGCTATCAAAGGCCCTCTGACCACCCCAGTCGGCGGCGGCATCCGTTCTCTGAACGTTGCTCTGCGTCAGGAACTGGACCTCTACGTTTGTCTGCGCCCGGTTCGTTATTATCAGGGTACCCCGAGCCCGGTTAAGCATCCTGAACTGACCGATATGGTTATCTTCCGCGAAAACTCTGAAGACATCTACGCCGGTATCGAGTGGAAAGCCGATTCTGCTGAAGCAGATAAAGTGATCAAATTCCTGCGCGATGAAATGGGCGTGAAGAAAATTCGCTTCCCGGAACATTGCGGTATCGGCATCAAGCCGTGCTCTGAAGAAGGCACTAAACGCCTGGTTCGCGCCGCCATCGAATACGCTATCACCAACGATCGCGATTCTCTGACTCTGGTGCACAAAGGCAACATCATGAAATTCACCGAAGGCGCGTTCAAAGACTGGGGCTACCAGCTGGCACGCGAAGAGTTCGGCGGTGAGCTGATTGACGGCGGCCCGTGGCTGAAGATTAAAAACCCGAACACCGGGAAAGAGATCGTCGTTAAAGACGTTATCGCCGACGCCTTCCTGCAGCAGATCCTGCTGCGTCCGGCGGAATACGATGTTATCGCCTGTATGAACCTGAACGGTGACTATATCTCTGACGCCCTGGCGGCGCAGGTTGGCGGTATCGGTATTGCCCCTGGTGCGAACATCGGTGACGAGTGCGCGCTGTTTGAAGCCACCCACGGTACTGCACCGAAATATGCCGGCCAGGACAAAGTGAACCCAGGTTCCATCATCCTGTCCGCTGAGATGATGCTGCGCCACATGCAGTGGTTCGAAGCCGCAGACCTGATCGTTAAAGGCACCGAAGGCGCTATCGCCGCCAAGACCGTGACCTATGACTTTGAACGTCTGATGGAAGGCGCTAAGCTGCTGAAATGTTCAGAGTTTGGCGACGCGATTATCGCGAATATGTAATCCAGTCTCTGGGTTAAACAAAAACGGGAGCCGGTGGGTTCCCGTTTTTTTATTCTCCGGGGGGGAATCGCGTCCGTTACGCGGGTCTAAAAGGAGGGGTATAGCGGTCTCTCGTCCAGTTTTACGCGGTAGTGTGACTGTCGACTCAATCCGCCTTTAACATCCCAAAGCTCACAATTCTCGACCGCCCCAGCTCTTTTGCCCGGTAGAGCGCAGCGTCAGCCGCGCGCAACAGGCTATCGCTTTGCGTATGCTGCGGGTAGCTGGCGATGCCGATGGACACATCGACCTGACCAATTTCAGCCAGGCCATAGCGTAGCGTCAGCAGTTGGACGCTGTGATAGATGTCGGTCGCGCAGGCCATCGCGGCCTCTTCATCGGTTCCGCCCAGCAATACCAGGAACTCTTCGCCGCCATAGCGGAAGGCCATCCCAATATCGCGCACCGCACGTTGAATAATCGCCGCGACGTTTTTAATGACCAGATCGCCCGCTTCGTGACCATAACTATCATTAATCGCCTTAAAGTGATCGATATCGATCATCAGGCAGCTCAGCGGCGTACCGTTGCGTACCGCCAGATTCATTTGAGTATGCAGAGCGTCATCCAGGTGGTGGCGGTTACGCAGGCCGGTTAATGAATCAAACAGCGCCTTTTCCAGCAGCGCGTTGCGTAAACGCTGGTTCGCCAGCGCCAGACCCAGGGCTTCGGCCATCAGTTCAAGATAGGCGCGGGACGGGGCGGTCGCGGAGGTGACGTTGCTGAAGGAGAGCAGACCAATCGCTTCTCCTTGCGCAATCAGCGGCACGCATAGCGACCGTTGAGCCTGCGATTCCGACAGGTGATAACAGGCGATATCCGGCTCACCGTTGACCGGCGGATGGCTCAGCCCGCGCCGCACGGCCCAGCAGTTATCCGGATGGAAGACGTCGGCTTCAAGCGGAGGAGAAAGCCACTGCGCCACGCAGCGCATCTGCCAGGGATCGGTATCGAGAATATAAAGCCGGCCCGGGATCTCCGGGGCGATATTTGGCGCGAACAGTTCGGCAACCTTGATCACATCCTCGAATGATTCGCAGCCCTGCAAGCGCTGGGTCATCCGCGCCAGCAGCTCGCGGACCGCCCAGTCCGCATCGCGCTCTTGTTCCAGCCGCTGCCGCGCCAGCCCGTTCTCGCGAAAGATACGAATGGCCTGGGCCATATCGCCAATTTCATCAATCTGGGTAAACTGCGGCGTCTCAACCGCATAATCCTGCGATGCCAGCCGCTGCACCACGTCGCTCAGGCGAACGACGGGATAGAGTACCCGCCGCTTAAGAATAAACCCCAGCACAAACAGGAACATCAGCGCGGTGAGCCCGACCATGATCTCAGAAAGCGTACGCCAGATCCGTGATTTCTCCGTAGCCTCGGCAATGGTTTTATTCACCCGGCCTTCGAGCATCAGGCGAAAGTGATCGAGCTGCGTCTGGACCCGCTCGAGTTCCTGCTCATAGGCAGCGCCGTAAAGCAGGCTGACCGCCGCTTTTTCTTCTCCCCTGGCAACCTGCGCCAGCGCCGTTTGCTGCTCATCCTGAAGTTCATCGGCTATCTGTAAACCCTCGCGCAGCAGCGCCAGCTCTTCAGCGGTTGCGCCATTGTCTTTCAGCTTTTCCAGACGATGTTCATTGGCGGCGGTGGACTGGGCTTGCTGCCGGTACTCCTGCAGCACATCCTGATTTTTTTGAATGATGTAAAGTCGCGCGAGATCGGAAAGCTCCCAGGCGCCGCTTTCTACTTCTTCGCTTAGCTGGTCAAACGCCTGGCGTTGTTCGACGGCGCGGCGTTCGGCATTATCCGCACTTGAGGCCATCAGCATGGCGATGCCTGAGGCGAGGGTCAGGGCGACGGTGATCCCGTAGGCCCAGTTAGTCATGGTGGCGATTCTCACCGGATATTCCTTGCGTGCAGATGAATTAATTATTTTTTTATCGTCACACTCCGGCTTCACCGGAAAAAAAACGGTGATTACGGGTGTAGCGTGTGAGTAATAATAGCGTGCAGCGCTTCGGCATGGTGATGCAAAATGCGGTACACGTCTTTATCCAGCGCGCCATTTATAACATCACTCTCTATCAGCTGTAACGCTTGCTGACGGCTCATTCCGGGGCGATAGGGGCGGTCTTCGGTAAGCGCGGTGAAAATATCCGCGATGGCGATAATCCGATCCGGAAGCTGCAGGTAATGCTCATTGAGATGAAGCGGATAGCCGCTGCCATCCAGCTTTTCATGATGATTCGCGGCCCAGTTAATTATTTCGCCGAGTTCGCTGAAGGTGCTAAGAATTTCGCCGGTCATATAGCTATGTTCCCGAACCTGAAGCAGCTCTTCGTCATTCAGTTCGCCCTGTTTCTCCAGGATTTTCAGCGGAATGTGTACTTTGCCAATATCGTGTAAATAGCCGGCAATCTCAATTTTCTTACACTCCATCTCCGGCAGATTCATATAAGCGGCAAGGGTGCGCGAAATTCGCCCGACCTTCAGACTATGGCTGGCGGTGAAGCTGCTGTAGGTATCGACGATTTTGGCAATTAACAGGCAGATATCTTTCAGACCGTCGATATCGATATAAACATGGTTGATAGGGCCGATGATCTCCAGCATTCGCTGAATATGTCCGGGATTGAGGTGCAGCCAAAAATGCTCTTTTTGTGCGAGCTGGCACAAAGTCTGGCATAGCGGCGGATCTATCGCCTGGTAAAGCGCGCGAAATTTACCAATAATCATATCGGTTTGAAAGGTTGTCGCGTGCTTATCGCCAGCAAGCAGGCGTTCAAACACGTCGGCGAAATAGACGATATGCTGTTCGAGGCTGCCTTTGTGGTGTGGGCTAAAATGGTGATCGCGGATAATCGGCAGGATGGGGGCCAGGGTCGCTAACCCGGCCAGCATTTCTGCTCCCCGGTGCTGATGCGGGTCGTTAAGGTTATCGATGGCGTTCAGCGAGGAGAACACTCGTTTATCGCCCAGAACGCCAATGTCGTGCAGCAGCGCGGCGCAAAAGATCGTCTGCTGCTGCTGACGCGAGAGCCCTGACGCCTGCGCAAGCTCCAGCGCGATCAGCGCCGTTCGTTGCATATGCAGGTGTAATTCAGGGTTAATAATTTGTATGACACGGGTGGTAAGCATCAATGCTGATTTTAAGGCGATATTATGCATCGTTTTTCTCCATCGCATTACCCGCACCGTTTTGCTCTATTTCGTTGATAGCGATGCCGACATGACAAAATAGATTGAATAAGTCCATTCGGGTTTCGCATTTTTATCCTGCCCATTTTTAGCGCGTCCCTGCACCAAAGTAGCGCTCCGGGCGAAGTAAAAATCCTTTTTTGTCCGATAGTTAATCATTTTTACCGAGTAAAATACATTAAATCCTGGCAAGCCGTTTGCATTCTCTCTGCGCGAATTTATTTAATATCTATTTTGGGATGAGTCATGATGAATTTTAGAGCATTACTGGCAATTACGTTACTGGCGATAAGCGCTTTCGCCTCGAGTGAGACGCGTCTGCCGCATATCGTAATCCTGGCGACCGGAGGGACGATTGCCGGTTCAGCGGCCAGCAATACCCAGACTACCGGGTACAAAGCCGGCGCGATTGGCGTACAGACGCTGATTAATGCCGTGCCTGAGATGAGCAAAGTCGCGCGCGTTGACGGCGAGCAGGTCGCTAATATCGGCAGCGAAAATATGACCAGCGACATCATTCTCAAACTGTCAAAGCGCGTCAATGAACTGCTGGCCCGCGATGATGTGGACGGCGTTGTGATTACCCATGGTACCGACACCCTGGACGAGACGCCTTATTTCCTCAACCTGACGGTAAAAAGCAATAAGCCGGTCGTTTTCACGGCGGCAATGCGTCCGGCCACGGCCATCAGCGCAGACGGTCCGATGAATCTGCTGGAAGCGGTGACCGTGGCGGCCGACCCGGAAGCGAAGGGCCGCGGCGTAATGGTAGTGCTTAATGACCGCATCGGCGCGGCGCGTTTTGTCACTAAGACTAACACCACGACGCTGGATACCTTCAAGGCGCCGGAAGAGGGCTATCTGGGCGTTATCGTGAGCGGCAAACCGCAGTTCGAAACTCGCGTAGATAAAATTCACACCGTGCGTTCGGTTTTTGACGTCCGCAATCTTAACGCGCTACCGAAAGTGGTCATTATTTATGGCTACCAGGATGACCCTGAATATATGTATGACGCGGCGATCGCGCACCATGCCGACGGGATTATCTATGCGGGCACCGGCGCGGGGTCGGTCTCCGTACGCAGCGCGGCGGGGATCGAAAAGGCGGAAAAAGCCGGTATCGTGGTGGTTCGCGCCTCGCGTACCGGCAGCGGCGTCGTGCCGGTTGATGACGGCCAGCCTGGGCTGGTAGCCGATTCGCTCAACCCGGCAAAAGCGCGCATCCTGCTGATGACGGCGCTGACGCAAACGAAAAATCCGCAGGTGATCCAGCAGTACTTCCACACCTACTGATCAACTTCGGGTAGGGCGCAGCGCGCCTTACCCGGGTTATTTCACCACGCACATCGGGCGCTGCGACACCGGCTCCGGGTGAATCTCCGCCTCCAGGTGAAAAATCTCCCGCAGCATCTCCGGCGTCAGTACCGTTTCCGCCAGGCCCTGAGCCTGCACCCGGCCCCCTTCAAGCACCACCAGATGGTCGCAGTAGCGGCTGGCCTGGTTCAGGTCGTGCAGTACGGTGACCACGGTCTTGCCCATCGTCTGCAGCTCGCGCATCAGCGTCATCAGCGCCACCTGATGATGAATATCCAGCCAGGTCGTTGGCTCATCGAGCAGCACCAGCGGCGTATCCTGCGCCAGCAGCAGCGCCAGAAAAGCCCGCTGCCGCTGGCCGCCGGAAAGGGCGGTCAGCGGTTGTTCCGCCAGCGCAGCGATGCCGGTTCGTTGTAGCGCGCTGTCGACCTGCTGTCGATCCTGCGCGGAAAGCCGCCCCCACAGCGGTAGCCACGGACTCCGGCCGTAGCCGACCAGCTCGCGTACGGTGACGCCTTCCGGAACGTGATGCTGCTGCGGCAGCAGCGCCAGTCGCCGCGCCAGCTGACGGGCGGAGAGGCGGTTTAAGGGGACATTATTGAGCCAGACATCGCCGGCGATGGGCGTCAGGAGGCGAGAGAAACACTTCAGCAGCGTTGATTTACCGCAGCCGTTTGGCCCCAGCAGCGCGGTAATTTTCCCGCTCGGTAGCGTCAGATCGAGATTGTTGATAACGCGCTTGCCGCCATAGCCAGCGGTTAGCTTTTCTATTCGCAGTTCCATTTAACGCATTCTCACAAGAAGCCAGATAAACCAGGGGGCGCCGATAATCGCCGTCAGCACGCCTGCCGGCAGCTCAAGCGGCGGATGCAGCGTTCGCGCCAGCAGATCGGCGAGCAGCAGAACCAGTCCGCCCGTGAGCGCAGAGAGCGGCAATAAACGGCGATGGCGGCCGCCGAAGAGGCGACGCACAAGATGCGGCACCACAAGGCTGATAAAGGCGACAGGACCGCAGACCGCGACGCCGATCGACGCGAGGGCCACCGCCAGCGTTAAGCCGTAGCCGTTAAGCCAGCGTACGTTGACGCCGAGCGTTCCCGCGCGCTCATGGCCTAGCGCCAGCAGGTCGAGATCGCGACTGAGGGCGAAGCTTAAGGGCAGCAAAATCGCCAGCAGGGGCAGGACGATGATGACGAATGCGCCGTCTCTGGCCCACAGGCTTCCGGTCAGCCACAGCAGCGCGTTATTGATCTCCTGTGGCCGCGACAGTAAGAGGTAGTCGGTCACGCTGGCCCAGCAGGCCGACAGCGCGATGCCGGTCAGCGCCAGGCGCATTGGTCGAGAAAAACCGGCAAGGGCGAGCGGTATTACCATCGCCACCATTCCGCCGATAAAGGCCAGCAGCGGCAGCCACGGCAGGGGCAGGGACGGTAAAAACCACAGTGCCGCCACCGAGGTCAGGCTCGCCCCGTGGTTAATGCCCAGAATGTCCGGCGAGGCCAGCGGATTATGCACAATACCCTGAACCAGCGCCCCGGAAACCGCCAGCGCGGCGCCGATAATCAGCGCCAGCACCACCCGCGGCAGGCGATATTGCATAAGGACGTAGTGATACTCGCTGTCCGTATGCCATCCGCTGAGCAGCGCTCGCCACGGCAGCGGGATCGCCCCCATCCGCAGCGAGAACAGGGTTAACAGCGTGAGCGCGAGCCATAAAAACACGATGCGTTGTTTCACCCGCGTCTCCTGACCAACCAGACAAAACAGGGCCCGCCCGCCAGCGCCAGCACCGCGCCCGCGGGCAGTTCACCCGGCCAGGCCAACGCTCTGGCGAGCATATCCGCCAGCAGCATAAACAGGGCGCCCAGCAGGGCGCTGACCGGCAAAAAAGTACGATGATCGTGACCCGCCCAAAAACGCGCCAGATGCGGGACCAGCAGGCCAACAAAGGCAATCGGTCCGGCGACGCTGACGCTGGCGCCGGTAAGCAGCAACACGGCCGCGTTGATAAGCAGGCGCAGGCGCGGCAAATTCACCCCCAGCGAATGGGCGGCGGTATCGCTGACGTTGAGCAGATTAAGCGCGTTGGCCAGCAGGAATACGCCGGGGGTAATCAGCGCGACAAAAGGGAAAAGCTGCCAGAACTCGGCCCAGCGCACGTGGGAAACGCCGCCCGCAAGCCAGGTAAGAATGCCCCAGGCGCGATCTTCCGCCAGCAGCAGGGTCATTCTGGTCAACGCCATGCATAGCGCCGAGAGAGCAATACCGGCGAGGATCAACCGTTGGCGATCCTGCTGTTGACGCCAGCCGCCGCCGGCGCTCATCACCAGCAGCCAGCTTATTCCGCCGCCGCAGGCGGCAATCAGCGCCAGCGAAAAGCCCGCCAGCGGTGCCGGACTGAATGCGCTGGTCAGCGCCATCGCCAGCGCCGCGCCGCTATTAATGCCGAGCAGTGAAGGCGATGCCAGCGGATTATGGGTAAGCGTTTGTAATAACGCCCCCGACATTGCCAGCGAGGCGCCGAGCATTACCGCCACCAGGCTGCGGGGCAGGCGCAGATTAAGCACCAGCGCCTCCGCAAGCGAAGGAGACTCAGGCGCCAGCAGGGCGTGAAGGGCGTTGAGCGGCGAAATCGGGATGGGCGAATAGCAGAACAGGCTCAGCCAGAACAGGCCGCTGAGGGCCAGCAGCGGCCATCCCCAGATAAAAAACGCGCGACGGAACGGTTTCATGGCGTGATATCAACCGCCCGGTGGTGGACAATTTTAACCATATCGCTGGCAATACGCTCGGCGGCGAAGATCCCGCGCATCCGCGCCCAGCTGTTGCTGTCGACGGCGGCGACCTGCCCTTTCTGCTCGGCCTGCAGCATTGGCCACAGGGAGTCCTGCTGCCATTTTTTCACGATACTTTCAGTACGGTAATGAGCGACCAGCAGCCATTGCGGATTCAGGGCCAGCAGCTGTTCGAAATTTATCGCCGCCATCGGCGCGCCGCCGATTGGCGGCGGAACCTTCAGGCCAAGCGCCGTCAGCACGCTGCCGGTATAAGTTTGCGCTGAGTGAAGATTAAACTGCTGTTCGCGAGAGGTGCCAAACAGCACGCTGGCGCCAGCCGGCAGCTGTCGGGAAAACGCCGCCATTTTTTGCCGATGCAGCGCCAGACGCTGCTGCATCTCCTTATCCTTACCCACTACTTTGCCGATAATCGCCGCTGACTGCAGGTTCTCCTCCCAGGTTTCATTGCGCGATTTCAACAGCAGCACCGGGGCAATTTGCCTCAGGGCGGCGTAAATTCCGGCATGGCGACTGCTATCGGCGACGATCAGATCGGGATGCAGCGCGCTGATGGCCTCCAGTGAAGGCTGGGCGCGGGTGCCCACCGACTGCCAGGGCTTCAGACGTGCGCGTACGTCCGCCAGAATACGCGACGGATCGTTGTCATCGGCCACGCCTGTCGGGCTAACGTCAACCGCCGCCAGCGCGTCGACAAAGGAGAGTTCAAGTACGACGATGCGCTGCGGCGTTTTATCAAGCGTAAAGCGACCGCGCTCATCCTGTACGGTGGCGGCAAAGAGCGGGCCCGCCAGAAACAGCAGGCTGAAAACACACAGACGAACAAGGCTAAACATTATTCACTCCAGCTTGCCGGACAGGGCGCGAATAGCGCTGTCCGGCAACGCTCTATCATCAGAACTTCATTGATCCTTGCAGGTACAGCGTGCGCGGCTGACCGGCGTAAAGCCCTTTGTTGTTATCGTCGTACGAGCGGGTGTAATACGCATGGTCGAAGATGTTTTTCACCCCCAGCGCGAGGTTGAGATTGGCCATCTGCGGGCCAAAGTCATAGGCCACGCGAGCGCCCCACAGCATATAGCCGGGAATGCGGCCGGTGCTGCCATCGGCGCTTTCGGCAACGGTATTGGCGTTATCGGCAAACTGGCTCGACTGGAAGTCGCCGTTGAGGTTAAACGTCCAGCTGCCGGGCTTGTAATCGACACCAAAGGTGCCTTTGTGCTTCGGCGAGAAGGGAACCTGGTTACCGTAGGTGTCGCCTTTCTCGCGGATTTCAGCATTGACGTACGCATAGCTGGCGTAGACAGAGAGATTATCAAGCGCGGGTGAAAGCTCGCCGAGGGCGTAACGGGTTTGCGCTTCCAGGCCGCTATGACGCGTTTTACCCCGGGCGGTGACCGTGTCATTGGTCTGGTTGGAATCGTACTGATTGTTGAAGTTAATCAGGAACAGCCCCATCTCTGCGGTCAGCGCGCCGTCATCGTAGCGGGTGCCGACTTCCCAGGTTCGCGCTTTTTCCGGTTCCACATTGCCGCTTTGCACAGCCTTGCCAATCTGGCTGTACTGTACGGTGCCGAATGAGCCTTCTGTGTTGGCATAAAGATTCCAGCTGTCGGTGAGGTGATAAAGAACATTCAGCGCCGGGAGCGGGGCGTTATAGCTGACCCGTTCGCGGGTGCCCAGCAGATTATTGTCCTGATAAGACTCAATGTGCTCAAAGCGCATACCTGGCGTAATCGTCCAGTTGCCGATATCCACGCGATCGTCGATATACCAGGCGTGGGCTTCGGTGCCGGAACGGGTATCGCGATCGTACGGGCTGGCGGTGCTGGGCAGCTCGCCGCTGGTGGTCGCGGTGTAGTAACGCATCTCGTGGGTCGATTCGTTGACGTAGCGATAGCCGACGCCGACTTCGTGGGCGGATGGGCCGATCATAAAGCTTTGGCTGTAGCGCGGCTCGATGCCGCGGACCCAATATTCGCGCGGGGAGAGGGTAATGCGCTTACCCTGTTCCAGGTAGCCGCTGCGCAGGGTATGGGTATAGAACCCCTGAATATTAAATTTATGCTGCGCATCCGGCTGGTACTGGTAGCCGAGGCTGGCGAGCTGGCGGCGCCCCCAAAAGCGGTCATAAGGACGCGTAGACTGCCAGCGGTCGGCGTTGTAGTCGGCGCGGGAGAGGCCGCCGGGCATATCGGCTTCGCCGTCATAGTATTGCAGCAGGCTGTTAAAGGTATGGACTTCGTTGGGCGCGTATTTGCTTTTCAGCATCACATCATCAATCCGCGTGGCGCTGTGTTCGCGCCAGTCGCTGCCCCGGGTGCCGGAGTAAAGCAGGGCGGATCCGAAACCGTTGTCCGCCGTGCCGCCGATCGCGAGGTTATGCGTCTCTTTCGGGTTGTTTTGCGAAGAGGTGGGGCTGAGCTGCCCTTCAATGCCGCCCTGAATGCCAAAATCCTCGGGGATGGCGCGGGTGACGAAGTTCACCACGCCGCCGACGCTCTGCGGTCCGTAGCGTACCGCGCCGCCGCCGCGCACGACATCGATGGCGTCCATATTGCCGAGCGAGACCGGCGCCAGCGAAAGCTGCGGCTGGCCGTAGGGGGCAAAGGGAACCGGGATACCGTCCATCAGCACCGTGGAACGGCTGGCAAGCCGCGGGTTGAGGCCACGAATACCGAAGTTCATCGCCAGGTCGTGACTGCCGGTGCCGGTATTTTCCGGCGCGTTGACGCCGGGGATCCGGTTCAGCACTTCGCGCATCGTGGCGGCGCCGGTTTTGGCGAAATCCTCCCGACGGATCACGTCGCGGGCGCCGGCGTGCTCAAAGACATCATTTTCGCGCGCGTCGCCAAGCCAGTCCCCGACGACGGTGAGGGTGGATTCTGCAGTGACGGGCGCGGGATCCAGCTCCAGGGTCCAGACGTTCTTGCCCAGCGGCTTGAGCCGTAATCCGCTGCCGTTCAGCAGCCTGCGTAAACCCTCTTCGGTTTCAAAGCTGCCGTGCAGGCCCGGGCTATGCTTGCCGCGCGTCAGGCTGGCGTCGGCGGAAAGCGTGATACCGCTGCGGGCGGCATATTGGTTCAGGGCGTGATCTAACTCCCCGGCGGCAATATCATACTGCGCGGCGGCGAATACCGGCGCGGCAGCCAGCCCCGCTAGCGGCAGCAGGCTTAAACGGATTGCCATCACCAGAGGCATCGGTTTGCGTAAAACGCGTAAAGGCGTCATCTCTTCTCCACCATCGTTTTGGTTATATTCATCAGATAAGTCGAACGAGCAGGGGAAAAGGGACAATAGAGAATGAGAATTTTTTCGATTTTTTTTCTCAGGCCGGAACGAGCGTGACCCAGTAGCGGGTGACAGACCGCAATGTAATCGGCAGCGTTTGCGCGATAACCTGCAGAATGGCATCAGGGTCGCCCAGCGGAAAGGTGCCGCTCAGGCGTAAATCGGCCACGGCGGGATCGCAGCGCAGCACCCCGGAGCGATAGCGGGCGAGGGTTTCGACCACTTCGCTCAGCGGGGCGTCGTGGAAGGTCAGCACGCCCCGGATCCAGCTATCCTCGCCGCCGTTGAGCTTAACCAGGGCGGCGAAGCGATCGCGGGTAAACCACAGGCTTTCCCCGGCGTTAACGCGTTGGGCGCTGCCGGACGGTAAAACCACTTCTACGGCATGCTGCTGTACCGCCAGCCGGGTGCCGCCGGCAAACTGACGGACGGTGAATTCGGTCCCGAGCGCGGTGAGAGTGCCTTCCCGCGTTTGCACCCGGAAAGGCCGCTGCCGGCTGTCGTGAGCGGTCCTGATGGCGATTTCGCCGTAGCGTAAATGAACCATGCGCTGCCGCGCGTCAAAACGGACGTCGGCGGCACTTTCGCTATTCAGCGTCAGCAGCGAACCGTCGGCAAGCCGCTGCGGGCGCGGTATCCCTTTCGCCGTCCGGTAGTCGGCGCGGAGGCCCTCCGCCAGCTCGGACTCCCAGAGCCGCCAGCTGCCTCCGGCCGCCAGCAAAAGCATCAGCCCTTTCAGCACGTGGCGACGCGCCAGACGGCTATCGTGAAGAGCACGGCTGGCCAGCCCGCCCGGCAGTTGCCCCATCTGCTGACGCAGGTTTTCTACCTGCTGCCACGCCCACTGATTTTCGTTGTTTTGCTCATACCACTGCTGCCAGCGGGCCTCCTGCTGCGGACTGACGCGCCCATCGCTGAGGACCGCGTACCAGTGCGAGGCGGAACGCAGCGCCTGACGACGGGATTCGCTTAGCGTCGGTTTCACAGGCCATTCTCCAGACGGAACAGCAGGCAGTGCTCGGTGGCTTTCGCGATATATTTCTTAACCGAACTGATGGAAACCGCCAGGCGGCTGGCGATATCGGCGTAGGTCAGCCCTTCAAGCTGCGAGAGCAAAAACGCTTCCCGGGCTTTTGCGTTAAGCCCGTCCAGCATGGCATCAATCTGCTGTAACAGTTCGAGCTGGCTCTGCCGTAGCTCCGGTGAGGGAGAGAGCTCTGGCGGTAGCTGAGAGAGCATGTCGAGCCAGGCGCGCTCCAGGGCGTTGCGGCGGAACAGGTCGATCATCACCCGTTTAGCAATCGTGCAGAGAAAAGATTTTGGATCGCGAATCGTCAACAGCGACTCGCCGGCCATAATTCGGACAAAGGTGTCCTGCGCTACGTCGTCGGCGTCATAAGCGGATTGCAGCTTATGGGTAAGCCATTTTTTCAGCCAGCCATGATGGTCGCTATAGAGCGAGGCAAGCGTCAGCGGAGAGGCGATGGCGGAAGAAGGTGACATAGCCAGGTTCAGGAGAGTTGATCAATACGGTATATGTTAATATGAGAATGGTTATCATTTCAATAAGCGCGACAGGGATAAGGGCCATACAGACCCATAGTAACGATAAGTTATTGTTAAATATTGAATAGATTTTTCCCTTCATTGCATCATTTCTTTCCCTTTATTCTTAATGCAAATAAAATTCATTATCATTATTCCCTCCTTAACCTTAATGTTGTATTTATAATGCATCTTATAGGGAGTGAGGAGAGACAAATGAACGCAAGCGAAAAAGCCGGACATACGTTTTTGGCAAGCCTGGGGAAAACCCGCTTACGCCCCGGCGGCATTGAAGCCACAGAGTGGCTATTTCAGCAGGCGGGTTTTACCGCCGACAGTAAAGTTCTGGAGGTAGCCTGTAATATGGGGACAACCTCTATTGAGCTGGCGCAGCGTTTTCGCTGCAGCGTTTACGCCATCGATATGGATAAAGACTCGCTGGCGAAAGCCCGGCAAAATATCGTTCGCGAAGGTGTGGATCATCGGGTGATAGTGATGGAGGCGAATGCCGCTCGGCTGCCATTTGCCGATGCAACGTTTGATATGGTGATAAATGAAGCGATGCTCACCATGTATGCGGATAAAGCCAAAGAGAAACTGGTGGCGGAATATTTTCGCGTTCTTAAGCCCGGCGGTCGTTTGCTGACGCACGATATCATGTATACGCAGGATGCGCTGGGAGAGGACGCCCGGCGGCAGCTGCAGGGGGTGGTGAAATCCCACGTCAGCCCGCTGAGCGCCGCCGCCTGGCAGACGCTTTTCCAACGGACCGGCTTTGACGCCGTAAGCATTCATCATGGACCGATGTCGCTGATGTCGCCGCGAGGGTTGATGAAAGATGAAGGTTTTAAACAGGCGCTAAAAATTGTCGGCAATGGTTTGTTGAAGCGCGAGAATCGTCCGAGATTTTTATCTATGTTGCGTTTTTTTCAACGTCATAAAAGGCATTTGAACTTTATTGCCTGCTGTTCTGTTAAAGCAACGGAGGTAAAAAGTCTGAAATAACCCACCGGCGATATGGATAATTGTCGATAAATATTAATTATTGTCAGGAAAGTAAAATAAGCTGATTCTTATTTTAGTCATTTCTCTGACACTCATTTTTAATATTGCTATTTTATGTCAGTGAGGCTTATGGAAGATAAAGGAATAGCCTGTCCGCAAACGTTGTGAAAAGGATAACAGAAAGCAGAGGCTACCCCGACCTCAACTGGATGCAGCCGTACCTCGACGCGGCTTCAGCTGCGGCCTGCGGGTTACCATAGCGACGTTCTGGTTGGAAAAGACGCATACTTTATGTTGAATGATTAGCGCGTTAATCATTCTTGCGGTGGATATTTGAGGTTTATTATTCACTTTTTTATTTACATTTTGTTACAGGTGTGCTGGTATTGTGTTTTTTTCTGTTGGCCTCCTTTTTTACTTGCCGGAGTGAATTTACCAGGATTATTATTGTCTGAACTGCTACACGTACCGCCTAATGACAGATGAAGGGACTCGTTTTTTCCTTAAGCGTTACCTCATGTTCTAATGTTTACAGGAAAAAACATGTCTTACGCTTTTAATAAAAAACTTCTTCATCCCCGTAATTGGGGGACCTGGTTTGGCCTGGGCGTGCTCTGGCTCATCGTCCAGCTTCCTTATCCCGTCTTGCATCTTATCGGTACCAGCGCCGGTCGCGCATCCCGGCGCTTCCTGAAACGCCGTGAGCATATCGCCAGACGCAATCTCGAACTTTGCTTTCCCACCATGTCGCCCGCGGCGCGCGAAAAGCTTATCGAACAGAACTTCATGTCGCTAGGGATGGGTCTGATTGAAACAGGGATGGCATGGTTCTGGAGCGATGAGCGTGTTAAGAAATGGTTTGACGTGGAAGGTATGGTCAATCTCAATAATGCTCTGAGCGAACAAAAAGGCGTGATGGTCGTTGGCGTCCACTTTATGTCGCTTGAACTGGGTGGCCGTACGATGGGGCTGTGTCGTCCGATGATGGCGACCTACCGTCCGCATAATAGCCCGTTAATGGAGTGGGTGCAGACGCGCGGTCGTTTGCGCTCGAACAAGGCGATGATTGACCGTCGTAATTTATCCGGTCTGGTACATGCCTTAAAGTCGGGTGAAGCGGTGTGGTTTGCGCCGGATCAGGACTACGGCCCGAAGGGGAGCGTATTTGCTCCGTTCTTCTCGGTACAGCAGGCAGCAACGACCAACGGTACCTACGTACTCTCTCGTTTGTCGGGCGCGAAAATGCTCACCATCAGCATGGTGCGTAAAGCGGACCGCAGAGGTTATAGCCTGCACATCAGCGACGTCATGAGCGACTATCCTGGCGAAGATAAACAGGATGCGGCAAGCTATATCAACAAGGTTATTGAGAAAGAGATCCTGCGCGCGCCGGAGCAATACCTGTGGGTTCACCGCCGCTTTAAAACCCGTCCGCTGGGCGAAACTTCGCTCTATTAAGCCCTCCGCACTCGCGGCGCTTTCAAAATGGTCCCGGTTGCGTTAACGTGCGCGGGATCATATTTTTTGTTGTAAGCGAAGGAGTGCGTTGTGTTCGCTGAGTTTGGTGTATTGAATTACCTGACCTATCTGGTCGGCGCTATCTTTATCATCCTGGTTCCCGGCCCGAATACTTTTTTTGTCCTCAAGACCGGCATCGCCCACGGCGTTAAAAAAGGGTATCTGGCGGCGGCAGGCGTGTTTATTGGCGATGCGGTGCTGATGTTTCTGGCTTTTGCCGGCGTCGCGACGCTCATCAAGACTACGCCGGTGCTGTTCAATATCGTGCGTTACCTGGGGGCGATTTATCTGCTGTGGATGGGCGGCAAGATGCTCTACGCGGTGTTAACCCAGCGTGATGGTCATTCGTCTGCTGATTCCGAGCCGGGCAGCGCGATTCTCAAACGTTCGCTGACCCTTAGCCTGACGAATCCAAAAGCGATTCTTTTTTATGTCTCATTCTTCGTGCAGTTTATTGACGTCAGCGCCAAAACGCCCGGGCTGGCGTTCTTTATTCTGGCGCTGACCCTGGAGATAATCAGCTTCATCTATATGAGCTTTTTGATCCTCTCCGGCTCTTTCGTCACGCGTTACGTGAAGACGAAAAAGAAGCTGGCGAAAATCGGCAACAGTCTGATAGGCCTTGTGTTTGTCGGTTTTGCCGCCCGTCTGGCGACGCTCCAGTCGTAATCGTTGGGGGCCGGTACGCGGGACCGGCCCTATAGTGACTGTCACTGCCTCGTAACAAAATCCCTTCAATTTTTATTGCATTGGTGTTACATATATAGCCGATTATCGCTCAGAAAAAAGGGAACCCGGATGATTCTGCAGAAACTCACCAGCAATAAAAACAGCAAGAAGTTCTTTTTGTCGATCGCGGCGATCTTTGCCATCGCGCTTATCGTGGTTGGGCGCGCCACCTTTGGCGGCGTGGTGAGTGAATACAATATGCCGTATTCAGAATGGACGACGTCAATGTTCTTCCTGCAGGGGGCGATGGTCACGGTTTACAGCATTGTGTTTACGCTGCTGTTTTCCATCCCGCTGGGTTTCCTCTTTTTAGGTTCCGACCGCCGGGACTAATTTCATGCAATAAGGCGAACCGAAGTTCGCCTTATTATGTTTCCACGGCTATCGCCAGTCTCTGTCGTCATGATGATGATGGCGGTGTTGATGGTGATAGCCTGGGTCGACAATACATCCCGATAACAGCGTGCAAAGCGCGAGAATCAACGGCAACACGATCGGTTTTTTCATTTCTCACTTCTCCAGTTAAATCCGTGCGCAAAAACGGGCATGCGCTATCGGCTGATGAGGTGAGTGTATGCTTTTAACTTATTGAGTAGATGAGATAATTCTGCAATCCTTGCCGGAAAGACGCGCGAATAATCCTGGATTTACCACCAGCCCAATTGCGTACCCGCCACGGCGACGATGGCGACAATAAGCATAATTATGGTGCTTTTTTTCATTACGCTCCGCCTGGTGCCGCATAGCCGCCGACAAAAAACCAGCCCAGAAAAACCACGGCGACGATAAAAATAGCCACCGGAAATAGAATACCCAGTCTCATTATTGAGCCCCTGTAAGTGCGAGTCGTGTCGACTATGATACGGGATTTCACCGTTGATTAGTCAATATGAAAAAAATGCCCCTGACGGCGAGACTGCTTATCCTGATACATCGCCTCATCGGCGGCGCGCAGCGCCAGTTCTACGTCGATCTGCCAGGGGTCGGCTTCAATCACCCCAAAACTGGCGCCGGGGTAGTTAATCCGGTGTTCGCCAAGGAAATAGATCCCCGCCAGCGCTTGACGTAACGCGGCGATATACTCCTGCTGGTCGGCTGAATCGGGACCCGGACCGACAATTAAAAACTCATCGCCGCCGAGACGACCTACAATATCGCCGCTGCGCACGCGGGCGGCCAGGCGTTCTCCGATCTGAATCAAAAAGCTGTCGCCGCACGGGTGGCCGAATCGATCGTTGATTGCTTTGAAATCATCGAGATCGATAAAAATCAGCAGCACGCTGCGCTGCTGTTCCCGGGCCTGCGAAAACTGCGCGGCAAGATGCTTAAACAGCGAGCGGCGATTCGGCAAACCCGTAAGCTCGTCGGTATACGAATGCATCTCCAGCGCGACGTTAGCCGCCCGAAGCTGCTGTACCAGCGTCTCTTTCTCAACGTAATGGGAGATGAGGTTGGCAAACAGATTCATCACCTGCTCACCCTCAATGTTATAGGGCTGTCTTGCCCGGCTGGTGGCGCACAGCGTGCCGAATAATGAGCCGTCGGTCAGGCGCACGGGAATGCTGAAAAAGGTGGCGATCCCCAAATCCTGGGCGGCGAGACACGAACGCCAGCGCTCGGCAACATCGTTGCTAAAAATGCAGCGGTCGTCCAGCGCGCGTTTGCACAGCGAGTCGTTCCACGGGACGGAGAACCCTTCGGGGATCTGCATTTCGCTGCTGTTGTGCGCGTACATAATATGCTGGCGCTGCGCGTCGAAGTCGATACGAGTCAGGTAGGTAGATTCCATTCGGGTAACCAGCTCCAGCATCTCAAGCAGCTGTCGCACCAGGGTTTCGAGGGAGTGTTCATTAGCGAGCGTTTGCGACACGCGAGCGAGAATAAAATCGGACATGAGAAATACGGCTCCCGAATGCTAATCGTCACTACCAGCAAATGATGCTAAAAAACAATCAGCGCAGAATTAACAGAGATACACAAAATTTAACACATCTGGGGGGAGAATACCTGCATCCGCGGCGGGAAAAAAAGCCCCGTCGGGGGCGACGGGGAAAACTCATTGATTATGGAATGATCTGTTCTCTGGTCAATTCGAGAACAGGGCTACTCTACGATGCAAAAGTGCAGCTAAAATGGAGAAACCGTGGAGATTCAGGGTGAAAGACCGTTTTAATCGATTAAGGAGGGGAAATGAAGGGGATGATAGTCATGCTACCTCTGGCGCTTGCCGGATGCGCGCAGAGTCAGCCGGCGCAGCAAGCACACCCGATAGGGATGGCTAACCCGGCTTCGGTATACTGCCAGCAGCTGGGAGGGAAACAGGTTCCTGTCCAAAGCCCGCAGGGCGTGCGCACCGAGTGCAAGCTACCCAGTGGTGAAACGTTAGATGAATGGGCGCTCTGGCGGCGCGATCATCCGGCTAAGTCATAGCGCTTTCAGCCAGTCAGCCAGCACCTGGGCATGGTTTTGCCGGGTATTTTTCGCCGCGTAGAGCAGCGTCAGCGGCTGCTGCCTGGCAAGCGCGGCCAGGCGCTCGCCTTCATCGCGGTGGGCTTCCAGCTCCTGGCGATAGCGCTGGCTAAAGTGGGCAAAATCAAGCGTCTCGCCGTGAAAAGCCTTACGCAAATCAGTCGATGGCGCCAGGATTTTGCACCACTCATCGTAATTCAGCGCCTCTTTTTTTATTCCGCGCGGCCACAGGCGGTCTACCAGTATCCGGTAGCCGTCGCTCGCTTCCTGCGGGTCATAAACCCGTTTACATTGAATCATCGTCACTCTCCCTCTGTTCCATCCAGGCAAGCAGCTGCGGCAACTGCTGCTCGGAAAATACCGTTATCCCGTATTCGCGAAGCAGGGCGGCGGCAACGCCGGCACCGGGCTTGCGCTGTCCGTTAAAGGTACCATCATAGATAAACTGACTGCCGCAGGTTGGGCTGCCGTCGGTGAGCAATGCTGCGGTACAGCCTTCCTCCTGCGCTGCTTTTAGCGCCAGCCAGGCGGCCAGCTGATAGCGCGCAGTGACGTCCTGGCCGTCACTTTCAACAATTTTCGCACGGTTTTGCATGACATCCCCTCCCTGCGCGCCAAGGATTTCCGCCGGTAGCCTGGGGATGGGCAATCCGGCAGCCAGCTCCGGGCAGTGGGTGACCAGCCGCCCCTCGCTCTGCCAGCGAGACAGCGCGTTAGCCAGCCGGGCTTTGTGACTACCGTTATAGCGAACCTGAAAGCCCATCAGGCAGGCGCTAACCAAAATTTTGTCCTTCATCATGCATCCATAGCGATTTGTCTGCCCTATACCATAGCGCCAGTCAGACTAAATTACCCGCGTTCAGAAGCAGACAAAATAAGGATTGTGTTCTGCCGTTGAGATCGCTAACCTGAGGCTCCTTGTGTTGCCTGATATTCGCTCTGACATAAGGATCCTGCTATGAACTCCCCCCTGCGTATTGCCCTGGTTGGTGATTACAACCCTGATGTAGTTGCCCATAAAGCGATTCCCCTGGCAATTGATGATGCCGCCGCCGTACTGGAGCTGCCGCTGCGTTATGACTGGCTGGCCACCAGCGAAATAAAGTCCGCTGACGATCTCGCTGATTACGATGCTATCTGGGTGGTTCCCGCCAGCCCCTATAAAAACGCCGAAGGCGCGTTTATCGCTATACGCCACGCGCGGGAAAACAGCATTCCGTTCCTTGGCACCTGCGGAGGATTCCAGCACGCGATTATCGAATACGCGCGCAACGTTATGGGCTGGCGGGATGCCGCACATGCGGAAACCGATACCGAAGGCCGGATGGTTATCGCGCCGCTTAGCTGCTCGCTGGTAGAAAAGTCGGACAACATTGAACTGCGGGCCAATACGCTGATCTCTCGCGCCTATGGCCGCGACAGTATTGAAGAGGGTTACCACTGCAGCTACGGGATTGCCAGCGATTTTGCCCGCGAGCTGGAGCAGGGCGACCTGCGGGTTACGGGCTGGGATGATGACGGTGAGATTCGGGCGGTAGAACTGGTGACGCATCCGTTCTTTGTCGCCACGCTATTTCAGCACGAGCGCAATGCGCTGGAAGGCAGACCTGCGCCGCTGGTTCACGCGTTTTTACGCGCGGCAAGTCAGTGAGCGAACGCCCGGCGGCGGTTGCCGGGCGTCGATATCGCTAGCCGTTGATCTCCCGATCGCGACCGGCCAGCGCGCCAAATACCGCCATCGCAACGGAAATCAGCGCCACGGCGATCAGCGGGATATGCCAGTCGCCGTTGGCATCATGAATTTTTCCCATCACCGGCGGCCCGCATGCGGCCAGCAGATAGCCCACCGCCTGCGCCATTCCCGACAGCGCGGCGGCCTGGTGCGCCGAGCTGGCGCGCAGCCCGATAAAGGTCAATCCCAGAATCATGGTCGCGCCGGAACCGAAGCCAAAGATAAGCGTCCACAGCACCGCCTGAGCGGGTAAAAACCATAAACCGAGCGCGCTGACTGCACACATCAGGGCGACCAGCACCGCAATGCCGCGCTGATCTTTCAGCCGATGCAGTATTAACGGGATCGCCAGCCCCGGCGCCGCGGTGGCCAACTGGAGCAGCCCGTGCAGGGAGCCCGCCTGCGCTTCGCTGTAGCCTATGCTTTGCAAAATGGCGGGCAGCCAGCCGATGATGACGTAGTAGACCAGCGAGTTAATCCCGAGAAACAGCGTCACCTGCCAGGCCAGCGCCGAGCGCCAGATCCCGCGGTTGTGGATGGCGCCCGACCCCGTCAGCGGCGCGGTGACTTGCCTGCGCGCCTGCGGTAGCCAGATAAACAGCGCCAGCAGCGGAAATGCCATCAGCATCAACAGCGCGCCGCGCCAGCCCAGTCCGGCGAGCGCCAGCGGAACGACCATTGCCGAACCCAGCGCCGCCGCGCCCCCCATGGTGAGAGAGTAAGCGCCGGTCATTTTGGCGACGTGCTGCGAGAAGTCACGTTTGATCAGTCCGGGCAGCAGAACGTTTCCCAGGGCGATGCCGCAGCCGATAATCGCGGTTCCGATAAACAGCAGCGAGACGAAGGGCAGGGAGCGCAGACCCACGCCGAGGCAAATCAGGATCATCGCCAGCAGCAGGCTACGTTCAATGCCGAATCGGCGGGCGACACCCGCCGCCAGCGGCGAGACCAGGCCAAAGGCCAGCAGCGGCAGGGTGGTTAACAGACCGGTTTGCGCGGTGGTAAGGCCATATTCGCTGCGAATGGCATCAAGCAGCGGCGCGGCGCCGGTAAAGGTGACCCGCAAGGTGGTGGCGATAAGCAGAATACCGGCAATCAATAGCAGATTACGGCGGCTGGCAGAAGGTGAAACAGAATTCATGGCTATCTCAAACAAGAATACGTGGCGCTTACCATAGCCTGTTTGCCGCCTGTTTAAATCAAGCTAAAATGACAGATTATCGCTAAAATCGGACAATATCATGATCGGACTCGGCCTGGACGGCTACGACCCGGACAGCGGCCACGAAGCGGCGGCGGCTTTTCGTATTCAGGTGGTCGCGGACGAGCAGTACATTCCGCGCCATCATCACCGTAAAGGTCAGCTCATCCTGGCGCTACATGGGGCGCTGACCTGCGAAGTGGAGAACGCGATGTGGATGGTGCCCCCGCAGTACGCGGTGTGGGTACCGGGACAGGTGCCGCACAGCAATCGCGCGACGCCGGAGGCGCAGGTCTGCTTTTTATTTATTGAACCCCACGCGGCGCCGATGCCGGATTTCTGCTGCACGCTAAAAATTTCGCCGCTGGTGCGCGAGCTTATCCTCGTTATGGCCGAGCGCGGCAGGGCCGAACTCGCTAAACCGGCAATGAACCGCCTGGTGCAGGTGCTGTTCGATGAACTCCCGCAGCAGCCGCAGGAGCACCTGCAGCTCCCGGTCTCCGGGCATCCAAAAATTCGTCAGATGGTGGACACGATGGCCGTCGACCCGGCCCGCTGGCAAACGCTGGCGCAGTGGGCGGCGGAGTTTGCCATGAGCGAACGCAATCTGGCGCGGCTGGTGGTGCGTGAGACGGGCTTAAGCTTTCGCCGCTGGCGACATCAGCTGCAGCTGATCCTCTCCCTGCAGATGCTGATCCGCGGGCAGACGGTACAGCAGACGGCGCAGAGCCTGGGCTATGACTCGACCACCGCCTTTATTACCATGTTTAAAAAGGGCCTCGGGCAAACCCCGGGGCGCTATCTTGCCAGCCTGGCTACGACTTCCCAATAAACAGCGAAATGATCCCGGCGGCGATCAGCGGGCCGACCGGGACGCCGCGGAAGAGGGCGACGCCGAGCACGGTGCCGACCAGCAGTCCGGCTACCAGCTGCGGCTGCGAGCCCATCAGCGCCACGCCGCGCCCGCCGAGCCAGGAAACAAAAACTCCCACGGCAATCGCCAGCAACGATTTCCAGTTCACGAAGGAGTGCAGCAGCGTAGAGGGCGGTAGCGTGCCGCTGGCAATGGGCGCCATCACGCCGATGGTGAGAATAATAATACCGATGGTCAGCCCTTGCTTTTCAATCCACGGAAAGAAGGCGTTGAGCGGGGTGACGCGGACGATAATTAATACCAGGATTGAAATAGCTACGGTGGTGTTATGGCTAATAAAGCCGAGCGCCGCCAGGCCCAGCAGTATTAACAGGGTGGTGTCGAGCATGTGCAGAGGTCCTTGCCAGAATATAAAAAAGAACAGCCCGTTTACTCTACGCATAATCGCGTAAGTAAACAGGTTTTTTATCGCAGACTCGCGATTTGAGGCATCTGCACGATCGATTTTCCCCCGCGGCACAATGCGCGCCCTGGCGCAGGAGAGGGAACAATCAGGCTTCGCGATGAAACGCGATCAGTTCCGGACGGGCAATACGCAGATAGTCGGCGGTATCAAGGATGATGGACTTATCAAGCTGCCCGGCGTTGAAGGCGATTTCCGGGAAGCGCTCAAACAGCAGCGGGTCGGCGACCAGGCGTAAAGAGGGGTGGAAGCTGAAAGGGGGAATGGCGCCAAAGACGCAGGCGGTCAGGGCGTCAACTTCCGCCGGACTGGCCAGAGAGGCTTTGCTGCCGCCGACGTATTCGGCCAGACGGGCTAAATCCGCCTGTAGATCGGCGGCAAGGATAGCCAGAACGTGCTGATTAACCCCATGTCCTTTAATTTTACATACCAGCGCTTTCGCCCCCTGACCCAGCTCGGTGCCGCGGATCTTCGACACGGCTTTACACTTTCCGACGGCTTCATGTTCCACGACCCGGTAACGGGCGTGGTCGCGGTTAAGCAGCGCCAACAGCTGCTGATGAATACTCACTTTTACTGGCGCGTTCATGTCGTTTTTTTCCTTAAAAATAAAACCTCAAGATTAATCCTCTCGCCCCGGGTAAGCGTGTTTTTTTTGCTTTTTATTTTCGTACAGCCGGGCATCCGCGATTTTCATGACGTCGGCCAGGCTATCCCCCGGCGCCATGCTGCAGGCCCCCCATGAGAAATTAACGCGCTGGTTAATGTCAATTTCCTTCAGGTGCTGGCGAATGCGCTCGGGTATATTTTTCGCCTCCTGTTCCTCATAATCGATCAGTATCAGGAAGAACTCATCGCCGCCCAGCCGGATGCCGTAATCGCTTTTACGTATGGCGGCGGAAATGGACTGGGCGAGCAGCACGATGGCGCGGTCGCCTTCATCGTGCCGCCAGGTGTCATTAAGGTATTTTAGCCGGTCGCAGTCCAGCGCCATAAACACGATATTCACGCCTTGCTCGGTGAGCTTTTGCATACGCGATTCCAGCAGCGAGGAGAGAATTTTTCGGTTGTACAGACCGGTTAAAGAATCACTAATGTTTTCTTTAAAAACGTCGGTATACAGGCGAAAGTGCATGCGTACCAGGTGCAGCAGAACGCCGGTAGATATCAGGTAAAACAAAAATAGCTTCCAGGAGCTAAGCAGAAAATAGGACATATCCAGCGACAGCGAAATGTGCAGGTTTTCCGCCACCTGCTGGCTATGGTTGGCGTAGCTGAAAAAATGCGTGTTGCTGCGGTGAACGCGGATTTCAGACGTTGAGTCCGAGTCCCTTAAGGTGATGTCGAGATAACGCCAGACCAGGGGGCGGTCGGTGGTATAGAGCAGCTTCTCAATATCGTGACGAGTGACGTCCACCATCACAATGCCCTTCAGCCGATCCCGATGATAGACCGGGGTTAAGAACGACAAAATATTCTGTCCGGTTAATGCGTCAGCATAGATGCTGGAAATTAGCGTACGCCCGCGAAGTAAACCGTTAAGACTGAACTGAGTGATGCCCAGTTTAGTGTCGTGAAGAAAGTTCCAGTTATCAACGGGGCTGCTATTTATCTCAATCGGCGAATAGAAATACGCGTATTTATTGTCTAAATCGAGGTAATAGCGGAAGCGTTTATCGGATTTGAAGGTTGCCGAATTCAGCGCGGCGATAATATCGCTTTGGGCTATCGCGGCATCAAAAGCCTGCAGCGCCGGGAGATCGTTAATCCACGGCTCGCACGAAGGCTGGGTGGTGCTGAGCGTACCGTGAAGCCCGGGGAAGGTATGCCCGGCGATATTGAGCCCGTATACGTTGCCATTGGTCTGCACGCCAGCGCAGGCCTGTTGGGCCTTTTCGGCAGTGGGATGCGTATCCAGCTTTCGCGAGACCTGGGAGATAACCAGCTGATTTTGATATTTATCGTACAGAAAGGCGGATTCGCCCTTCTCGACGATGTAGCGCATGTATTCCGACATATCCCGATGGCTGGCGACTAATTCATACACCAGAAATGAAGATGTCAGGACAACCACCCCCGCAGAAATGAAATGACGGAGTAATTTATTCTGTAATTTCATGATGATATTTTCGCCAGCACAATTGAGATAATTCTACCATGTGCGGCGCAGGGACGCCACGTTCGGTGGCAGGCAGACTGTTTGTCTATCCAGTACCGGAATCGGGCACCACCGCGCGGCAATGAAAATAAATAGTTTATTAAATATGAGGGCGCTAATGAATATTGCTGTCGTAAATATCCTGCAAAATCCATTTTTCACTCATTTTATCCTCAATGAAATATGCTGCAATGATGCTGCTATGGCTATCCTGGTGCAGCTAAAAATGAAATAATGTTAATTATCAAGCGAACTTTTCTTATTTTTACCAGTCCTTAGCAGGGTTACAGGCAGTACTATTGAAAGCGGCAATGAGGTTATCATGATGGAAAACGCAGCGGTGCAGGGAACCCCTCGAAAGTTTAAAAAAATAAGGGCGCTAAACAGGCGTCGAAATTATTTTTTTAAGAAAATACGCAATGATCTGCGAGTCTATATCGCTAAAGCGTTCTGGGATAGTCGCGCGCGCCGCGAAGCTGATTTAACCTCCGCAAAAACGGTGCTGTTAATGCGTAATGAAGGTGCGATCGGCGATGTAGTTGTTGATTCAGCGCTGGTTAAATGCCTTCACGAGGCGGGAATGACCGTTGACTTTCTGTTGACCAAATCCAATAGTCAGGTCATGCGCTATAATCCTCGCATTCGCCATATCTATGAGGCCGAGAATGTCGACTCGGCGGGTTATTTGCACAAATTTACCCATAACGTTCCTCAGTCAGTTATTACTGAGCTTGCGAATAATAAGTACGATATTGTAATCGACCCGTCGTTGTTTGATATTCCGGTACACAGGATGCTGCTGTTACGACAGATAAAGCCCAGAGCGGTACTGGGTTTCAATAAGTGGCCTTCTATTAAACACTACAGCAAGTCTTTTGATTTTGACTGTGAAAACTGGCACGTCAGTAAGACATTTTCTTTTATCGCTGATTATCTGCAGCTGGATAAAAAATCTCTGCAATCTTATGATCTGCATATTCCACAGGATATCTGCCAGCAGGTTCGTGATTATCTGGCGGCGCTCAACGGGCGTAACGTGGTGATTAATATTTTTGCCGGGCATCAGGACCGCAGTATGTCGCAGGCGCAGCTGGCAACGCTTCTGGCCAGGCTGTGTGAGGATTATCCGGACGTCAATATCATATTGCTCGATCATCGCAATGAAATCCGGATCCCCCTGCCGGAGAAGGTCTGCGTGAATCCGTTTAAAACGCTGCACCACTGCATGGCGCTTATCGCCGAGGCCGACTTAGTTATCTCGCCGGATACCTCGGTGGTCCATATGGCGGCGGCGTGGAAAAAACCGCTTATCGCGGTCTACAAAGATGTGCGGATGAATAATCGACTCTGGGCACCGGGGTACGACAACGCGCGGCAGATTATCGTTAAATGCGGCAAGGTATACCAGCTGGAGAGCTTGCCCGACCTGATAATGTCGGAGATTGATCCCGTCACCCTGCAACAGGCGCGAGCCGGGTAAGGTGGGGTAAAAAAACAGCCAGCGTCTGTGCTGGCTGTCCGGAAAGGCTTAACCGTCCGCTTTTGAGGTTTGCTTGTGAAGCAGAATGCTAGAAAATATTTTATTGAAATATAAAGCGTTTTTTGTTTCCCCAAAATATCCCCAATATCTTTCCCCAAAACGCTACGTGAAAAATACAAGACCAGCAGGGTAATGCCTCACCATTTTTCACGTAGCTACACCTGAAGCTTTTTCCAGTCCAGTCCTCTATCATCTGCATACTCTTCGCTCATCGCGTCAGTTTTATGACCCAGCAAGGTTTTAACGTTTAAGCCTTGTTCTTTGTAGAGGCGAGATGCCAGTGAACGTTGTTCATGAAACGATGGCGGGGTATGACCCTCAGGCCACTTAATCCCTGATTGATCCCTTGCAATGGTGAAATACCGCGATATGGAATTCACAGGGATTTTGCTTCCTGGCTTCGCCGTCGCATGCAGAACTGAGTGATGAATTAGGTACTTGCTAACGAATCGATCCCGGCATCTTGCGATCACTTCTTCAAGCGTCATACCGATGGCATCACATCTAAGGGAAAGTGGTAAGGCAATTTTGGACCCCGTCTTGTTTTGTGTGATATGCAGGAACCCATCCCACACATCGGAAAACTTGAAATCAACGATGTCACCCAATCGCTGGCCAGTAATTAAAGCCAGAAGCATGGCGTTCTGCGCAGCTGGCTGCATATCCTCGGCGTGTTTAAAAATGGTTTTCCATTCTGCTAAGGTCAATCGTTTTCTCCTTACCTTCACTACAGGATTCT
This sequence comes from Klebsiella sp. JN_Kp126, assembly GCF_033843325.1. Lineage (NCBI taxonomy): Bacteria > Pseudomonadati > Pseudomonadota > Gammaproteobacteria > Enterobacterales > Enterobacteriaceae > Klebsiella > Klebsiella sp. JN_Kp126. Next base: position 35,066 of record NZ_JAWXQV010000079.1, on the reverse strand, counting down.
TCGCAGCAAGAGCAGGGTTATAACCAGGAGGAACCTCGCCTGCATGTTGAGCCTCTTTAAAAACATCAACCAGAACCGACCTTACCTGTTGCCCCATTCTTTGCTTACCTGCATTTTTATATTCATCAATGATGGTAGCGATAATCTTGGTATCCACATCTGCTATTCGCAGATTCGGTGTTCTTTTAGATAAAATATTCGAGCAAAGACGCCTATTTTTTAATGTGGATAGTTTGATCTCGTTGTTTTCCATCCTCTCCTGTTGAATTTCCTTATACTTTTTAATCCAGTCGCTAACTCTCATTCCCGGGGCTTTCTTGTCGTTTGCTTTAATGGCCATATCGACAAGAGCGTATGATTGCTTTGTTTCCTGTTCAGAAATGAGACGATTCATCTCAGTTGCAGCAGCTTTCGCTGCATCTTCATCGGTTCCAAATCCTACAAAAACACCTGATGTGGGATGCCTATACTGCCAGTAGATACGGGATGTTCTCTTATCTAACTTGCAGTATAAGTTTGGAATATTAATGTTATGTTTTCTGGGTCGAGCTGCCATAGAAGGCCTTCTCCACTAACTGGCGGGCTTTATCTGACAGAGATGTAGAAATATCAACATCACCCACCATGCCAATAAAACGAGCATCTTCATCAATCACCCAGCGGCGACCTTGTTTGATTGCAGCCGGGAAGGTTTGTTTGGTTTTAGCTATTTTATTCAGTGTTGCTTTGCTCACTGGATATTTAAAACCATTTGGTCCTGATGCCCAGTCATAGATAGTAACTAGCTGCCCCATACGTATATCTCCACTAATCCGGCTGCAACCGGGTTATCTGCCACTAAAAGAACAAGCCGAGCATCCCCCACGAAGCCCGTCATTACACTTTTTGCACAGCTGGTGGTCTGGCTCTCCTGTTACTGTCGAATAAATCTGGAAAGGAACTATTACTGGCATAGGTACGGTAAGAACCTGGCTCCGAAGCTTTGCTACTTCATCGGCTAATTCCATTAGCCTGTTATGCAGGTCTTTTGCTTCCTCCTTATACCAGGCCAAATCATCACGAATACGCCGCCAGCGACGGAGCTTTAATTTGTTTGCTCTCGGCGCGGCTTTGCGTTCTGCGGGGGATTGACTCACTGTTTTATCCCCCGCTCAGTGTTTTTCAGGTCATTCTCTGCGAAGAGGATTGACGTTCTGGCGGCGCGCAGCCGGGCCTTAGCGTTCTTTTCTTCGCGCTCCAGGTTGGCTACAGCCTCGCGCAGTTCATCACGGCGGTTATGAAGCTGCTGAATCTCTCTCACCACAGCCTCGCCATCAGTCGCGCACTGAAGAACGTACTGGAAAGGGTCAACGGCACAGCCACATTGAAGGCACAGAATGATCCGCCCTTTCTCATCGACTTCAACGGCTTTATGCTTGCAGTGTTGCTGCCTGTAGTCCTTTCTGTCGGTTACGGTGATATTCAGTAGCTTCTCTTCGTCTCGCTTGGGCTGCACCAGAGTGATGACGTTGTCGCTCTCATTTTCCATCTGGCACCTCCTGCGGGGCGGCTGCGAGCGTGGCGGCGTTCCAGGCTTCAAATTGACCATCAATGCCATCGTCACAATAGCCGTCAGTTGTCCGTAACGAATCCCAGCCATCGAGGGGCGCTCCATTCTGTGATTCCCACCATTTTTCGAATATGGAGCGGTCAGGCACAACCGGCTGCTGCGCGTGGCGATAGAGCGGGATGATTTCCGTTAACGCCGACTCCCAGCCAAAATGATCCGCTTGAGCCTCAACAACGGAGCGAGTAATGCCGATCGCTTCGTCGTACACTTCTCCGTGATAAATCGCAATCCATGCCACCGGCTCGCTGTCCATTGCGGCCAGCATCATGCGGGCTACTCGCTTGAGAATCTCTACATCGGCGAGCCCCAATTTGTAGCCGGCTTTTAAATCAAAGACAGCCTGAACATTCTCTTCTCTGGTTAACTGGTTATTGGTCATTGATTGGCTCCTTCTGGCTTGATTCCGCCGTCACAATGCGGGCATGGGCCAGCTTGCTGACCGTTTTTGATGGTCCTGCCATACGAGCAACGGTAACACCGCAAATTTTTAGCCTTTTCCGTCACTCTGATTATGTCCCTGCCGAATCCCATAGAAATTCGCTCAAGATAGCCGCGCTTTATCAGGCTTTCAGCCATGATGCCGACTCTAACTGGAAGGAGAGAATCGCCATCCCATAACGCCGTTTTACGGAATGGGCTAATTTCGATTTCCCAGCCGTGGACAATTGCTGGCTTTAAAAACTCGCGTTCGCGTTTGTTTAGTGGTTTGCCCATCACTCAGCCTCCCACTTGATGCCAACGGCGGTCAGCCATTTGGAAAAGTTGTTCTGACAGTCGATATATCCCTTCGCGTAGTCCTCAGTGGCACCGTAATGGCAAATCTGAAATTCATCATATTGCTTCACGGTGACGGTGCGGGGCTCCAGCTGAGTAATCCGCTGCTGCGCCTTCTCCAGCGCCTCTACCAGCGCGAGGACGTTGGCAGGGTTAGCCAACTGAACAAATTCACGATTGGCCGCTGAATCCGGCCCTATAAAATTCGCGATAATAAATCCGCTGTTGGCCTGGTCATCGTTGCTGCAAGTGGCATCCCAGCCATCGCCAGACTCTTTTACCCAGTCGCCGGAACTTGCTTTCTCTGCTGCCGCTTTCATAGCTGGCGCCAGTTCGGTGATATCAGTCATGGCTGGACTCCTTCACGCCATCCCATTCAACCCAGGCGTTTTCACCGTCTGCATCAATTTCGCCTTTGTGTCCGCATTTCGTGCATACGGCTTCGTCGCCAGCCCAAAGAGTATCCGGAGACACAGACCAGCCAGTCACACTCACTTTGTCGTTGTTGCAGTTCGGGCAGTTATCAAGCCAGCCGACAGTAACCGTTAATGGCCCGTACCCATGCTCTGTTCTAATGCTCATTTGTCGGCCCCCTCGCGCAGCAGCTTCACATGTGAATTAGCCAGGGAAAGGTAAGCCAAAGCTGACACTGCCTCGCTTTCATCAAAAATCTTATGCACGGTGTTGGATACAAACTCTTCAACCCCTTCAGCCTTAATCCCGGCATAGATGCGATCGGTGCCGGGGGTTTCTACCGAGTCAACCAGCCAGTAATCGCATGTTTGATAGGTGTGCTGGCTATCGGAGGTGTGCAGCCCTTGAGCATCGAAGCCTTGAGCTTGTTGAATCACGACACCCCATGACACGCGCTGAACATCTTCGCTCCAGCCGTCGTCTGCGTCCTCACGGTAAGCGTCAATCTCAGCTTGCGCTGTATCAATAGCGCTCTGCTTGTCTTTGAAGTAATCGAAGCCGTATTCAGGGGAATATGCGAAGTAAGTTACGCCAGCCTTCAGCCCCACATTCTCCGCAGCCAGCTGCTTAAACGCTTTCGCCAGCGCCATAACCTTTGTCTCTTTGATTGACAGCTCGCCCGCCGACTCCAGCGACTGAATGAGCTCGTTTACTGCCTGTAGTGTGATAGTCATACAGCCTCCCCGAGCACCCAGCGCAGAGCATCAGCGTATTCACCGCTGGCACCTTCAAGGGCTTTTGTGATTTCTTTGCGTGATTTGAGACGTGGCTTAGTTTCGCCAAGCACGGCGCGCTGGCGCCTGGCTTTTTCATGGCCGGTAGTTCCAACGGTTGCAGATTCAATCTCTTTTACTTTTTCCCGCTGCTCTTCCGGGGGAAGCGTGCCAAGCTGACGTGCCTGGGTAACAGTAACAGTGCCAGATTCCACCGCTTCCCGGACGGCCTGAGTAGCATCGAGGAGGGAGAGCGTTGCTCGAACGGTCTGAACGCTGCAGCCAAACAACACCGCAATGTCGTCCTCATCGAGTCCGCGGTCGAGAGCGTCTGACATTTTTTTAGCGCGGCCAAGCGGTGTATCAGGTCGGCGAATTTCGTTTTCGCTGACCATGTATTTAGCCATCTGATTTGCTGATCCGCGCTTAACGACCCCAGGAACAAGCAGTGGGTCTTTGCCCTCTTTCAAAAGAAGCTTATTTGCCTCCAGGGTATGTTTTACGCGCTGACGGCCTACAACTACGCAGGTGAGCCCCGTTTCAGGGTCTTTCCAGACGATGATCGGCTCCAGTACACCCAGCTCCTTGATGTTCAGTACCATCCCTTCGTCGATCGGCAGGTGAACACGTTCATCGTAGAGAGGGTGGGTCATATCGGTGACCAGGTGCAGGTTTTCGGGCTCGAACGTTAAAACGTTCGTCTTGCCACTGGCGCCATATACAACTTTTGAATCTTTAGCCATCAGACAGCCTCCACATCGCTGGTGGAAGCAGCCGAGATATTCTCCATATCGCGCATAGCTTCTAAGACGTGCATATTGCTGCGGGTTTTAGTGTGACGTTCAACAATGCGATCGCATTCTTTAGCCCAGGAAAGAACTTCTTCTTTCATGGCGTCACGTTCTTTACGTGCCTGGCGAAGAGTAACGTTCGAAACATCGAGCATAGTTGCCAAATCTTTTAGCAGTTCTGCAGTAGCAGGAGGCATTGTTTTAGCCGCCTCAAAGGCATCTTTAATTAACTGCTGTGCTGTTTTTGCCATTATGTTTTTTCTCCAACTGACGCGCTGCAACGCGCTTTAGGGTGCAGCAACCCAACCCATGAGAATGGGGTAATTGCTGCTGTTCTAATCAGGCTGCTGGTTTTTGTTCTTCGGGCTCTTTGTAGGCGAGCAGATCACAAAGCTGGTTAATTACTTTACAGAACTGGAACATGTCCGTACCTGCCTGGTGACGCCAGCGGTAGGCTTTGTCGTCATCATCAGAATAATCATTATCCTTGGTATCGATCCGCCGGAAATGGAATTTATCTGTAAGCAGAAAAGAGACGCCGCAGCCTCTTAATTCCATGTTATCAACGATAAAACCTGTGTTCAGGCTCTCCAGAATTTCACTGGTAACGGAAGTGTGCTCCGCAGAGTAGCGAATAACTTCTTTCTGTTCTGCCAGTCGGGATAGCTGGACATAATCACCAACCTCAAACCCGGCAAACGCTGATTCTTCGCCGTCCAGATGGTTTTTAAGGCGCGTTGTCAGGCCGTTTTTGATATCACTGATGTTGATCGTGACTGTTTTTACTGAGCCGATCACTTTAACCAGCATCGCCCCGACTAAATTGGCAATATTTTTATTGGCGGAATTAATGATCAGCAGATTTTCTGCAGTGTTATACAGGACCAGGATCAGAGACGACTTGATGAATGCCTGTTTGCAGAGCTGAACCTTAGCATCCTGGATAATGTTGTTACGGTCAGCGCGCTTCAATTTCTGACCACACGCATTTTCGATGCGCTGGATACGCTCATTGGCTTCTTTCATCACGACGTGCTGGGGGATTATTTTCTCATCGCGGCGAACCACGATTGCATAACCGCCAGTAATTGGCGTAACCAGCTCGCCGGTAATCGGATTAGGGACGAAGGAAGCCCGCGCGAACTCCGTTTCTGTAAGTTCAGAGTAGGGCAATTCCTGCAGGTGCCCTTCAACCGATTCAATACTGGGCAAAGTAGCCCGATAGACAATGGCGTTACGTAACTTTGATAATTTCATTTCTATGTCCTCTGCAAAGGATTGGTTAGTTATCTCCACACAACACAGAAGAGCACCTGCGGCTGCAAATCCGCCCGAGCGGATTGGGTGATGGGCCCGTTACTCGGTGATGCTCTTGTGTCTTGTGTAAAAAGGGCGGTACCAGAAACAAAGGGAAACTGGCACCGCCAAGACTACACACAGCACAGTTATGCACTTAATATTAGATATCTTACATTTTTAGTCAAGGTGTAATTGTAAGTAATCTTACTTTTATGCCCGGGGGTATAAAAAACCCGCTTATGGCGGGTTCGGAGGGGATTGCAAAGTTAGAGATCTATGATGATTTGCTTAACTATCCCGATAAGGTTGGTGTCTTGATTGATCTCGATAGGTTTGAAAGACGGATTCAGTGGCATTAGGTATGAAAAAGGCGGGTCAATAGCTAACTTCTTAAGAGTTGCTTCACCGCCCGAAACGGTTTGAGCCACGACGATTTTTCCATTAGCTTCATCAACAAAACCATACTCCGGCTCTACAATAACAATGGAACCATCTGGAATGCTAAGCTCTTGATTTGACGTCATTGAATGTCCTTTAACTCTCAACGCAAAGGCAGAATCAGACAGCTTTCGCGTCGTTTTCACCATTTCATTGCTAGGGTTCCCTATTACCTCGGTCCAATTACCCGCTTGCACCCAAGAAATGAGTGGAACCTCTCTTGTTGAGATTAGATTTATATTAATGCCGTTTTCGATATCCCCCGTGCCAAAAACTAGCCACTCGGGGGAACATTGCAGGCATTTACAAACCAGAATCAGGTTTTCTCCAGACAATTTAGTCAAATCACTTTCCCACTGGGTAACAGCAGAGGCACTGACACCAGCCCACTCAGCAATATCCCGCTGCGTAAGTTTTTTCTGTTTTCGCCTAAATCTTAATCTGCTACCAACGGTATCCATAAATTCTCCTCGGATTGCACGTTAGCAATCTTACATTTAATTGACGTAAGCATGCTGTCCATATACGATGTAAGAATGCTAACTTTAAGGAGGTGAAGCATGTTAAAAACACAAGTTGTTGAGTACTACGGTGGCATTTCTAAAACGGCAATTGCTTTAGGGGTAACCCATAGTGCTGTTTGCCAATGGGGAAATGTAATTCCACAAAAACAAGCATTTGTAATCGAGAGAATCACAAAAGGAAAACTCAAATACGATGCGAATCTTTACCAAAAGTCTATAGACCCAGCAGCTTAGAGGTAACTACAAACCGAATTTCAAAGGGGTAGGTATGAACCCGGAACAGTTCATAAAAAACAATGTTGTTAAGGCACTCCTGACTGATGGTTATTCAGCAGAACAGGCTGAGCAGGGGGGGGTAGAGGCTATTTCGTACTACCGGCGCTCATCAAAGCCGACAACCAAGCGAAGAAACATCTTTGACGACTGCCTTGAACAAGCCCGAATGATTCTTAAGTACGGCAAGAAGAAAGGCACCAGAACGAAAGGGGCATTGATTTAAATGACAAACCTGAAAGAAGCCGTAAAGGCAATGTGCAAAGCCTATCCCGGCGGACGTGAAGCGATGGCTGGTGCATTAGGTATGACCTTAACCCAGTTCAATAACAACCTCTACGAGAAGAACGGCTGTCGTTTCTTTGAAGTATCTGAACTGGAAGCGATGGAGGACATCTCGAATACATCTCACCTGGCTGAATATTTTGCCCGCCGTCGCGGTGCTCTGCTGGTGGATGTGCCGCACCTGGAAGAACTGGACCGCGTGGACCTGTTTAGTCGTGCAATGCGTACCTCTGCCGCCAGGGGACAGGTGGATCAGATTATCGAACAGGCGCTTGAAGATGGGGTTATCGAAAGACATGAAGCTGAAGAAATCATGGTGCATCACCGCCGCCACCTGGCAGCGCGTGAAGAAGAAATCGCGGCAATTATCACGTTGTTTGCACGCAAAAAGAAGTGACGCCAGCAGGTTGCAGCCTCTGGCGTCGTGGCGTGTCGTTATCAGTGGAGATTACTAACGCATGAACAGTTTACCAACACAGTACCGCAGGTCGCAACTTATAGCGCGTCCGGTTCCTGGTGGAGCAGGTCCGGTTCAGTTCGTGTATGGGGTAAGAGTACCAGGCGGGTTCGAGCCTGTCTGCTACCAGTTTGCTCAGTGGGTGGTAGGGGACTTTAACGGTCAGGCGGGGAGCGTATGCGAGAACTTAACCGATGGTTCAGAGATCACTACGGAATCCCGGTCCAGGTCATCCGCTGGGAGCCCCAGACACAGCGCGTTATATACCTGCGTGAAGGGTACGAGCATGAGTGCTTCAGCCCCCTTGAGCAGTTCAGACGAAAATTCAGGGAAATAGAGGGGTCTTATGAGCCTGTTAATGCCATCAAGGCCGATAGTCATCAATCCTGACCTTGCATACAGCATTGGTCTGAATGAAGCCATAGCGTTGCAGCAGGTTAACTACTGGCTGAAGGAGACAACCTCCGGGCTTGAGCGTGACGGTGTGCGTTGGATCTACAACACCACTGAGCAATGGCTGGAGCAATTCCCGTTCTGGTCTGAGTCAACGCTGAAGCGCACATTCACCCGCCTGAAGAGCCTGGGCGTACTCAAAATCGAGCAGCTCAACAAGTCGCAGCGCGACATGACCAACTACTACACGATCAATTACGAGAGTGAGCTTTTAGATGAAGTCAAAGTGACTAAATCGAAGGGGTCAAAATGCGCTGTTCCATCAGGTCAAAATGACACGATGGAAGAGGTCAATATGAAACGCTCCACCAAGTCAAAACGAACCGCTGTCATCAGGTCAAATTGGCACGATGATCCTACAGAGAATACAACAGAGAGTACTACAGATAATAAAACCCCTTCTTGTCCGGTTGCTGAGCAACCTGACGAGACCGGGCCTGCGATTACCGTTCTGGAACATTTCAACAAGGTTACTAATTCGAGCTATGGGCGAGGAGGACGTGGCAAAACTACTCTGGGATATATCCGCGGTCGTCTGGCAGAAAATTACAGCCCTGAAGACCTCATGCTGGTGGTTGATTACCTGAATGAGAAATGGGCGAACGATTCAAAAATGTGCGACTACCTACGGCCAAAAACACTTTTTGCCCCAGAGAACTGCGCGGAATATTTCGATAAGGCCCGGAAATGGTCCTCGGCAGGACGGCCTTCCTGGGTGAATGGACGATGGTCCAAAGACGCCGCTGCGTTCAAGTCCACTCACGCCAATGTTGATTATTCTGGCATACCAGCGGGGTTCAGAGGATGAGCAAGCCATTTCTGAAGTGGGCAGGTGGTAAATACACCCAACTTAACGATCTGTTCAGGTATATCCCTGAAGGGTTACGACTGATTGAACCATTCGTGGGGGGCGGTTCTGTATTCCTGAACAGCGATAAACACGCGGATTTCCTGTTGGCAGATGTTAACCCCGACCTTATCCATCTGTATCAAATGCTGGCTGTCGTGCCTGACGTGGTTGAAAACAAAGCCCGCTGGATGTTCGAGAAAATGGGCAATCCTGAAGGTTATGAACTGATCAGGAAGGAATTCAACGCGCAGACACTGGATGCAGCCGAGCGTGCAGCTGCATTCTTGTATCTCAACCGGCATTGCTTCAATGGGCTGATGCGTTACAACCTGGCCCATCAGTTCAACGTTGGCTGGGGAAAATACAAAGCTCCCTATTTCCCATTTCAGGAGATGAAGGCTTTCGCTGATATGTCTCACAACTGCGTATTCATGACATCCGGTTATCGCCGGACTATCGGCCTTGCAGGGAAAGGTGACGTTGTGTATTGCGATCCCCCTTATGAACCGATGCCCGGTACTGCAGGGTTTACCGCGTATGCCGCTGGTGGTTTTAACTGGGATGACCAGGTATTGCTGGCTAAGCACTGCGTAGAAGCGCACCAACGTGGCGCGAGGGTAGTCATTTCAAACTCATCAGCCCCCAGGGTAGTAGACCTGTACCGGGAGCATGGTTTTAATCTGGAATTTATCAAAGCGCGTCGTTCGATCTCCTGCAATGGCACCACGCGGGAAGTCGCTCGGGATGTCGTGGCGATCCTCTAAGGGGGCCTTATGAAACTGACACTGCCATTTCCACCAAGCGTAAACAGTTACTGGCGCGCTCCCATCAAAGGGCCACTGAAGGGACGGCATCTGGTTAGCGAGACTGGTCGCAAGTTCCAGAAAGCAGCCAGGGCGGCAATTATCGAACAGTTACGGGCAGTCCCAAGGCCATCAAGTGAGCTGGCGGAAGTTCATATTGTTCTGTATCCGCCGGATCAGCGCCGTCGTGATATTGACAACTACAACAAAGCGCTGTTCGACGCGCTGACTCAAACCGGTGTCTGGGAGGACGACAGCCAGGTGAAACGTATGCTGGTGGAGTGGGGGAACATCGTGAAGAAAGGGAAAGTAGAAATCACCATTAAGCGATTTATTTCCCCGGCAGTTGCAGCTGCCTGACAAGTGGAGAACGTATGAATCAGTTAATCGCAAGCAAGACAGTTACGATGTCGAGCATCGAAATATCTGTTCTGGTAGATAAGCGCCACGACAACGTAAAAAGAACAATTGAAGCGCTGGTGGATAAGGGCGTTATAGCTTCTCCTCAAATTGAGGAAAAGCCCACTGCAGGGCGGACGATGTCGGTATATCTCTTCAGGGGAGAGAAGGGCAAGCGAGACAGTATTATTGTTGTCGCGCAATTATCGCCAGAATTCACAGCACGCCTTGTTGACCGCTGGAATGAGCTTGAAGCTGCACAACATCCGGTCATCCCGCAGTCTTTCTCGGATGCTTTGCGTCTGGCTGCTGATTTGCAGGAACAAAAAGAGCATCTGTCGCAAGAACTGGCATTAGCCGCACCGAAGGTTGATTTTGTTGATCGTTACTGTACTGCTAACGGTTCAATGTCATTCCGTCAGGTGGCAAAGCTTCTTCAGGCTAAGGAAACAGAGTTCCGCTTATTCCTGATTGAGAATGACATCATGTACCGGCTTGGAGGAACGCTGACGCCGATGGCTCAGCATATCGATGCGGGACGTTTTGAGGTTAAGACAGGCACATCACTTACATCAAACCACGCGTTCAGTCAGGCTCGCTTTACCGCCAAAGGGGTCAGGTGGATTGGAGGCCTGTGGACAGAGTACAAAGCAGGAGGACACGCAGCGTGAGAGCACTACTTACTCCTGAGATCGCCCCTAAAATGGGCGTTGTTCTTCTTCGCCCAGGTGCTGAGCTTATGCCATTGTTCAGGCGAGGACGTGTACTGATTGAGCCTGAGCCAGAGCGTTACGCTGAATATCAGACTGGAGCTATCCCTCCAGCAACACAGCCGCTGGAAGGTGACCCAACGGTATTGCCTATCTTTGAAAATATGGATGTGCTGATCCGTGCTGGCGGTTTAGTAGGCCTTGAGGCCGAGTTGGAGCGTACTTTCGAATGTCAGTATCCGCATGCAACCTGGCATAGTGAGAATTTCACACTCTTCCGCCATGAACCTGGAAGCATTCGCCTTTGCTGGGGTTGTGACAATCTTGTCAGGGACCAATTCACACAGGAACTGGCAGGCATTGCGCGTAAAAACCTGGTATCCTGGCTGATATCAGTCATACGTTCCAGACTGGGATTTAATGAGGACCATGCACTAACAATTCCGGAGTTGTGCTGGTGGCTGGTCATTAACGATCTGTCGCACGTCATACCGGAAACGCTGGCAAGAAAAGCGATGCGATTGCCTGAAGTCAGGCACCAGTCAGTGATGAAAGAAAGTGATTTACAGCCAGAGTTTGCGGCAACCGAATTAGTCCAAAAAAAGATACTGGCGCTGAAAGTGGATACTGAAACGCCGGAATCATTCATGCTTCGGCCAAAGCGCCGACGCTGGATAAACGAGAATTACACCAGTTGGGTTAAAACCCAGCGGTGTGCCTGCTGTAATAAACCAGCAGATGACCCCCATCACCTGATAGGCCACGGACAAGGTGGAATGGGAACGAAAGCGCACGACCTGTTTGTGTTGCCGCTTTGCAGAGCGCACCACGACGAGTTGCACGCTGACACCGTGGCATTTGAACAGAAATATGGCTCACAGCTGGAGCTGATATTTCGATTCTTAGATCGTTCGCTGGCAATCGGCGTACTGGCGTAAGTGGAGACGCAAGATGATTAATCCTTCTGAAGTTGGCAAATCCGGCGAAATGGTTCGCCTCCGCACACTGGAAAGCATCTGGATACAGGGAAAGCTGCGTATGTGGGGCCGCTGGTCGTATATCGGCGGTGGTAGCGGCGGCAATATGTTTAATCAGTTACTGGCATCCGGAAAGATAACGAAAACGGCTATCAATGAGGCACTACGCCGGATGAAGAAGTCAGGCTTAACCAGACCAGAGCTTGAGGCATTCTTTAAAGAGATTCTCAGCAGTAAAAACAAAAGCGGCCTAGCGTTCTGCTCTGACGAGGAGGGATTAAAAATTGATGGTGTTATTGCTGGGGTCATAATGAATGAGGACTACCGGTCACTCTATGGTGTGATTGTTGATCGCTATCGCTTACGCAAAAGTAAACTTCAGATGGCTAACGAGCTTATGGAAAAACATCCTGACTGGGCACTGATTACGTGCCGCAGAAGAATTGACACATGGATAAGTTTGGCAGAATCGATACTTTACGCACCACTATGTGACGCGTTCGGCACAAATGGCGACAGATTTTACTTGCAAAGTGAGCAGGAAAGTGCTTGAATTGTGGTAGGCTCGGGACGTTAAAGCGAACTGAGCAGCAAAAATTACTGAAGCCCGAGGTTAACGCCTTGGGCTTTTTGCTTTCCGGCGACACGACAGGGGTATTCGCGAGATGCATTGCATCAGTACCCCTGTCACATCGTCGTAGAGCATTGAAACGAGTTTCATCAGATGTTAAATTTTTGGTGTGGTGAATCCCCCTATGCGGAGGGGCATTGCCAGTCTGATATGTTTTTTTGCGCATTGCGAGTCGTCTGTGGACTGGCGGCGACTTACCGGGAGGCACCCGGCACCACACCTAATAAAAAATGATGATAGCTGTAAGGCCCACTTCGGTGGGCTTTTTCTTTGGGCAAAAAAAAAGCCCGCATGGTTTCATGCAGGCAAGGCAGTTACATTTAGATTTTGTCCCGGTATATGTTTTTTTGTCCGGAAGTCGAAAGATACTGTCTTGACTACTTTTTGTAAATAACGGATTCAAATCACAAGGCCATGCATTTGCATGGCTTTTTTATTTGTGCCACCAGAGCGTCATTCACTCTGTGCTTTGTCGTTAATCCATCTGGCGGCCATCCTAAAGGACTATCTGCTGAGTTCTTTTTTCAGAGGTTGCATTTTCTTCAGTATCTCATCTGAATTAGTGACTGAGAAACCCGTCGGGAAAAATAGCATTCCATCGGATGGATGTTCATCGTGCCAGTGCTTCGTGGTGGCCATCGTATGAGCGTCGAGATAACTGGTGTAAGCATCAAGGAGAGCGTTTTTCCTGCGCCTCGGGGCGTAAGGTAGCAACTGGTTGAAATCAGCATCGCTGATAAGCCTGAATGGATAAGAGCCTCCTTCAATAGCCTCAATTTCGCTTAGCAACTTTCCCCGCAGTGGTGCGGAATGCTTCCTGAACTCTGCCTTACGTGACGAATGGTTACTGATTAGTGACGGAATAAAGAGCCCTAGCAGTGTCAGTATCACTCCGATTACTGAAATAATTTCCATGAGATTTCCCTATGCCTGATTTTATTTATTCAGTATTACCCGTGGTGGGATTCGGTTTTTCTTGTTTTGGTCTTGGATACATCCTTGGCTTCGTACGCGGACGAGACTGAACAAGAAGAATAAATCCGTCTGAGAGGGTGGTGAACCCTGATATTTTTACAGTGATTTTTGGTGGCTGTCACCTGGCGGCCATCCTATTTTCCCCTCGTTCTGAGAGGATCCACAGCAATAGAGGGGGCTAAATGTCCGATCCTGTTTCTGCCACAACGATAGCAGCTGGTGGACTGTTCGGCGCCAGCCTATTCGGCCTGGCAACTGGTATTGATTACGGCGTGGTATTTGGCGCGTTTGCTGGTGCGGTGTTCTATGTCGCAACGGCGGTGAATATTAGCCGCATAAAGCTGGTGGGCTATTTCATCACTTCATTCATATTCGGTGTGATTGGTGCTCCTCTGCTGGGGTCGTACTTCTCAAAGTGGACTGGTTACAACGACAGGCCGCTTGATGCACTCGGAGCGGTAATCGTGGCAGCCATAGCTATAAAGCTGCTGACTTTCGTAAACAGTCAGGACCTGGGTAGCCTGTTTGGGATTCTCTCTCGCTTACGTGGAGGAGGGACAAGCAATGGTAACAAGTGATCCGAGCGCAATCATTAATGCGGTGATATGCGCTGTAATTGTTGTTGTGCTGATGTTCTACCGGCGTGATGGGTCAAGACACCGCCCCATGATTTCGCTGATGGCTTACTTCACTGTTCTGGTTTACGCCAGCATTCCTTTCCGTTTCCTGTTTGGCCTGTACGAGTCATCCCACTGGCTGGTGGTGCTGGCTAACATTCTTATCTGCGGCGCGGTTCTCTGGTTCAGGGGGAATGTGGCGCGACTGGTTGATGCACTGAGGCACTGATGAACCAATCACAATTTCAACGGGCGGCTGGTATTAGCGCCGGGTTAGCTGCGCGCTGGTTTCCGCATATTGATGCTGCGATGAAAGAATTCGGCATTACTGCTCCACTCGATCAGGCGATGTTCATTGCCCAGATGGGGCACGAGTCCGGAGGCTTTACCCGGCTGGTGGAAAACCTGAACTATGCAGCTGACAACCTTGTACCTACGTTCGGTAAACACCGTGTCACCGCCCAGCAGGCCGCCGCACTCGGCAGAGCGGCAACACAACCAGCTAATCAGCGAGCAATCGCGAACCTGGTGTATGGGGGCGAGTGGGGGAAAAAGAACCTCGGAAATCAGGTTGCCGGTGATGGCTGGAAATATCGCGGTCGCGGCCTGAAACAAGTTACGGGCTTGAGCAACTATCGCAGCTGCGGACAGGCGCTGAAGCTTGACCTTGTTACCCAGCCTGAGCTGCTGGAGCGAGATGATTACGCCGCGCGTTCAGCCGCATGGTTTTATGTCTCCCACGGTTGCCTTCTTCATTCCGGTGATGTTGAACGCGTAACGTTGCTTATCAACGGTGGCCGCAACGGTCTGGATAAACGCCGAGCGCTGTTTAACCAGGCTAAATCAGTACTGGTGTGAGGTCACTATGGGCATTGAAATGATTATTGGTCTGGTAACTGCGTTGCTGGCCGTTATCGCTGGCGCATTTGGGTTAGGCCATTCACGTGGAACCAGCAAGGCGGAAGCCAAAGCCGAACAGCAGCGCACAGAAGAGAACGCAGCTGCTACAGTCGCAGCAGCAGAACGGAAAGCGCAAGCAACGAAAGAGGCCAGCGATGTACAGGAAGACGTTAAGCGTATGGTCGATGACGATGTTGATCGCGAGCTGCGCGAAAGATTTACCCGCCCCGGTAGTCGTTGATACGGCCTGCAACTGGGTGAGGGTCATCTACCTGACCGACCACGATATTGACGTTCTCGACCGTCAGACCAAGCGCGACATTCTGGCGCACAACAAATCAGTGCAGGCTAACTGCCCGCAACCAACCGAAAAGGCTACGAAATGAGTGAAGCAAAACCGCAGGACGGCAGCACTGTAAAAGGCTACCGCACATTAACCGCGGGCGAGATTGAGCGCATGAACCGCCTCAAAGGCGTCAGCCGCCACTTATGTAGTTTGCTTGATACCGAGCAAGGTGACTTGTTGGCTGTCCGTAATGGCCCGGCAATGTTAAGTGCTGAGCAGGCTCTGGAGATTGATGAAGCTTTGCGCTGTCTGGCAATCGCTCGCACCAAAATGCAGGAAGCCTGTATGTGGGCATGCCGCGCGGTGGCTCGCCCTGACGCTGATTGCTAACACAACTTGCGAAAAGAAATCCACCGAAAATAAGTCAGTCGATGCTTGATGATTAGCAGATAGTCTGCTAACGCTATCGTGATAGTATTTCAGCGGAGTTTATCTATTAAAAGGAATGCGCGATGTGGACGTACTGATTGACAGTGCTTTCGAGGGATATCTCTTCCTCTTACTGGATATGTGGACAGTTTTAATTGTTGCTTTCGTCGGGTTGGCTCTGTCATTTTATGGCGTGCAAATGCGTAGAACTGCCGTCACCTTCTTTCTGCTTGCTGCGATAATCGGGACTGCTGGTTCGATCTATACTTAAATGTAGGTTGCAGAGAATATGCAGAAAGTCAACCCGCAATCCAACGGTGGCTATTACTGCGGTTACTCGTGTCATATGCCCTGACACACATAATTTGAACCCAGGTCGCCAATGGCGGCCTTTTTTATTGCCAGAAGCAGGAGAAGAAGCATGTCAACGTTTCGTTTACTGAAGCCTAAGAGTGAACATCAGCTTCAGTAAAGTATTCGATCAGTTACTTAACAGGTTTACTTTCTGAGGGGAGGAAAATATTTCCGCAGTATGGGCAGATCAATGTTATATCGTTTTTAATTCTCGACAGGCTATGTGTTGACTGGCGAGAGCAGTGAGGACAGGTGCTTTTTACAGGCCTGAGTGTACGTATCTTGTCTTTGAGCATAGACATGGTTTTATCCTCGTGAGTGATTGCTAACCATACACCACAGGACAGTAAATAGCTCACTTTTTAACCTTTATTTTTTTGTGACTATTTGGCTTGTACGGAAGATGGCAACGAACGATTAAATCTAATTTCGTCAGTGCAAGACCATTGCACCTGTTCGAAGGCGAGTGAACCGGCTAATGTTTTATTTTAAAGATTTTCATCGTGTGAGTGTGATGACCCCTGGCAGGATAATCATCCGTCTGGCCAGACTAATTGAATAGCAGTTATCGATTAACAAGAAGAACTGCCATTATTGTGTGGTTGCTGGTATGAAAAAAAATGAAACACACTACTCTCATTGCACCTCCGTCCCAACACCAGTCTGTCGGAGGTCAGTTACTCGTTTAAGTGAGGCTCTCCCGGATGGCTCCTGAGAGTTTATTTAATCGATAACTGTGCATGACAAAAGGCCGCATTTTTTTGCGGCCTTTTTCTTAGCCATCAGAAAGGCCACCTCCGGGTGGCTTTTTTAATGGCATCACGGAGCCGCTTTCCGAAGTGGTTTGATAAAGCCTCCCACATCGCACAGAGGTAAGACATGGCAGAAATCACCGACGCCCAGCAGATTCGCCTGAACCTGCTTTCCACCCTGAACTACGACACAGCAGCAGCTAAAGTCGCTGTAGAGTTTGTTCAGGATAGTCCGCTTAAATATCAGCTATTCATCCAGCAATACAGCCGTGTCACATCAGAGACTGAAGTGGTGGCAAAGACGATGAAAGCAGTGCAGGAAGCAACTGAAGCGCTGCCGCTCTTTGATACCGCTGCTGAGCAGTCCAGCTAGGCATTACAGCAGGCATTCACTGAGTGCCTGTGATAATGCTCAAGGAACGAAAACATGAACAAAGAACCGCGCATATATGGCAGCAAATGGGACCGTGAGCGTCTTCTATTCCTTCGTGCGCACCCCTTATGCGTCATGTGCCACGAGCAAGGCAGGGTGACAGCCGCCACGGTGGTTGACCACATCATCCCGCATAAACTGAAAGAGGCTCTGCGTTCTGGTGACAGCAAGGCAATAGCGAAAGCGCAAAAGCTTTTCTGGAGCCGGAAGAACTGGCAAGGGCTGTGTAAGCAGCACCATGACTCAACGAAGCAGCGAATGGAGAAGCGCGGCACCGTTATCGGCTGTGATGAAAACGGTATTCCGCTTGATCCAAACTCTCACTGGTTCAGATGACGTCAATTCCATAGGGGAGGGGCGGGTCAAAAGTTCAGAAGTCTGACCCGAAATGACCGCCGCCCATCCTTTTTGTGCACAACCGCGAAATGAAAAGTTTTTTTCTGGGAGGTTCCGATGGCAGGAAGACGCCCGAAACCGACCCATCTCAAAGTGGTAACCGGTAATCCGGGAAAACGAAAACTCAACGATAAAGAACCCGCGCCAGCGCGAGAAATACCCAGCCCTCCGGCGCATCTCACCGACTGGGGAAAAGTAGCCTGGGGAAAACTCACCATGCTACTCGACGGAATGGGGATTCTGACCGTTGCAGATACGCTGGCGCTGGAGCGTCTTTGCGATATTTATGCCGATATTTTGCAGCTGCGCCTCACTATCGCCGATGAGGGCCGAACATATACGGTGCAGACCGATGGTGGCTTTTTGATTAAGGCAAATCCGGCTGTGGCCATGCTGGCCGATGCTGATCGCCGTTTCAAAAGTTATCTGGTTGAATTCGGTCTTACACCTGCAGCCAGGACGAAGGTGAAAGTAGATGGTGGAGAAAAAGAAGAAGACCCGCTCAACCAGTTCTTCGGTTGATCCCGCCACGCAATATGCGCGGGATGTAGACTCCGGCAAAGAAATCGCCGGTCCTGATATTAGAAACTCCTGTAAACGACATCTCAGGGATTTGGAATCCTGCCATGCTCGCGGGTTGATATGGGATGTTGCAGCGGCGCAGCGTGCCATCGACTTTTTTGCAAAAGTACTGAAGCTCAACGGCGGTGAGCATGAGGGCAAACCCTTTAACCTGCTGCCGTGGCAGTGCTTTATTGTAGGTTCGATATTCGGGTGGAAAAACTCAGACGACTATCGCCGGTACCGGATGGCTTACGTCGAGTCAGGTAAAGGCTCTGGCAAATCTCCACTTGCAGCGGGTATTGCTCTTTACTGTCTGGTCGCCGACAAAGAACCTCGCGCAGAAGTCTACGCAGCGGCGACGAAAAAAGACCAGGCCATGATCCTTTTTCGTGATGCTGTCGCAATGGTGGATCAGTCCCCTGCGTTAGCACAGCGAATAAATAAATCAGGCGGCGCGGGGAAAGAGTGGAACCTTGCGTTTCTTCAGACCGGCTCATTTTTCCGGCCTATCAGTTCGGATGATGGGCAGTCGGGGCCACGCCCACACTGTGCGTTGATTGACGAAATTCACGAGCACAAAAACAACCAGGTTGTGGAAATGATGCGCGCCGGGACGAAAGGTCGTCGCCAGGCGTTGATTTTCATGATCACTAACAGCGGCCACGATAAAACCAGCGTCTGCTATGACTATCACGAGTATGGGCGGAAAGTTGCCGAAGGCTCGATTGAGGACGACAGTTTCTTTTCTTTCATTTGCTCCCTGGATGAAGGAGAAGACCCTTTCAAGGATGAGTCCTGCTGGAAAAAAGCAAACCCCTCACTTGGTCACACTTTTACCGATCGTTACCTCCGCGAGCAGGTTACTCAGGCTCGGGGGATGCCGTCGAAGGAAAGTATTGTTCGGCGGTTAAACTTCTGTCAGTGGGTGGATGCCGATAATCCCTGGATGAGCAGCGATGTGTGGATGGGGTGTGAAGAGGACTTTGACCTGCAGGAGATGCAGGGAGAAGAATGCTATGGCGGCCTGGACCTTTCAGGAACTCGTGACCTTACGTCTCTGGCGCTCTTTTTCCCTAAAAAAAGAAAGCTGCTGGTGGAGTTCTGGACACCAAAAGATACTTTGCTGGATAGAGCGAAAACAGACCGCGTACCTTATGACGCATGGGAACGGGGAGGCCATATTCATACTACGCCCGGAAAGGCGGTGAAATATGGCTTTGTTGCTGAACGCATTGCTGATCTTTCCATGTTGTTCGATATAAAGGCGATCGCCTTCGACCAGTACCGCATCAAATATCTTGAACCGGAACTGGAGAGCGCTTCTGTGTCGGTACCGCTTATTCCTCATGGACAGGGATATTACAAGGCGCAGGATTCTGGACTGTGGATGCCTCATTCCATCGAACTCTTTGAACAGATGCTGGATGATGGCGTAATCATTATTAAAACAAACCCCTGCCTCCGATGGAACGCTGCTTCCGCCGTAACCGAAGCCGACCAAAAAGAAAACCGCATATTCGCCAAGAAAAAGAGTACTGGTCGAATAGATGGTGTGGTTGCGTCAGCGATGGCAATTGGTGCTGCAGAAGGTTATGAGCCTGATGATGGCGATATTGAGGGCTTTTTTGACGATCCGATCATAGTGGGTATCTGATGGCTAAGAATAAACAGCAACCAGGGCGTGTTAAGAGCGCTCTTTTAAACTGGCTTGGTGTTCCCATAAGCCTGACGAACGGTGAATTCTGGCGGGAGTGGTTCGGAACCAGCAGTAGCGGAAAAGTGGTCACCGCTGACAAAGTTATCCGGCTTTCTGCCGTCTGGGCGTGTGTGAGGCTCCTAAGTGAGTCGGTCTCCACGCTACCGCTAAAAATCTACGAGAGGCAGGCAGATGGATCGCGAAAGCTGGCCCAGAACAATCCCGCCTACCAGATATTATGCAGGCGTCCTAACCCGGAAATGACACCTTCCCGCTTCATGCTAATGATTGTGGCCAGTGTTTGTCTGCGCGGAAATGCGTTTGTCGAAAAGCTGTATATCGGTAGCAAGCTGGTATCGTTGGTCCCGTTACTTCCTCAGAATATGGTTGTAAAGCGACTCGATAGCAGAAAATTGCAGTACACCTATACGGATAACGGCGTTCAGCGGATCATTCCTATAGACAGGATGATGCATATTCGTGGGTTTGGTCTTGATGGTGTGTGCGGGATGATGCCGACAATGGCCGGGGTTGACGTTTTCGGCGCGGCCATGTCGGTTGATGAAGCCGCGGCGAAAATCTTCGAAAATGGCCTGCAAAGTACCGGATTCCTGTCTTCAAAAACGGCGCTTAATAAGGAACAGCGAGAAAGATTGCGTCAAAACCTTCAATCTTTTATTGGTTCTAAAAACGCCGGGAAACTGATGGTTCTGGAAAATGAGCTGACATACCAGAATGTCACCATGAACCCGGAAGCAGCGCAGTTGCTTGAAAGCCGTTCATTCAGCATTGAGGAAATATGCCGCTGGTTTCGTGTGCCTCCATTTATGGTCGGCCATACGACAAAACAATCAAGCTGGGCGTCGAGTCTTGAGGGGATGAACATGCTGTTCCTGACCCATACTCTGCGCCCCCTGCTGGTGAATATTGAGCAGGAAATCTCGCGTTGCCTTCTGAACAGTGATGAGGATTTGTTTGCTGAGTTCTCCGTTGAGGGTCTGCTGCGAGCCGACAGCGCAGGACGTGCCGCGTACTATACCAGCGCCCTGCAGAATGGCTGGATGTCCCGCAACGATGTGCGAAGGCTGGAAAATATGCCACCAATTGAAGGCGGGGATATTTATACAGTTCAGCTCAACCTGACTCAGTTGAAGAATCTTGAAAACAGCAACCCGGCGGTTCAGGCGCTGGCTGTAAGAGAACTTCATAACCACGTATTCCCTGATATTCCTTTCGAGCAATCGCCACTTAAACAGGCTGCTTAGGAGCCAATCCCCATGACAATTAGACAACTTCCGGTTGCTCCGGCGGGGCGCCCGTGCGCGGGTGTTACCAGTGAGCCCCAGCCCTCAGCGCTTGAACGCTGGAATGGTGGGATCAGGGCTGCATCCGATAATGACAACTCGATTTCTATTTTTGATGTTGTTGGACGTGATTACTGGGATGAGGGTGTCACGGCAAAACGCATCTCCGGCGCACTACGTTCAATGAACGGTGCAGATGTGACGGTAAACATCAACTCCCCTGGTGGCGATATGTTTGAAGGACTGGCAATTTACAACCTTCTCCGCGAGTACCAGGGGAAAGTCACTGTAAAAGTGCTGGGCATTGCTGCCAGCGCCGCTTCGATTATTGCTATGGCCGGGGACGATATTCAAATCGGGCGCGGTGCCTTTCTGATGATCCATAACTGCTGGGTAGTGGCGATGGGCAACCGCCATGATTTTGCGGAATTATCGACTTCTCTTGAGCCATTTGATACCGCTATGGCGGATATCTATTCAGCGCGTTCAGGGCTTGATATCGCGACCGTACAGCAGCTTATGGATGCTGAAAGCTATATCGGAGGCAGCGACGCAGTAGAAAAAGGTCTGGCCGACAGTCTGCTTTCTGCTGATGCCGTAAGCGATGGTGATGACTCCCCGTCTGCAGCGCTGCGAAAACTTGATGCGCTACTGGCGAAAACAAATACCCCCCGGTCTGAGCGGCGGAAATTAATCAAAGCGTTAACAGGTAACACGCCGGGCGCTGTTACCGATTCCCATGGTAAGCCTGGCGCTGCCGAAGAAATCAAACCTGAAACCCTCAATTCACTTGAAAGCGCCCTTGCGGCGTTAGTCAAATAAGGACCCTTTATGTCTGAAGTAAACGAGATTCTGAAAAAAGTCACCGCCTCCATTGAAGAAGCAACAGGCAAATTCAACGCCAAAGCGGAAGAGGCTCTGACTGAGGCGAAGAAGAACGGTAAATTGTCAGCGGAAACTAAAGAAACCGTAGACAAAATGGCGACCGAGTTTAATGCACTCAAAGAAGCCGAAAAAACCCTGAAGGCTGCGCTGGGCGAACTGGAGCAGCATGTTGCGCAGATGCCACTGGCAAACGCAAAAATGGTTGTTGAGACTGTCGGCCAGCAGGTTATTTCTGCAGAAGCCATTAAAGTTCTTTCGTCCAGCATCGAAGGGAACAAGCGTATTTCTGTTCCTGTAAAAGCTGCGCTGATCTCCAGTGACGTTCCTGAAGGTATTGTTGAGCCACAAAGACTGCCAGGTATTGATGTAGCGCCAAAGCAGCGGTTATTTATTCGAGATTTAATCGCGCCTGGGCGCACTGGATCACCGGCTATTTTCTGGGTGCAGCAGACCGGCTTTACCAATGCTGCAAAAGTGGTTCCGGAGAATACGGCCAAGCCGTACAGCAATATTGAGTTCACGCCGAAAATCACTCCTGTGACAACCATCGCGCACATGTTCAAGGCATCCAAGCAGATTCTGGACGACTTCGCTCAGTTGCAGTCCATGATTGATGCTGAAATGCGTTACGGCCTCAAGTATGTCGAAGAGCAGGAGATTTTGTTCGGCGATGGCACTGGCGCACACCTTCATGGCATCGTGCCGCAGGCAACGGCTTATAGCGCGGCATTTGCCGTTGAACAGCAGAACGGTATTGACGATCTGCGCCTGGCAATGCTTCAGGCTCAACTTGCCCGCTTCCCTGCATCCGGACATGTTCTGCACTTCATGGACTGGGCGAAAATCGAACTGACTAAAGACACTCTGGGGCGCTATATCCTGGCGAACCCGGCGGCGTTGACTGGGCCGACGCTGTGGGGGCTTCCGGTTGTTGCCACCGAAGCATCAGCTTTCCAGGGTAAGTTCCTGACTGGTGCATTTAATGCTGCGGCCCAGTTGTTCGATCGTGAAGATGCAAACGTTGTGATTTCGACTGAGAACGGCGACGACTTTGAGAAAAACATGATCTCCATTCGCTGTGAAGAGCGTCTGGCGTTAGCAGTAAAACGCCCTGAAGCATTTATTTACGGCTCCTTTACTGTACCGGCTTCCGGCGGTCAGTAATTTCTCTGGCGGCCTCCGGGCCGCACTTTTCGGGGTAATACCATGAAACTTATCGCGGTGAAACCGATTTACTTTGGCGGGGTAGTGGTGACGGAAGGCGAGTCACTGGAGACTCTGGAACAGCATGGCCGTGAACTGGTTAAAAAAGGTTATGCACGGCTGGTGGATGTTGATAATTCTGCGCAGCCAGAACAGCCAGAACAGCCAGAACAGCCAGAACAGCCAGAACAGCCGGAACAGCCGGAACAGCCGGAAACCGTGCCAGATAAGAAGGCTAAAAAATAATGTTAAAACTTGAAGTGGTTAAAGAGCACTGTCGCATTGAGCCTGATTTTACCGATGACGACTCAATATTGACCCTCTACATCGGAGCTGCTTCTCGTTACGTCGAAACATGGACTCGTCGCAAAATGTATGAGTCTGAAACCATCGAGGGGTATGCAGATGATCCTGATTCAATTCTCCCTGGCGATGATGTGAAAGCAGCGATGCTTCTGCTTATCGGTCACTGGTACGAAAACCGTGAAACGGTCTCTGTTGGTCAGGCTGCTACAGATATTCCGTTTACTGTCGAGGCACTTCTCCAGCCTTACAAAATCTATGGCATTTAAGCGGGGGAATTATGCAGGCAGGACGATTACGGCACCGGATCACCATCCAAAATTTCACCACCACCAGAACGCCTTCAGGTCAGCCGGGTGAAAAATGGGAAGATGGGAAAACCATCTGGGCCGAGGTTAAGGGGATAAGCGGTCGTGAGCTGTTAGCCGCTGGCGTAGAGCATGCTGATGCGACAATCCGGGTCTGGGTGCGTTTTCGCAGGGATATTTCAGCCACATCCCGATTGAAGGTGCGCACCGGCCCGTTTAAAGGCGCAGTTCTTAACGTTACCGGGCCTCCGGTTCCGGATATCAAAGGTACCCGGCTGGAAATTCTCTGCAAACAGGGGACCGAAAAATGATTGATGTGAATCTGGATTTTTCCGGTTTGCAGGATATCGCCCGAGACCTGCAAACCCTCAGCAAAGCTGAAAACAATAAAGTCCTCCGGGATTCGACCCGCGCCGGGGCCGAAGTTCTCCGGCAGGAAGTGATTGACAGGGCTCCTGAGCAAACCGGGAAGCTGAAGAAAAACGTTGTTGTCGTCACCCAGAAAAGCCGCCGACGCGGTGAAATTTCCTCGGGGGTGCATATTCGTGGTGTTAATCCGCGAACGGGAAACAGCGACAACACCATGAAGGCCAGCAACAAGCGGAATGCTTTTTACTGGCGCTTTGTCGAACTTGGGACTGCTACAGCTCCGGCACATCCCTTTGTGCGCCCTGCGTATGACACCCGACAGGAAGAAGCCGCGCAGGCTGCAATGAACCAAATGAACAAGGCGATCGATGAGGTGCTGGCGAAATGACAGAGGATGATCTCTATGACCTGCTGTCGCCGCTGGCAGGCGGGCGCGTTTATCCGTATGTGGTGCCGCTTGGCAGCGACGATTTACCCGCCGCGGCCGCTCCTTACATCATTTTCTCGATACCGACTGATGTTGCCGGGGATGTGTTCTGTGGGCAGGCCGAATCGACGCTGCACATTCAGGTAGATGTGTGGGCCAAAACGAACGATGAGGCCAGGGCGTTGCGGCTTGAGGCCCTTTCCCGGCTGGAAGTGCTTTCACCTACCGAAGTAACCAAAATCCCCGGTTACGACACTACAACCCACTTGCATCGGGCAACGCTCGAAATAACGGTCATTGCCTGACTGGAACCAATCCAATCTGACCGCCGCTGGCGGTTTTTTCATTTATGGAGGCTGCAATGTCAGCACTATTCGAACGCGCCCAAAAAACGAAAGTAATGATTACGTCAGTGCCGGTCACTGAGGATGAGCTGGATGTAGCAACCTGGCTCAACCTGAGTTGCACCATTAAGCAGGCCAGCTTTACCGCTGGTCAGAAAAACGATATTGACGTGACCACGCTATGCTCCGAAGAAACGGAAAATATCAACGGACTACCGGCCCCGTCTGAAATGTCGCTCTCCGGTAACTTTTACCGCAACCCGGCGCAGGATACGCTGCGTACTGCTTATGATAATGACGGCGTATACGGGTTTAAGGTTGTTTTCCCTTCCGGAAACGGCTTCCTGTTCCGCGCCGAAGTTCGTCAGCATACCTGGGATTCACAGACCAACGGTGTTGTTGCTGCAACGTTCTCCCTGCGCCTGAAAGGAAAACCAACCAACATTGACGCCTCTGGTATTCTGTCTTTTGCCACAGACCTTCCCGCATCGCAAACGGTAGCGGCCGGAAGCGCCCTGACAATGAGTGTGGTGGTTCAGGGCGGCACAGAACCTTATACCTACGTCTGGAAAAAGGGCTCGTCCACCGTCAGCGGGCAGACCAGCGCAACGTTTAATAAGGCCAGCGCAGTATCAGGCGATGCGGGTGTTTATTCCTGCGTGGTTACTGATGCCGATGGCACCGTTATCACCTCTGCTGACCACACTGTCACCATCAGTTAATGGAGCGCCGGGAAACCGGCGATAAACTTAATGTCAAAACAGAATCTTAAAGCGCTGGCGCTGGCCCCGATGGCGGGTTTTCGTAAAAAAGAAGTCACCGTTCCGGAATGGGAAAACGCCAAAGTTATCATTCGTGAACCATCGGCTGAGGCCTGGATTCGCTGGCAGGGGATTGCCAGCCCGGAACAACCAAAACTACCGGAAGGGCAGGAAGCGCCAGAGGTGCCAGAACTGACCCCTTCAGAACGCGCGTTCCGCACGATGCGGGCAGATGTCACACTCTTCATTGATATTCTGCTGGATACCGACCTACAGTACGTTTTCACCGTCGATGATACCGAACAGGTTGAAGCAATTTATGGCCCTGTCCATTCCCGGTTGTTGAAACAGGCGCTTGATCTCATTCGTGATGCGGATGATGCCAAAGCAAAGTAAAAATGCCTGGCATGCAGTTCCTGATGGCGCTGGCGCTCCGGATGGGCCGCACGCTGGGCGAACTGCGACAAACCATGACGGTCGGCGAATTCAGAATGTGGGCTGAATACGACCGTATCAGCCCGATCGGTGATATCCGTGGCGATATTCTCAATGCTCAGCTGGTTTCAGCGATGTACGGGGCTCAGGGCGGTAAAGTCACCATTGAAGACGCACAGATTCAGTGGAGCGCAGAAGAGGAAGTGGCAAGCGACAGCGGCGATCCCTTTGCAGGCTTAGAAGCCGCTTTGCTCGCGGCTTCTCAGTGACAATACATGCGTGACGGTTTAGGATATCGCCAAATACAGGGGGAGGCGTTATGGAACCGTTATTCGTAGTCTTTGGTGTTTTTGGTTGGCTAATTAATATTATTATTGTTTTTTATTTGATTCGTTTTAGTGTAAGAGCTAATGATCAGGTAGCAGCCTTGCAGGAAATAAATAAAAAGCAAGATGCACAAATTGATTTGTTAATACAAATAGCCCATCAAAATAAAAACACTTAAACTAAAGCCCCGCAAACGCGGGGTGTTTTATTAGGTGATGTATGGCTACTCTCCGTGAGTTAATTATAAAAATATCTGCTAATTCTCAATCGTTTCAGACTGAAATATCTCGCGCCTCTAGAATGGGCAATGATTATTATAAGGTAATGCAATCAGGTGGTCGCCAAGCAGCAGCGGCCTCAAGAGAAACAAAAAGAGCTATTTCTGAGTTAACAAATCAAATGAACTCGGCAAAATCATCTGCCATTGGAATGGCTGGGGCTTTTGCGGGGGCATTTGCTACCGGGCATCTGATAAACCTCGCCGATGAATGGAGCTCTGTTAATGCAAGGCTGAAACAAGCCTCGCAATCTACTGATGACTTCAAAACGTCTCAAAATGCTTTAATGGAAATTAGTCAGAGGACAGGTACAGCTTTCTCTGATAACGCAGCTTTATTTTCGCGCTCAGCTGCATCTATGAGAGAATATGGGTATAGTTCGCAGGAAGTACTGAAAGTTACAGAAGCAATATCAACTGGATTAAAGCTATCTGGAGCAAGCTCATCCGAAGCAAGTTCAGTGATTACTCAATTTAGCCAAGCGCTAGCTCAAGGAGTTCTTCGTGGTGAGGAATTCAATTCTGTAAACGAAAATGGAGATCGAGTCATCCGTGCCTTGGCTTCCGGAATGGGAGTGGCAAGAAAAGACCTAAAGGCGATGGCTGATCAAGGGCTTTTAACTTCAGATAAGGTTGTTCCTGCGTTAGTTAGTCAATTAGGTACGCTCAGGAAAGAATATGAAGCAATGCCTCAAACAGTTTCGGCTGCTACGACTAAAATCGAGAATGCATTCTTGGCTTGGGTTGGCGGAGCTAATGAAGCTACCGGAGCTACAACCACTCTTGTGGGCGTTCTCAATTCTGTGGCGAATAACATTGACACGGTTGCAACAGCAGCTGGAGCATTGGCGGCAATTGGTGGGGCTAAGTATTTTGGGGGGATTGTAGGAAATATTGGTACTCAAACAGGGAATATTCTTGATGCTAGGAAGAATGA
Source organism: Klebsiella sp. JN_Kp126 (assembly GCF_033843325.1). NCBI lineage: Bacteria > Pseudomonadati > Pseudomonadota > Gammaproteobacteria > Enterobacterales > Enterobacteriaceae > Klebsiella > Klebsiella sp. JN_Kp126. The sequence continues at coordinate 7,324 of NZ_JAWXQV010000079.1, read as the reverse complement.
AATAGCTTTGGCTGCTGCGCGGTCACAATCGGCTACTCAATCTCAGAGAAAAGCGGTTGCTGATGCTATTGCAGCTGAAAGGGCTTATCAATTAGCACAAAGTGAATTAGAATTAGCCAAAAATACTAATGCCGAAGCTACAGCAACTCAGAATGCAATTTCAAAGCGCCGTTCGATGATAACGGCTAATGCTGCTTTAGTACAATCAAATATAACCGTTAGGGCTTCTCAAGAGGCGCTTAATAAAACCACCTCTGCTTTAGGATTAGTAAAAAACGGGGCGGCCGGACTACTTTCTTTAGTCGGCGGTATCCCCGGTGTTTTGATGTTAGGTGCTGGAGCATGGTATACGATTTACCAACGTCAAGAGCAAGCTCGCGCATCGGCTGTGCAATATGCTGATACCTTGGATCAAGTAAGAGACAGTCTTAAATCTATGTCTCAGACACAAATATCAGCCAATTTGGGGCAAGCAAATCTCTCCATTGATGCTCAAGATTATAATATTGATAAACAGAAACAGAAGGTAGCGGAGCTTTCTAATCAACTTTATAACGCCAGACAGGCCGCTAAGGCAGCTACTGAAGGAACCTGGCTATATAACGATGCAACTGAAAAAGCAGGGATTTTTGCTTCTGAATTAGCCGTTGAAGAGGGCAAGCTTGAATTAATGCTCAAAAAACGCCAGCAGACGCAAGATTTAATTACTGATATTACAAATGCAGCAATTAGTAAAACAGTTGAAATGACAGGCGCTGTTAGTTCTCTGGCAGATATGTACGACAGGCTTAATAAAGTTACTCGGCAAGCTGTCTTAGCAACCCAGGCTTATCAAGGCCCTGTCCTGCCCGGACTTGATTCTAAGCAACAATCCGCAATGGATAGAGCAAAGCAGCAGGCAGAACTTGCTGGTTTGAGCGGAGTTGAGCGAGCAAGGCGACAGGCCCAATTTGAAGCTTCAGACTTAAATCTTCCGGCAGGGCAATACGAGAAATATATAAATTATGCTGTTGATAGTGAGAGGAAGCTTCAGGAATTACGTGACTCCAATAAGAAAAGCCGAGGTAAAAGCCAGGAAGAAAAAACGGAAGATACATATACCCGCATTGTTAAACAACAAGAAGAACAGATTGCACTCGCCGGACAAAGCAATGAACTGGCAAAAATAAAATATCAGATAGTTCAGGGGGAGTTATCCTCACTCGATCAAGCTAAAAAAGAAACCCTTCTGCACAATGCTGCGCTAATTGATCAGAAAAACATTGCTGAACAGTTAAAAACGTTCCGTGAGGGGCTGGCTGACAGCAACGCTGCTGTACGCGACCGGGAGAATATTGATTTTCTTGGTGCCGGGATGGGGGATAAGGCCCGCGACCGCATGAAGGAAATGGCGGATATTCGTACTGATTTTCTCAAACAGCAGCGGGACCTGCAGAGGGATTTCAGCAAAGGTCAGATTTCTGAGGACCTGTACAAACAGCAAACGGAAGCGCTACAGGCGGCGCTTACTGAACGGCTCCAGATTCAGGAGGACTACTACAAGAAAACCGATGAACAGCAGTCAGACTGGCGGGCGGGGATCAGCGATTCACTGATGAACTACGCCGATCAGGCTGCTGACCTCAGTTCAATGGCTGCCACTGCAACCAGCGAAATTCTGGATGCTACCACTAACTCTATCTCCAACAACCTGACCAATGTCCTGACTGGTGCGACTTCGTTCAAAGAGGGGATGTCGAATATCTTCAGCTCTCTGGGTGAAACGGTGATTAAGACGCTGATCCAGATGGCAACACAGGCGTTAATCACCAAAGCGATTATGGCATCGTTCGGCGGTGGCGCTGGTGGTATGTTCGGGAGCCTTCTTGGTGGAGGTGGGGGAGGTGGCAGCACTGGGACGGCCATTCAGAGCGCTGGCGCTAATTTTTCGTTTAATGCTCTGGGTGGTGTCTACAATTCACCCTCGTTATCGGCTTACAGCAATGGCGTATACAGCACTCCGCAGTATTTTGCCTTTGCGAAAGGCGCGGGCGTGTTCGGTGAAGCGGGCCCTGAAGCGATTATGCCCCTGACTCGTGGCGCTGACGGTTCGCTGGGGGTTCGTGCGGTTGGACGTGAGTCACCGGCAGTCCAGGATGCTGCAAGGCAGATTGAGGCGCAACCACGAATCGCGGTCAGTGTTGATGCCCGAAGCACGTTTAGCGGGCAACCTGACGACGCAACAATGCTGGCAGTAGATCGAAGGAATGCTGCACTGGAACGACGCATCATCAACACACTCACTGCTGAAGTAAATAACCCCCAGAAGAAATTCGGACGCGCCATTTACTCCAATCTACAGCCCAAAAAACCAAGATAGACTGCCCGGAGGGAAAGTTAATGGCGGATATTATCTATCCGGATGAGTACCTGCCCATGCCACTTATGGACGGGTACGGTTTTAAGCCCATATCACCTTTACTGCGAACGGAAATGACGTCCGGTCGCGCAAGGCAGCGGCGGCGATACACCTCAACTCCCACCCAGGCATCAGTGAAATGGATTTTTCAGACTGATGCGCTGGCGCAGGTGTTTGAGGCCTTTTTCCGGGACGCACTGAAAGACGGACAGTCCTGGTTCTATCTGAGGCTCCAGACCCCGATCGGGGTAAAGCCCTACAAAGCCAGGTTCGTGGATATCTACGAAGGGCCGACGCTGGTTGCTCCGAAATACTGGCAGTACAGCGCAACGCTGGAGTTATGGGAACGTCCGTTACCGCCTGCCGGGTGGGGCAATTATCCGGAATGGCTCGCTGGCCAGTCATTGCTCGATATTGCATTGAATAAGGAGTGGCCAGAGCATGACGATTCTTGAGCAACTTTATGCCAGTAGCGGCTCTGAAGTCATTCACGACACGTTGCAGATCACGGCAGGTGATCAGAACTACTGGCTTACCCGTGGGTGGGACAATATCTCTGTCACATTAGAAGACGGGCAGCAGGCAACTTTTGAGGGATGCGCTATCGATATTGCGTTACCTGCAAGGAATGCCGATGGCACACAAGACCTGAAATTTGCCATCAGTAATATTGACGGTGTGGTATCTGATGCGATTGACAGAATTCTGGACGAAATGAAATCGGCAACACTGACTTTTCGGCGGTATATCTCCTCTGATTTATCTGCACCTGCGGCATCGTCTTACACCCTTGATGTGAAATCCGGATCGTGGACGGCAACTGCGGTGCAGGTAACTGCCGGATATATGAACATCCTTAAAACTGCCTGGCCGCGTAATCGTTATAACCTGGCTGAACATCCCGGTCTTCGTTACATGTCTTCCTGAGGTATTCACATGTTCAATTCTGATAAATACCTTTCGGTCAGATGGCTGAAGGGCGGGCGCGTTTATCCTGAACTCGACTGTTTCGGCATTATCAATGAAATCCGCGGCGATCTCCTTCTCCCGTTATGGCCGGATTTTTCCGGCGTGACAAAAGATGAGGGAGGGCTCGATCGTGAGGCCAGGAAGTTTATGAAATCCCTCACACGCTGTGAGCCTTGTGTCGGCGCCGGGGTCGCTTGTTATTCCGGATCAACCGTGACGCATGTTGGTATCGTAGTTTTGCTGGATAGCCAGTTGCAGGTTGCCGAATGTAATCCGGGAACCAATGTCACCTTTCTACCTCTTCCGCGATTTGTCCGTCGGTTTAACCGTGTGGAGTTCTGGCAATGACGATAAGGATTTACCCTTCCCGGCTCCCCGGAGAACCGCTTGAAACTCATGAGCACGGCAATATTACGCTACATCAATGGATGGTCAGAAATGTTCCAGGGTACAGCCAGGACAGATCGCACCCAGTTGCCGTTGAATTAAATGGCCGCACACTTCCTCCCGATGAGTGGCCGCTTTGTCAGTTGAGCCCGGACAGTGATGTCAGAATTTATCCTGTTCCCTATGGAACCGGGCTGGAAATTGCCGTCTGGGTTTCTGTTGCGATATCAGCTGCCAGTGCTGTCTACTCGTTGTTCTTCGGGCCGAAAGTCGACCTCGGTGGTTATTCATCGGGTAGCGGTCGTTCGCTGGAGCTAAACCCTGCAAAAGCTAACACGGCCAAACTTGGAGACCCGATACGTGAGGTGTTTGGTCGATGCCGCATCTATCCTGATTATCTGGTTCAACCGGTTACCCGTTTTGACCCGAATGATCCAACGCGAATGACGGTCGAAATGTTTCTTTGCGTCGGGCAGGGGAGATTTTCGTTTACGGGAGGAGATAAACGGATTGGAGAAACCCCGGCAGCCTCGCTGGGTGATGGTTTCAGCGATAAGGTGTACCAGCCTGGAGAGGACGTATCTTCTGATCCGCGAAGCGAAAACTGGTTCAACTCGACAGAAGTCGGCGGAACATCAAGCGGAACAGGGCTTGATATGGGGCAGACCTCACCAGATTCAGACGACATTATCGCGGACAGCATGACGGTAACCGGTGCGACAGTCACATTTACAGGGCTTGATGCAGATGACGATGATGATGGGGATGAGGACGATAACGCGCTGCCTGAAAGCTGGGTGGCGGGAACCATTGTAGAGATTAAATCGCCGACCAACTTTCTGATTTCGACATCTTCCGGCTACAGTGTTTTTGCCAGCAAGCTCCTGACTGAAATCGCGCCGGTGGTTGGGATGCCAGTAACGTTGAGTTTTAACAGTGTTGATTACGACCTCTTCATCGCAGCATACACGCCGGGGCAGGATGCCGTACCGGGTGAGGGGGGTAGTGCAGCTAAAATTCAGGCCAGCGCAGCGCCGACGACTTACGATTACTCACTGGGCAGTACCACCTTTACGGTGACCTGGCACGGAACAACCTATACCGTCTCTCTGGTTGCCGATTATGTCAACATGTCCGGCCTTCTGGCTGCAATTACTGAGGGGTTAACCGGGTCCGGCCTGGTGGCGCAGGATAATGGCGGAACGGTACTGATCACTGAAGAGGCAAGCCCGTTTGCGGGAGGAGAAATCACTTCGTCCTCGCTCCCGGTATCGGTTTTTGGCGATGCGCCTGTTTATACGGCAGGCAGTGAATCAACCGGCGGTAGCGCAGCTATCACCGCAAACGTCACATTAGCGTATAACAGCGCGACCGGTACACCTTTTTCGGGGATGCCGGAAGGTACCCAACGTCTTTCTCTCTCTCATCGGGGGAATGAGTACCAGATAATTTCAACTGATGGCACAACGGCTACCGTTGCGCGTCTGGTTAATGGTGCTGTTGATGCCTCCTGGCCAGGTTTTTCAGCGCGGACGATGATTGACTATGAAGCCACGGGGCTTAACGACACGCTGAGCTGGCTGGGACCGTTTCTTGCCTGTCCTGAAAATGAAGTTGTTGACGCCTTTGAGGTGAATTTCTCCTTTCCTAACGGCATCTGCGGTTTTGATAACAAGGGCAAGAAACGCATCCGGCATGTTGAGTGGGAGATTCAGTATCGGGTTTATGGCACCGGCTCCGGGTGGATCAGCAAGCAGGGCGAATACGCGCTCAAAAACATTAATGGGCTGGGGTACACAGAAAGATTTTCGCTCGACTCTCCCGGCCTGGTCGAAGTGCGGTGCCGTCGCCGGAACGAACAGGGCAGCAATAACGCGCGCGACAATATGTACTGGCAGGCTTTAAGAGGGAGGCTTCTGGCAAGACCCGTATCCTACTCAGGTGTAACAACCTGGGCAATTACCGTTGAAACCGGGGGGAAGCTGGCGGCACAGTCTGACAGGCGCGTCAGCGTGGTCGCTACCCGCGAATATGACGGAGGGGGAAACAGAACCATTAGCGGCGCATTTCGTCATGTAGCAGGCAGTCTGGGTTTTAACGCAAACCAGATTGACACCTCTGCGATAAATGCTCTTGAAACTGCCTGGTGGACGCCAAGGGGAGAATATTTTGACTATGAGGCAAGTAGCGACAGTGCTTCAGCGAAAGATATTTTCGACAAAATCACCGAAGCAGGCATGAGTTACTTTTTGCTGTCAGACGGGCTCTTATCTGCCGGGCGAGAAGGTATCAAAAGCTGGACCGGGATCATTACCCCCCAGGATACGGTAGAGGAAATGAAGACCTCATTCAGAGCCCCTTCTGATGATGATTATGACGGTGTTGACGTCACATATATTAATCCGGTTACCTGGGCAGAAGAAATCGTTCAGTGCCGGACGACTGATAATCCTGTGCCTCGCAAAGTGGAGTCGTACTCCCTGGGCATTGTAATGACAGCGGATCGTGCATACCGGATAGGCATGCGCAGGCTCATGAAATATCTGCATCAGCGCAGGACCTATGAATGCACAACTGAGCTTCTTGGCTGGTGTTACCAGTTTGGTGATCACATCATTCTTTCTGATGATATTCGGACGGGTAAAACAATCAGCTGTCTGATAGAAGACGTGACATTCGATGATGAAGTTATCACGTTAACAGTCACTGAGCTTCTTGACTGGAGCTATGCTAATCCGCGCTGCTGGATTCAGTTTCAGGGGGGACGGCCGTCGACTCGTTTGCTAACGCCGACACGTGTCGATGACTTCACCCTTACTATACCGTACAACGACGACCTACACCCGGAAGACTGGACAATGGATGACCCGGATGTTGAATTACCTCGCCTGTTGTTTTGTGACAGTGAGAAGGGGGCGCGGCACGGTATTGTTCAGGAAATAGTCCCGTCTGATGACTGCACTTGTCAGGTCACCGCCCCGGAATACAAAGAAATTTTCTACAGCTACGACGACGCTACCTACCCCGGCGACGTCGCTTAACTCTTTAAAAAGCCCCCATTCACCCGCCTCATTCGGCGGGTTTTTCATTTTTGGAGCACAATGTATGGCCGACAACGAAAAGCTTGGCTCGACATCACCACAGGTGTTGCTGAAGAACGCAATTAACCTGGATAAATTAGTCAATGACCGAGAATCGGAGTCATTACCCGATCGTTTCGATGTACTCCGCCGCACCTGGTTCGGCATGGAGAAGGCCCATGATCGTCAGATGCAAAGCCAGGAAAATCGTTTTGATATATTCATTGCGAGCTCTGGCTATGATGTGATAGGTGACTACACTTCAGGCCCCCTGAAGATTGAAGAATATAACCAGCTCATTCGCTATAACAACGAGTTGTATAAACTCACCGCAGCGACAGATATCCCGTTTACCACGGCTGGTAATACTGACGAAACATGGACCGGTACCGACGCTGCGCATTTTGTATCTGTCGGTGATGCAGCGCTTCGCCAAAACCTGGGTTCAGACGAACCGGGAATGGGCGACAATATTATTACCCACGTGCCT
>NZ_JAWXQV010000078.1:0-80522 GCF_033843325.1 Klebsiella sp. JN_Kp126 | reverse complement strand
CCGGGTTGCGGCGCTGCGCGCCTTACCCGGGCTACCGACCCGCAGACGGCTATGAATCCGTAGCCCGGCTAAGCGCAGCGCGAGCCGGGAAGAAGACCGCAACAAAGCCTCATGCTGTGCACCTTCCCCGGAGGCGGGCTACCGGTCCGCAGACGGCTATGAACCCGTAGCCCGGCTAAGCGCAGCGCCACCGGGAAAAAGCCGCACCGATGCATTCATCCCGGCACATTCCCCGGGTTGCGGCGCTGCGCGCCTTACCCGGGCTACCGACCCGCAGACGGCTATGAGCCCGTAGCCCGGCTAAGCGCAGCGCGAGCCGGGGAGAAGACCGCAACAAAACCTCATGCTGTGCACCTTCCCCGGAGGCGGCGCTGCGCGCCTGTCCGGGCTACCGGACCGCAGACGGCTATGAACCCGTAGCCCGGCTAAGCGCAGCGCGAGCCGGGAAGAAGACCGCAACAAAACCTCATGCTGTGCACCTTCCCCGGAGGCGGGCTACCGGTCCGCAGACGGCTGTAAACCCGTAGCCCGGTCAGCGCAGCGCCACCGGGAAGAACCGCAGACGAACAATGGCGGCAGACATCTACTGGTTAAATACCCGCCTGAAGGCCGTCAGCAGCCGGGTATTTTCCTGCTGGCTGCGGATCGCGACGCGGAAGTAGCGCCCGTCGAGCCCCGGGTAGTTGGCGCAGCTGCGGATCAGGATGTGCTGCTGCAGCATCGCGTATTGCAGATCCAGATCCGCCACGTCGCAGCGCAGAAACAGATAGTTTGCCCGCCCGGGATAGACCGTCAGGCCGGGAATATGGCGCAGCTGATGGTAAAAGCGCTGCCCCTCCTCCGCCAGCCACTGCCAGGTTTGCTGCTGGTAGGCGCTATCCTGGAGAATGATTTCCCCCGCCAGGGCGGCAAACGCGTTTATCGACCACGGCATCTGGCGCTCGCGCATTCTCGCCACCGCCCGCGCATCGCCATTGGCCAGATACCCCAGACGCAGGCCGGGAATAGCATAAAACTTGGTCAGCGAACGCAGTACCCACACGTGCGGGTTGTGGCCCAGCAGCGGAATAAATCCCGGCTCGTCGGGGATAAAATCGATAAACGCTTCATCGAGAATCAGGGCGATGCCCAGCGACCGACAGCGTTCAGCAATCATCTCCAGCAGACGGCGCTCGGGCAGCAGGCCGGTAGGATTGTTCGGCGTGCAGAGAAATAAGCAGTCCAGATCCGGCGTCAGAGCATCAAGAATCGCCCCGGTGAGCTGCCAGCCATCCGCCTCGCGCAGCAGAAATTCCCGCACCGCGCAGTCCACCGACTGCAGCGCCCGGCGGTATTCGGCAAAGCCCGGGGTGACGATCATCGCCTGGCGCGGCTTCAGCCCCTGAACCAGCGTAAAGATCGCTTCGGTTTCGCCGTTTCCGGCGAGGATCCACGAGGCGGGGATCTGATGGTGTTCCGCCAGCGCAAGGTGCAGCTGCTGATACTCAACGTCAGGGTAGCGTTCGGCGCAGGCCATATTGTCGAGGATGGCGCGCTTTAAACTTTCCGGCATCCCCAGCGGATTAATATTGGCGCTAAAATCCAGCAGCTGCTCCGCAGAGATGCCCAACAGCGCGGCGGCCTCGCGAATATTGCCGCCGTGCGCGCTCTTAAGTAGAGCCATTTACCTTTCCTGTTGCGTTACCCTCGCCTTGCCAGCGTCGCGCCGTCGGCGAAGTAGGCTTTAATCCCTGCCAGAATCGACTCTGCAACTTCCTGCTGGAATTTCGCCGTTTTCAATTTACGCTCTTCTTCGACGTTACTGATAAACGCGGTTTCCACCAGAATCGATGGAATATCCGGCGCCTTCAGCACCGCGAAGCCCGCCTGCTCAACCCGGTTCTTGTGCAGGTTATTAATGTTGCCCATCTTTTCCAGCACCGCCTTGCCGAACTTCAGGCTGTCGGCGATGGTCAGCGACTGCACCATGTCGAACATCGTGTGGTCGACGTAGCGATCGCCGCTTTTGCTGACGCCGCCGATCAGGTCAGAGGCGTTCTGGGTCTGCGCCAGATATTTAGCCGCGGTACTGGTGGCCCCTTTGGTTGACAGGGCAAACACCGACGATCCGCTGGGCTGGCGGCTGGTAAACGCGTCGGCGTGAATAGAGACAAACAGGTCGGCGCGCTGCTTCTGCGCTTTGGCGACGCGGACCTTCAGCGGGATAAAGACATCCTCGTTGCGGGTCATATAGACCTTCATATTGCCCTCTTTCTCGATCAGCGCGCGCAGCCGCCGGGCAATCTGCAGCACCACGTCTTTCTCGCGGGTGCGGTATTTTCCCACCGCGCCGGAGTCTTCGCCGCCGTGACCGGGATCGAGCATGATAACAATGGGCCGATCGCGCCCGGCTTTACCCGGTTTAGGCCCGCTCTCCGCAGGCGGAACCTGCCGCTGAAGATCGCCTTTATTGTAATCTTCGAGCAGCGCCAGCAGCGGATCCTGCACGTCGGTGGCGTTAGCGGGATAGAGGTCCATGACCAGACGCTCTTTAAACCCGGCGACCGGAGCCAGCGCAAACAGCTGCGGTTTCACGTTCTGTTTCAGCTCAAACACCATGCGCACGGTTTGCGGATCGAACTGCCCCACGCGAGCGGATTGAATATAGGGATCGTCACCGCGAATCTGACTCCCCATACCTTTCAGTACGGAGTTGAGATTAACCCCTTCCAGATCCACCACCACACGTTCAGGATTGCTGAGCGCAAACTGCCGATATTTCAGGATATGGTTGGACTCCACGGTGACGCGCGTGTAGGTCGATGATGGCCAGACGCGTACGGCAACCACCTGCGCCGCGGCAGCCAACCCAACCGGACTCACACTCATTAACCACATGGCGCCCGCCCCCTGTAAAAATCGGCGGCGGCTTAATCCTGACTTGTATCCCGACATGCCACTCCCAAGCAGTAAGAAATCATTCGTATTTAAAACAAACAGATTGACCGGAAACTTTAACGAAAGGCGCATAACCTGTCATCTATAAAAGGGTAAACAATCTTTGACACCCTGATTTGGCTCACACTGTTTTCCCGGCTCAGCCAAAAATTGGGGCTTGCGTTTGCCGGCGAAACAGAATAAAAATACAGTAATTACGAATAATCATGCATTGAGGTTGTGTCATGGTGAAGGAACGTCGCACCGAACTGGTAGAGGGATTCCGCCATTCTGTCCCCTATATTAATGCCCATCGGGGTAAAACGTTTGTCATCATGCTGGGCGGGGAAGCCATCGAGCATGATAATTTCTCTAGTATAGTCAATGACATTGGCCTGCTTCACAGCCTGGGGATTCGTCTGGTGGTGGTCTATGGCGCCCGCCCGCAGATCGATGCCAACCTGGCGGAGCATCGTCACGAGCCGGTTTATCATAAACAAACCCGAGTGACTGACGCCAAAACGCTCGAGCTGGTTAAGCAGGCGGCGGGCATGCTGCAGCTGGAAATTACCGCTCGCCTGTCGATGAGCCTCAACAACACGCCGCTGCAGGGCGCCCATATCAACGTGGTCAGCGGCAACTTCATTATCGCGCAGCCGTTAGGCGTGGACGACGGCGTGGATTACTGTCACAGCGGGCGCATCCGGCGCATCGATGAAGAAGCCATTCACCGCCAGCTGGATAACGGCGCGATCGTGCTGATGGGCCCGGTTGCGGTGTCGGTCACCGGCGAAAGTTTTAACCTGACCTCCGAAGAGATTGCGACCCAGCTGGCGATTAAGCTGAAAGCCGAAAAGATGATCGGCTTCTGCTCATCGCAGGGGGTTCACAATCAGGATGGCGAGATCGTCCCCGAGCTGTTCCCCAACGAAGCCCAGGCGCGGGTGGAAGAGATGGAAGCGGACGAAGACTACAGCTCCGGCACCGTGCGCTTTCTGCGCGGCGCGGTAAAAGCCTGCCGCAGCGGCGTGCGCCGCTGCCACCTGATCAGCTATCAGGAAAACGGCACCCTGCTGCAGGAGCTGTTCTCACGCGACGGTATCGGTACCCAGATAGTGATGGAGAGCGCCGAGCAGATCCGCCGCGCCACCATTAACGATATCGGCGGCATCCTCGAGCTGATTAGCCCGCTGGAGCAGCAGGGCATTCTGGTCAGGCGTTCGCGCGAACAGCTGGAGATGGAAATCGATAAATTCACCATTATTCAGCGCGACAACACCACCATCGCCTGCGCCGCGCTCTATCCTTTCCCGGAAGAGAAGATCGGCGAAATGGCCTGCGTGGCGGTGCATCCGGATTACCGCAGCTCATCGCGCGGCGAAGTGCTGCTCGAACGCATTGCCGCGCAGGCGAAGCAAATGGGCCTCAGCAAGCTGTTTGTTCTTACGACCCGCAGCATTCACTGGTTCCAGGAGCGCGGATTTACGCCGGTCGACGTCGACCTGCTGCCGGAGAGCAAAAAAGAGATGTACAACTATCAGCGCCGCTCCAAGGTGCTGATGGCAGACCTGGCCTGATCCCTTCTCCCCGGAAAGCGCGCGGCCGACCGGGGAAAACCTCACTGGGCGGAAAAGATATCCGTCAGGCCGCTGCGTCGTTCGGTACGCGCAGCCACCGCCTGAGTCAGCACCTGCTCATCGGCATAGATCGACAGCTGCCGTTTCGCACGCGTAATGGCGGTATAAACCAGCTCGCGGGTTACCAGCGGCACGCTGCGCGAAGGCAGGATCAGCGCCGCGTGATCGAACTCCGACCCCTGCGATTTATGCACCGTCATCGCCCAGGCGGTATCGTGCTCCGGCAGACGACTTGGCTGTACCGACTTGATGCTGCCATCGGGCATCGGGAACCAGACGCGCAGGCCATCGCCTCTTTCCAGCGCGATGCCGATATCGCCGTTAAACAGCCCCAGCGCGCTGTCGTTGCGGGAGATCATCACCGGCCGTCCTTCATACCAGCGCGAATGCCGCGGTAACGCGATCGCCCGCTTGCGGTTCAGCATCTGCTCCAGCTGTTCGTTCACGCCGCTGACCCCATACGGCCCCTCGCGCAGCGCGCACAGCAGCTGGAATTCGCCAAAGGCGGTGATCATCTCTTCGGGCTCAGCCCGCTCGCGCAGCAGCTGCAGGAAGCGGCCATAGCCCGCCTGCGCCTGATTCAGCATCGCTTCATACTCTTCGGTGGCGCTCAGCGGATACAGGGCGATATCGTCGAACGACTGACGCAGCGTTGCGCGTACCGCGCTGCGCTCGCCGCTGTTCACCGCCCACGCCAGATGGCCGATACCGGAATGGCGACCAAAACGGTAGCTTTTTTGCAGCAGGCACAGGCTGTCGCGCAGCGCACCGGCAACGTTGCCCTCGCCCGCCGGCACCGGCTGGCCGGTCAACCGGGCGAGCTGTGCCGCCCGCGCCGGGGTATAGCCTGCATTAACCCAGGCGCAAATATCCCCCAGCACCGCTCCGGCCTCTACCGACGCCAGCTGATCGCGGTCGCCAAGGAAAATCACCCTTCCGTGCTCAGGCAGCGCGTCGATCAGGCGCGACATCATCGGCAGGTCAATCATTGAGGCTTCATCCACCACCAGCACGTCAAGATGCAGCGGGTTGCCGGCGTGATAGCGCATCCGCTGGCTGCCGGGCTGCGCGCCCAGCAGACGATGGAGGGTGCTGGCTTCGGTGGGCACCAGCGCCTTTTGTTGGTCGCTGAGAGGGAGGCGGCGCAGCGCCGCGCCGAGGGACTCGGTCAGGCGCGCCGCGGCTTTACCGGTCGGCGCCGCCAGGCGAATACGGCAGCGCGGGCTAGAGAACGTCTGGATCAGCGCGGCCAGCAGTTTAGCGACGGTCGTGGTTTTACCGGTGCCCGGACCGCCGGAAATCACCGAAATCCGTCGGGTCAGGGCGACCGCAGCCGCCACTTTTTGCCAGTCCGTTTCCTCGGCGGGCGGAAACAGCGCGTCGAGCGTCGAAGCCAGCCGGGCTTCATCCACCTCCAGCACCTGATTGGCCTCATTGAAAAAGCGCGCGACGGTTAATTCGTTGCGCCACATGCGGTTGAGGTAAAGCCGTTCGCCGCAGAGGATCATCGGCGTCGGGCGCTCACCGCCGCTGACCGCCTCAGCATCGTTAAGCAGCGGCAGCCAGCCGTCCGGGGCGCCGGTCAGCTCAAGGATCTGCTCACTCAGGCCTGCCGCTTTTGCGCTCAGCAGCTCATCCTCGGCGAGACGCGAAATCGGCAGGCAGACGTGGCCTTCACCGGCATCGCGGCTGAGAATGGCGGCGGTGAGCTTCACTGCCGGATGCGCCTCCTGCGCCACCATGAGCGCAAACTGGACGTCCAGCGGGCGCAGCAGGCGCTGTTCAACCGCCTGCAGTAACAGTTCATCCATGGTCATAGCACAACCTCCTGGGTTTCCCCGGCAAACAGCGCATCGAGGCCGTTAATCAGCGGCAGCGCCGGCCGGGTGGTGAAGATACCCTGCCCGCCGTCCTGCCCGTCCATGCCGCGTAAAAAGAGATAAATAACGCCGCCGAAGTGGCGTTCGTAATCATAATCGGCAATGCGGTGGCGTAAATATCGGTGCAGCGCCAGGCTATAGAGCTGGTACTGCAAATCGTAACGGTGCGAACGCATTGCCTGCCGCATCGCGTCCTGGGTATAGGCCTCGCGATTTTCCCCCAGCCAGTTGGATTTGTAATCCAGCAGGTAATAGCGGCCGTTGTGGCGAAACACCAGGTCGATAAAGCCTTTCAGCATCCCCCGCACCTGGCGGAAATCGAGCGTTGGGGTATCCACGGAGAGCGGATCGTACTGACGAATCAGCGCATCCAGACGCAGGGGATCCAGCGGCTGTTCGATGGGCAGATAAAACGCCATCTCCACCTGTTTATCGCCTTCGCTCAGCTGATTAAGGGCAATCCCCGCGCCGGGCAGAGGGGTACGCAGCACGCCGTCGAGCCATGCGGTCAGCACCGGGGTCCACTTTTCCTCGAAGCCGCTCAGTTGGAGCCTGCCCGCCATCCAGTCGGCGGGAACCGGCTGGGTAAAATCGAGATCTTCGAACAAACTGTGGAGAAACGTCCCCGGCGACGCGCCGCGGGGGAACTGGTGCGGCGTAAGCTGCGGCTCTTCCGCAACCTCACCGACGCCGGCGGCATCGACATCCAGACGCGGCAGAAGATCCTGCGCCGCGCTGTGTCCATTCTGCTGCAGGCCGGAGTAGCTGGTGACCCGCCAGTCATCGGTCACCGAACGCGCGAGCAAACGGGCTGAAAGCGGCGGTAGCGCCGCCTGCGGAGCCTGCCACGGAGTTGGCGCAGCCGTATCCGGGAGCCGCAGGGCGATCTCCCCGCTGCAGAACGCCTGCAGGCGGGCCATCAGCCCTGCGGCATCCATCGCTTCCCCGCCCTGCAGCAGTCGGCCCAGCGCGCTGTGGTGAAAATCGCTGGCGCCGGGCTTGTCGCTGCGCCGGGTGCTGAGCGGCGCAACGCCAAGGCTGCAGTGCCAGACCGCACGGGTCAGCGCGACGTAAAGCAGGCGCAGATCTTCGGCCAGGCGTTCGGCCTCCGCCAGCTCCATGCTGCCCTCCGCCTGCCCCAGGTCGAGAACGGCGGCAAAGGAGGTTCTGTCGTGATAAAACGCCTGATCCTGTTTACGGAAACGCGCAATAAACGGCAGCCAGACCAGCGGATACTCCAGCCCTTTCGATTTATGGATGGTGACGATCTGCACCAGGTGCTTATCGCTCTCCAGGCGCATCTGCTGGCTGGAGGCGTTGCTATCCGGCTCGGCGATATGCTGCGCCAGCCAGCGCACCAGCGCATGTTCGCTCTCCAGCTGGTTCGCCGCCTCCTGTAGCAGCTCGCTGATATGCAGGATATCGGTCAGGCGCCGCTCGCCGCCGCTGGTCGCCAGCAGGTTTTCGGCAATGCGCCGCGCGGTCATCAGCGCGCGCAGCATCGGCATCACGCCGCGCTGCCGCCAGACTTGCCGGTAGCCGCTAAACTCTTCTACCAGCTCATCCCAGGCCCGTTCGCTCTGGTTGAGGTTTTCAATGTCCTGCGCGTTGAGGCCGAACATTGCGGTTGCCAGCGCGCTGCGCAGGGTATTTTCCCGCTCGGGGGCCAGCACCGCCTGCAGCACCCACAGCAGCTCCTGCGCCTCGGGGGTTTCAAACACGCTATCGCGGTTGGAGAGATAGACGGAGGGAATCGACAGCAGCTGAAGGGCATCGCGAATTAACGACGCCTCCTGACGATTGCGCACCAGCACCGTGATGTCCGAAGCCCGCACGGGTTCAGCTTTTTCACCGCGCCACAGCAGCGCCTTGCCCTGCTGGCCCGCGCTGAGCCAGTCGCGAATTTGCGCCGCGCACAGCTGGGCCATAAACGCCTGGTAATCCCCCGCCCCGACGGCCTCGCCCGACATCAGCCAGATATTCATCGCCGGTACCGCAGCATCATCGACGGTAAAGCGCAGCCCCTGGTTTTTATCGGCCGACTTCACCGGCATAAACGGGATTTCGCGGAACATAAAGGGGTTATCGCTGAGGCTAAACAGGCGATTGACGCTATCAACCATCCCCGGCGCGGAGCGCCAGTTGGTATCGAGCGTATAGTGGGCGGTGACGTCCCCACGCGCTTTCATGTAGGTAAAGATATCCGCGCCGCGGAAGGCGTAAATGGCCTGCTTGGGATCACCAATCAGCAGCAGCGCGGTGTCTGCCTGGCGCCGCCAGATGCGGCGAAAGATTCGGTACTGCTGGGGGTCGGTATCCTGAAATTCGTCGATCATCGCTACCGGAAAGCGCTGGCGAATCGCGCTGGCCAGCGCTTCGCCGCTCTCCCCGCGCAGGGCGTCATCCAGGCGGCTAAGCATATCGTCAAAGCCCAGCTCGCCGCGGCGGCGTTTCTCCCGCGCGACCGCTTCGCGGATTTCAACCATCGCCCTGGCAATCACCAGGTCGGTCAAGGTTAACGGTGTCGCCAGCAGCGCTTCTACCGCGCTGAACAGCGGGTGTACCGGCGGCGCGCCGTCCGCTTTGGTGCGCTCAAGCAAGAAGGCCTGGGAGAACTTATCCAGCGCATCCGGAAGCTGGTAGCTGAGGGTCTCTTCCTGGGCCCAGGCGGTCACTTTCTCCAGCCATTTCCCCTGATTGCCGCGATTAAACTTGCGCCGGTCGAGGCCCGAGTTTTCCAGCACCGCCTCAACCTCGCCCACCTGTGCCAGCCACTGCTGCTTCAGCGCGTTGATACGTTCGATAATTTGCTGATGGCGTTCGGCCAGCGTTTCGTCAGCCGGCGGCGGCGATTTGAGCTGCGGCGCCTCTCCCTGTAGCCAGCGGTCGATGGATTTCAGCAGATCGCGCGGCCCTTTCCACGCTTCGTGGATAACCGCCGCGATGTCACGCGGCAGCGGGTAACAGTGGCGACGCCAGAAGTCGGCGCAGGCCTGATAGCGCAGCCGGGATTCATCTTCAATCAGCTGCTGTTCGAACAGCATGCCGGACTCAAAGGCGTTAAGGCTCAGCATCCGCTGGCAGAAGCCGTGAATGGTAAATACCGCCGCTTCGTCCATCTGCCGTTCGGCCAGCAGCAGCGTTTGCGCCGCCTGGGTTTTATCGGCGATTTCCGCCAGCAGCCCGGCGTAGAGAGGATTGTCGGTACTTTCGCGCAGGCAGGCGATACGCAGCTCGTGGATATTGCTGCGAATACGCCCGCGCAGCTCTTCGGTCGCCGCTTCGGTAAAGGTCACTACCAGCAGCTCTTCCACGCTGACCCGGCGGGGAAAGGCGGATTCCCCGCCCAGCCCCAGCAGCAGCCGCAGATAGAGGGCGGCAATGGTAAAGGTTTTTCCTGTGCCCGCAGAGGCTTCTATCAGGCGCTCGCCCGTCAGGGGCAAGCGCAGTGGGTCAAGAGACTCGGCGGTGTCGGTCATTCATTCTCTCGCATCAGGGGTAAGGATTTCTGCAATGCGCTGACGTTCTCCCAGACTTTGCCATCCTGCGGATGCGCGTATTCCGCCTTGCCATTCTGGCTACCGGAAACCTGGGAGAGAATTGCCATGCCCTGCGGATCCACCACCGTCTGATGGAAGAAGTCGGCAAGCTTTTGCGGCGTCAGCAGTTTAATCTGAGCCACTACTTTATCACGTGAATCGAAGCGCATATTACCGCGATCGAAATCTTTGCTCAGCTTCGACGCTTCATCGCCCAGCGTTTGCGGCGCTTCCAGCATCTGACCGATCACCGCCTGCTGAATCTGCGCAAACTCTTCCGGCTTCATTGCCCGCAGTTTGGCTTCCGCCGTGGGGAAGAAGGCCTGGAAACGCTGCCAGAGGTAAGCCGGCTGCTTATCGCTGCTTTGCAGCAGGAAGCCCATCCCCCACTGGCGGCCAACGTTCATCGAGAAGGCGAAGACCGCGTAGCCCAGCTGCTCTTCCGTACGTAGCTGGTTATAGAACCACGGCTGTACGATTTGCCCGAGGAGCGAGCTGGCGGCAGAGCTGGCGTATTCGTCCACGTTCGGCGGCGCGAAGACGGCGGCCAGCGCGGAATCGGTACTGTTGCCCGCTTTTTCAAAAATCGCCAGCTGTTTACGATCGACCAGAACGTCTTTGTTACGGCACCACTCGTTGCCGTCGGCGCCCAGCTGTTTTTGAATCTGCCGCGCCATGGCGGTGGATTGATCGGCGGTAAGATTACCGATGACCATCAGCTCCGGTCGCCCTTTCGCCTTGAGATTATCGCGGTATTCCAGCACCTCTTTCAGGGTGATCGATGGCAGCAGCGCCCGACGCTCTTCGCGCTGGAAGTACGGCACCTGAGAAACCATCTGAATCGGCATGATCGCCTGATCGTAGGCTTTGCCTTTATCCGCCGAATCCATCATCTGGGCGTACCAGGATTTAGCCTGCTCCAGCTGCTCTTCGGTTGGCGTATAGCTGAAGTAACCGTCGAGCAGGGCGTTAAACAGCTCAGGTAGATGCTGCGTATAGCCGTTGGCGTTAACCATCAGGCCGTTATTCGCGCCGGTAGAGAAGCTTATCCCCCCGACCGCCGCCTGGTTGCTGAGCTGGTCGAGCGCAATGCCCGCCAGATAATCATTGAGTGCAAACATCACCTGCCGACGGGCGCTGTCCATTGCCTGCGGGTTACGCAGAACCAGCGAAATATCCGCTTTCGGTTCGCTGGCGAAGTACTGGCTCGGCGCGTAAATCACCCGCAGCGTCGGTTCATCTACAATCAGCTGCGGATGCGGGTAAGCCTTGTCGCTTTTGATTAAGCTGAAATCATCCGGAATATAGGGGTTCAGCACCGGCAGCTTGAGGTCGATGGCGCTGGACTTCTGCTGCCAGTCGGCAAAGGTCTGCTCGCTGATCTTATCCACCTGATAGGGCGCATTGACGAAGTAGGCGGTCTTGTTATGCGGCTCTTTCGGGCTGATGTACCAGATGCGGGCGTTTTGCGGCGTCATCATCGCCAGGCGGTCTTCGATCGCCTGCGGATCGTAGCGATCGGCAATGTTGACAACGTCCAGCGTATGCTCGACCGGCACGCGGATCATGGTGTCCGCCAGCCATTCGACGTAATCCATATTGCGGTTGATGGACGGGTAGCGGAAGTCGAGCGCCAGCACGTGGGCCAGCTCATCAAAATAGCGCTTATCGATTCCCTGGCTGCGCAGCAGATTGAGGTAGCTGAAGATGGCCGCGGTAACTTCATCGCGGTGCGCCAGACCTTTGTCCGTCAGGGTCGCGGATATAGCCAGCACCCCGCTGTTGCCGTTCACCACCGGGTCGGAGTCCGCGCGAATCCCTTCAACCAGCCCCTGCTTTTGCAGCCAGTCTGAGAGCGTGCCGGGACTGCGATTACCGATCATATAGGTCACCAGCTCGTCGGTTTTGCTGCGGAACTTGTCGCTATTATTATCAATGCGGAACTCCACGCGCAGCACTTTACGCGGCATCGCCGGAACGTAGTGAATGATGATGCCCTTTTGCGCATCGGTCACCACCGGGACGGTAATCTCCGGTTTGCTGATATCGTGGTTCGGCACGCGACCGTAGGTGGCCGCCGCGATGCTCGCCAGCTCCGGCAGAGGCTTGTTGCTGTAGATCACCGCTTTCATCAGGTTGGCGGAATACCAGCTATCGCGAAAGGCGTGCAGGGCATCAAGCACCGGTTTGCCGGGCTTGTCGCTCAACGTTTCAAGGTTACCGCCGGAAAACTGCGAGCCGGGGTGCGCCGGGTTAATGGTTTCCGCGCTAACCTGCGCCATTCGCATCCCATCCCGGGTACGCGCCATCGTGAGCTCGGCGTTAACCGCATTACGCTCGCGGTCGGCATATTTTTTATCCAGCAGCGGCGCGGCGATGGCGTCGGCCAGGCGATCGACCGCGCCGTCCAGGGCATCGTTTTCCACTTCAAGATAGAAGGCGGTGCGATACGGGGCGGTGCTGGCATTGTGGCTGCCGCCGTGCATTTTGAGATACTCGGCGAGGCTGTCAGGCTGGGGATACTTTTTCGAGCCCATCAGCGTCATATGCTCCAGGAAGTGGGCCAGCCCCTGATGCTCGGCGGGATCCTGCAGCGATCCCACGGGAACGACCAGCGCCGACAGCGATTTTACCGCCTGAGGATCGGAAACCAGCAGCACTACCATGCCATTATCGAGGCGGATCGCCTGATATTGACGGGTATCTTTTTCGCTTTTACGGATGGTTTCCTGGATCGGTTGCCATCCGGTGTCTGCCTGACTTAACGGCGCCCAGAGGGCGGCCAGTAAAACAATAACCTTGAACCATAAACTGCGGGGCATTCACGGACCTCATCATTAACAAACCTGGCGCTGCATAATTGGCAGCCTTTATAAAACATCAGTCCGTGATTCGCTGCGCATCATAAATGAACTGCCATCCAGTGCGCAATTTTTATACTATTACAATGTTATTCGGACTGATGAAAACGAAACACCGGTAGCAAATAACGCTGCGTTTGCGTCAGGATCTCTTCATAGTATTCCGCTTCCAGCGTGCGCCACAGGCGCTGATACCAGACGTCGGCACCTTCGCCGCTGACCACCATGTTCCCTTCATAAGCCTGAAGAAATTTACTGCGCGCTTTTTGCTGCGTCTCTTCGTCCATTAACATGACATCCTTTTCGGCGTCATAACAGACTTTTAGCCATGCGCCGCCGCTTTCCGGCAGCAGCAGCAGCGGTTTGGACATTCCCTGCAGGTAACCGTCAACCAAATCGTTGAGGTAGCCCTGGGCCTGCTCCTGCGCCAGCGGTGGAAAACGCCACTCGCCCTCTTTGCGCACAAAGAGCCGACTTTCGCCGGTACCGCCGCTAGCACAATAGACAAGATGCTCCAGCCAAAGTTGCATCCCCTGCGCCACGCTTAATAGCGAAGGCCGCCAGCGCAGCAAACCGTCGGATTGTACCTGCTGCAGCCAGCCGGTGATGTTGACTCCGCTGCATTGCAGATCGATTTCCATGCTCTGCCCCGGCTGGCGGCAGGCGATCACCCGTTCGGCCAGATTTTGCATCTCCTGACGCTGGGTCTCCCAGGCCAGTTCGCCGAACGCGCCATAGGGTAGCTCCCCGGCGGCACGGAAGCGGCGATACATTGCCGAGGCATCCTGCTGCTCAATCAGCGTATTGAGCAGCTGCTGGTTCAGCTGATAGCGGCTCAGCCCTTCGAGGGTAAAAGGTTCATCGTCGGGAATCTCGCTCTCCTCCGAGCGGAAATTCACCCGCAGCCGCTGCTGAAAGAACGCGCGAACAGGATGCTGCCAAAAGCGCAGCAGCTGTTCGAACGGTAAGTGATCGATGTCCGGTACCGGTAGCGGCTGGATGAACGCGCCGTGCGCTTCCCCCTGCTGGCTGGCGGCCGCCAGCCATTCCCGGGCATAGCTTTGATCTTCATTAGCCAGAAAATTTGCGGCATCGAAAGGCATGCGGGTATGCAGATGCGTGATGTGCTCTTTGACCCGCCGTTCGCTGGCATCGCAGTCCAGCTCTTCGTCCCCTTCCAGACAGTGGCTCTGGCCGATGTAGTCCGCCAGCTCCTGAACCAGAACGGAGGGATAGCGCTCGCTATTGTCCTGAATGGAACGGCCGATATAGCTGATATAGAGCTTCTGCTCGGCCGACATCAGGGCTTCAAGGAACAGATAGCGGTCGTCATCGCGACGGCTACGGTCTCCGCGCTGCGGCTTCTGGCTCATTAAATCGAAGCCCAGCGGCGCCAGGGTGCGCGGATAAACGCCGTCGTTCATCCCCAGCAGGCAGACCACCTTGAAAGGAATCGAACGCATCGGCATCAGGGTACAAATGTTAACCGGGCCGGCGAGAAAGCGCTGGCTGATGCGCTGCTGATCGAGCCTCTGGGACAGCTCATCGCGCAGCAAAGAGAGCGGTACCGTTTCGCCATACTGCGCGTCGACGCCGCCGTCAATCACCGCCTGCCACTGCTGTTCTATCAGCGCCAGGGCGGCTTCCGTTTCGCTGTCCGGAAGGAAGAAGTCGTTCAGCAGGTCGCGGCATACCGGCAGCCACTCGGCTAATGGGCGATCCTGGGCCAGCCCGCGGCGCCAGAGATTAAGCTGCATCAGCAGCGATGCCAGGTTGCCCACCAGCTCGGCGATAAGCCCGCTCGACTCATCATAAGGCAGCACCGAGCGCCACTCCCCTTCGCTGCTGTCCATGGCGTAGCCCAACAGCATACGCGTCAGGCCAAAGCGCCAGGTATGCTGGCCGGTAGCCGGGAGATCGAGTTCACGCACGTTGTCGTCATCCATTCCCCAGCGTACGCCGGATTCGTTAACCCACTGGCGCAGGTAGCGCAGCCCCTCTTCGTTAATGTTAAAGCGCGCGGCCAGCACCGGCACATCCAGCAGCGCCAGCACGTCTTCGCTGGCAAAGCGGCTGTCGGGCAGCGAAAGCAGGGTGATAAACGCCTGCAGCGCCGGATGCGATTCGCGGGCCCGCCGGTCGGATATCGCCCACGGCAGCCAGCGCTCGCCGCTGGCACTGCCGAAGACCGCCTGAATATAGGGGCTGTAGCTATCGATATCCGCCACCATGACGATAATATCGCGCGGCGTGAGCTCGGGATTCTCTTCGAGCATCGCCAGCAGCCGGTCGTGCAGCACCTCAACCTCGCGCTGCGGGCTATGGCAGACATGAATCGTCAGGCTGCGGTCGTCCGCCGCCAGCAGCCGCTTGCTGCGGCTGTTGGCAAACTCCTCGGCGCTGCGCCCGGCCACCGCCGCATTACGCAGTTCGAGAATATCCGCCTGAAGATTATGCAGCAGGTTATCCGGCGCGATATCGACAAAGGCGTCCAGCTCTTCATAGCGCTCAAGACCCGCCAGCAGGTAAATATAGTCGCGCCCCAGCTTGCCCCAGGAGGCCAGCAGCGGATTGCCGACATCCTGTTCCCCGGCATCGTTGAATAACCCCGGAGCCTGTTGCGTATCGCGAAACAGGGGCAGCTCTCGCGTCGTTTCGCGGTGGTGGCGGCGCTGGCGGGAGAGCAGCTTTGCCAGAAATGCCGGATCTTTAATGTCGCCCCAGTAGTAGCGGCACGGGTTAGTGAAGAGAACATATACATCGACATGCTTACCCAGCGCCTGGAGCGCCTGCAGGTATACCGGCGGCAGCGCCGAAATCCCGCAGATAAACACCCGCGACGGTAGCCCGGCGGGCGGCTGTTCGGCGGCCTCAAGCGCGCTGATAAAGCGTTGGTATAAATTGGCGCGATGCCACAGCGGCTGGCCCAGCTCAGCGGTATATTCCACCAGCGCTTTCCACAGCGGCGCCTGCCACTCCTGCGCGTCTCCAAGCCCGTCAACGCGCTGGTCGGCCTCCCAGCGCATCAGCCACTCGGGGCGATAAACCAGATACTGATCATAGAGATCCGCCACTCTGGCGGCCAGCTGAAACAGCTTGCGCTTGTCGCTATCGTCGTGCAGATAGTGGCGCAGTAGCGTAAAGGCTTCATCGTTCAGCCGCTGCGGTAGCAGGGTCATGAGTTTCCAGCTCATACTTTGCTTGCTGAACGCGCTTTCTCCGGGAATATCTTTTAACACTCGCACGAACATGTCCCAGATAAAACTGGCGGGTAGCGGGAACTCAATGTTGGCCGCAATCCCGAAGCGCTGCGCCAGCGTCATCTGCAGCCACTGCGCCATCCCGGTACTCTGTACCAGCACCATTTCCGGCATAAAAGGGTCATCCAGCCGCTGGCGCTCGACGATGAACTCCATCAAGGCTTCAAGCACATCCAGACGGTTTGAGTGGTACACCCTTAACATATTCGCTCCTGGCTACTGACTGACCGGGCAGTGCAGCCGGGTCATCTGCGCCCGCCTGGCTGCGGGCATCGTGATCGTTACCGTGATGCTGACACATCTTTGCACCGATGTCTGCATGCGGGATACCTGGCGATTCGCGGGAATCACCGGTGGGCTAAGCTGACTGAATCGCCACGCATCGCGCCACAGCTGACGGTACTGGTTGAGCTGCATAAAGCCGTTGGCCAGCCCACGCTGATAGCCCGCCAGCGCGGTCACGGTTGCGATAAGCAAGACTAAAGCCAGCAGCGTTTCGGGCAGGCTAAACCCTCTCTGCCGCCTCAGGGCATCTGGCATAGGCTTGCCTCCTTTAACGGGCAAAAATCGCTCCAGCCGTGAGGCGAAAAGCGGACGCGGTTTTGTTCGATTACGCCTGACTGCCACAGCAGTATGCCGCCGCCATCGCTGCCGCCAATCAGCAATACCGAGGCGTCGCTAAAGACTCGCAGGCAGGCGCGCCAGCCGAGCGCCGCGTTCTGCTGGCAGCTAACCGTTTCCTGAAGCGGCCAGACGAGCCCCTTTCCCCACTGCAGCGCGGAATGCGCGTCAGCGGCATCGCCAAGCGCCCGCGTTTCGCTGGCCGTCTGCGCTAACAGCGAACGCTGCTGCTGGTGCAGCCCCTGGAGTAATAGCGTGCCGAGCGCTAACAGCAGCAGCACCATCAGCAGCGAAGAGAGCCCGCGCTGGCGATTCACAGGTTATATCCCGTTACGCCGTATTCCGCCCGCGCGCGGATTTGCGGGTCGGCGACCGAGTGCGCCGCAAGGGTAATCGATAATTCAGGCGCGAAGCCCGCCCTCTCCAGGCGCGTAACCTGAAACGCAGTGACCTGAATCGCCGCCGGGTTGGTCATTTTCTCCCAGCCTTTGCCGCTGCAGGCGCTTGCGCCGCGCAGGGTTTCCAGCGCGCCATCGCGCAGGCGAAACCCGGTGGTATCCGATTCCGATGACGGCGCGCTATTCCAGACGCCATCGCTGTTGCTATCCCAGCTCACCAGCAGGCAATCACCGCCCTCTGCGATATACAGCGCCTGCCCGTAACAGCGGCCGCGGCAGTATCCGGCGCGCTGCAGATGCTTCGCGACGGTGTAGATTCGCTGCCAGAGCTCATTTTCCAGCGACTGCTGCCGGGTCTGGCGAAGCGCGGCCCACTGCAGCGCCGGAAGAAAACGCGCGCTGCCGAGCAGCAGCACGGAGCTGATGGCCATCGCGATCAGCGTTTCCGGCAGGGAAAAGCCGCGCTGTTTTACAGACACGATGCCGTCTCCTCGCCGCGACACAGGCGGATGCGCCCCCAGTGAGAAACGATAATGTTCCAGCCGCCCGCCGCGCTTTGCAGGCGGATATGCCCGGCCCAGGCGGTATTACGCAGGCCATAAAACCCCAGCCCCGGCGTCATCGCGCTGAGCGAAACCTCCGGCCATAGCGGTTGCAGCGTGAAAGCGTCCCTGCGGAGACAGTCGGCCATCGCCCCGCTGGCGCTCAGGCACCAGCCCTCCGCGCTTTGGCCGACGCTTAATACCCTGTCGCGGTTGTGCCAGTTGGCGTCATCGCGTAGCAGCACCAGGTAGTCGCGGACCTGGCAGGCGGTTTGCCACAGGCGCTGCTGCCGTTGCCAGCTCTGCCAGCCGTACAGCCCGCTGGCGCCGAGAATGACGACCACGACCATGGTGAGCAGGGTTTCAATCAGGGTATAGCCATGTTCTCTGTTCATGGGCCAAGTATGCGGAGCATTGAGGCTTTATTCGAACGGTAAAATGCGGGTTTGCGGCGCGCGCCGGAGAGTATTAAAGGCGTTGCAGCGGGTTTCAACAGTGCCGGAAATCTGCTCGCAAAAAAGCGTTCCGTTGGGGGAATAAAGCTGGCCGTCGGCTCGGCTGAGGCATAAAAAAACCGGCGCGCAGGCGCCGGTTTTTCGTCGTCACTTCCGGGTTAAATCGCCACTGGCGCTTTAATCCCCGGATGCGGGTCGTAGCCTTCGATTTCGAAGTCTTCAAAACGGTAGTCGAAAATCGATGCCGGCTTACGTTTGATCACCAGCTTCGGCAGCGCCCGCGGTTCGCGGCTCAGCTGCAGGTGCGTCTGCTCCATGTGGTTGCTGTACAGGTGCGTATCGCCGCCGGTCCAGACAAAATCGCCCACTTCGAGGTCGCACTGCTGCGCCACCATATGCACCAGCAGCGCGTAGCTGGCGATATTGAACGGCAGGCCGAGGAATACGTCGCACGAGCGCTGATAGAGCTGGCAGGAGAGCTTGCCGTCGGCGACGTAGAACTGGAAGAACGCGTGGCACGGGGCCAGCGCCATTTTGTTCAGCTCGCCGACGTTCCATGCCGAGACGATAATCCGGCGAGAATCCGGGTCGTTTTTCAGCTGTTCCATCACCGTGCTGATCTGGTCGATATGACGGCCGTCCGGCGCGGGCCAGGAGCGCCACTGCTTACCGTAAACCGGCCCCAGATCGCCGTTTTCATCCGCCCATTCGTCCCAGATAGTGACGTTGTTTTCGTGCAGATACGCCACGTTGGTGTCACCCTGCAGGAACCACAGCAGTTCATGGATGATGGAGCGTAAATGACAGCGCTTGGTCGTCACCAACGGGAATCCTTCCTGCAGGTTAAAACGCATCTGGTGACCGAAGATGGAGACGGTGCCGGTACCGGTGCGGTCATTTTTTTGCGTGCCCTCATCGAGCACTTTCTGCATCAAATCAAGATACTGTTTCATGGTTCCTCAAGAATTTTGTTGCTGCGGACGACAACGGTACGCCCAGACCATCATGATGATACCCGCAAGCACCATCGGAATCGAAAGAATCTGCCCCATGCTGATGTACTGTACCCAGCCGCCGGTAAACTGGGCATCGGGCTGACGGAAGAACTCCACGATGATGCGGAACAGACCGTAGCCAATGAGGAACAGGCCGGAAACCGAACCGGCCGGACGCGGCTTGCGGATAAACAGGTTCAGTATCAGGAACAGCACGACGCCTTCCAGCGCCAGCTCATAGAGCTGCGAAGCATGACGCGGCAGCGCGCCGTAGGTATCAAACAGCGATTGCCACTCGGGATGCGACGGCAGCAGCGCCAGATCTTCCGCCCGAGAGCCGGGGAAAATCATGGTGTAGTGGAAGTTCGGATCGACGCGGCCCCACAGTTCACCGTTGATAAAGTTGCCCAGACGCCCGGCGCCGAGGCCAAACGGAATCAGCGGCGCAATGAAGTCGGAAACCTGGAAGAAGGTGCGCTTCGTGCGTTTGGCGAAAATGATCATCACCAGAATCACGCCGATCAGGCCGCCGTGGAAGGACATACCGCCGTCCCAGACGCGGAACAGATAGAGCGGATCGTCGAGGAACACCGGCAGGTTGTAGAAGAAGACATAGCCAAGACGCCCGCCGAGGAAAACCCCGAGGAAGCCGGCGTACAGCAGGTTTTCAACTTCGTTTTTTGTCCAACCGCTGCCCGGACGATTGGCCCGACGGGTGGCCAACCACATCGCAAAAACAAACCCAACCAGGTACATCAGACCGTACCAGTGGAGGGAGACCGGTCCAATGGAAAAAATTACCGGATCAAACTCCGGAAAATGCAGGTAGCCACTATTCATCTGTCACCATAAACACTTGTTATTCCGCCGAAAGTGGACAGCGGGGATCGTTCGCGCGCGTCAGAAACGGGCGCTCCAAAGGCTGCGAATGATAGCATAAGCGCGAAGGGCGATCCGCGCCGGACATGTAAAAGATATGTATACGAATGCGAATTCGCGGCTGAGCATTCCCGGAGGCGGCGCGCTGCGCCTGTCCGGGCTACCCAACCCTCAGGCCGCCCGAACCTCGTCAGCGTAGTCCCGGGTCACGGCTAACGCCTTACCCGGGCTACAAATTCATGAACCGTAGCCCGTGCTAGCGGCCGCCGCGAATCAGGCCGCCGAGTCCGCGTCGCTCCATAAAAGCCGCGACCTGATGGCGCACTTCGGCGGTCATCTGCGCTTCCAGGCTACGCTGGGAAAGCTCCTGGGCTTCATTGATATCGATGCGCCGCAGCAAATACTTCACTCTCGCCACCGAACGACCGTTCATCGACAGATGACGATAGCCCATACCAATCAGGATCGTCACGCACATCGGATCGCCCGCCATTTCGCCACACAGGCGCAGGTCGATACCAAAACGCTCGGCGTCGCGGGCAATCATCGCCAGCGCCCGCAGTACCCCCGGATGCAGGCTGTCATACATACTCGCGACCCGGGTGTTGTTGCGATCCACCGCCAGAATGTACTGGGTCAGATCGTTGGTGCCAACGGAGATAAAATCAACGCGGTTCGCCAGCTGCGGCAGCATAAAGACCATCGACGGCACTTCCAGCATCACGCCAAGACGCGGGCGGGGAATGGCGTAGCCGATCATCTCTTCCACTTCGCGGCTGGCGCGATCGATCAGGCGACGAGCCTCATCCACTTCATCCAGGCTGGTGACCATCGGTAGCAGGATGCTGAGGTTTCCGGTTGCCGCGTTGGCCCGCAGCATCGCGCGGACCTGTACCAGAAAGATCTCCGGCTGATCGAGCGTGATCCGAATACCGCGCCAGCCAAGGCACGGATTCTCTTCGCTGATCGGCATATACGGCAGCTGTTTATCCGCGCCGATGTCCAGCGTGCGCAGCGTCACCGATTTCTCGTTGAACATCTGCAGCATGCCCTGATACTGGGCAACCTGCTCCTCTTCGGAAGGGAAGCCGCTTTGCAGCATAAAGGGGATTTCGGTACGGTAAAGACCGATACCGTCGACGAAATTGCCGAGTTTTTCTTCATGCTCGGGGCTCAGGCCCGCGTTGAGCATGACTTTTACCCGCTCGCCGCTTTTCAGTTCGGAAGCGCGTTCAAGATCGTCCTCGGCCAGGCGGCTAAGCTCGTTCTCTTCGCTGATCAGGCGCTGATACTCTTGCAGCAGCACCGGTTCGGGATCGACCAGCAGCTCGCCGCGATAGCCGTCGACAATCAGCGTATGGCCGTGCAGCAGCGAAGGCTGAATATCCGCCCCCATCACCGTCGGAATGCCCAGCGCGCGCACCATAATCGCGGCGTGGGAGTTCGCCGCGCCATCGCGCACCACCACGCCGGCTAAACGATCCTGAGGAACCTCCGCTAAGGTGGTGGCCGACAGTTCATCCGCCACCAGCACGATGCGTTCCGGCCAGGTATTGGGCCCCTGGATACTGTCATCGAGATGGAAAAGCAGCCGCTGGCCCAGCGTGCGCAGATCGCCCGCGCGCTCTTTCAGGTAGCCGTCGCTGAGCGCGGCAAACTGTTCGGCGAATTTCTCGATGATCTTCTTCACCGCCCATTCGGCCACCGCGCCTTTATCCACTTCAGCGAACAGCTCGCGGCGCAGGCGCGCGTCGGAAAGCAGGTGCGAATAGAGGTCAAAGATAGCCGCCGTTTCTTTCTGCGCGCCGGCAGCGTAGCGTTTGCTGTAGCGGCGAAACTCATTCGCCGCCTCTTCCAGCGCGCCGGTCAGCCGCTCGCGCTCGGAAGCGGTATCGAGCGTCGAGGCTTCATAAACCTGCTCCATCAGCGGCAGGCTGACGTCCATCCAGCCTTCGGCAATCGCCACGCCTGACGAGGCGGGCAGCGCGCGGATGCGGGTCTGACGATATTGACCAAACAGCGCGTTCAGCTGGGATTGAGAGAGAATGCCGGCGATTTGCGTGGCCAGGGTGACCAGGAAGGACTCTTCGCTTTCGTCAAACTGGCGCAGTTCGCGCTGCTGCACAACCAGCACGCCGAGCAGCTGACGCCGCTGGATAATCGGCACGCCGAGGAAGGCGCGAAAGCGGCCCTCTTTGACCGCGGGAATATATTTAAAGCTGGGGTGCTTTTGCGCGTCGGCGAGGTTAATGGGTTCGGCCAGGCGGCCAACCAGGCCCACCAGGCCTTCGTCAAAAGCGAGCGCAACGATGCGCCCGCGCGGCTTTTTCAACCCGCGCGTCGCCATCAGGTAATAACAGCGTCGGTCATTGTCAGCCAGATAAACCGAACAGACTTCCGTCTCCATCGCGGCGCAGATATCGGTGACCAGGATATCCAGCGCCTCGTTTAAACGCGGCGCACTCGCGACCTTCTCGACTATTTCTCGCAACCGAGTGAGCATAATGTGCGTGGCTTAACCTCTTTTACGTCGATATGCAGGCGCGCTTTGCGGCTTAGGCGTGCTTTCCGCCAGCGCCATGGTGACGCTGGCAAACTCTTTCATCACCCTGCGGTATACGTCGCGCTTAAACGACACCACCTGACGCACCGGGTACCAGTAGCTTACCCATCGCCAGCCATCAAACTCAGGTGTACTGCTGGTTTGCATATTGACATCCGCATCGCTGCCGATCAATTGCAGGAGAAACCACTTCTGTTTCTGGCCGATACATACCGGCTTTGTGTCCCAACGCACCAAACGTTTAGGCAATTTGTAACGCAACCAGTTACGGGTTGAAGCAAGGATCCGCACATCTTTACGGCTTAGCCCAACTTCTTCGAACAATTCCCGATACATCGCCTGCTCTGCTGATTCCCCTGGATTTATGCCCCCTTGCGGGAACTGCCACGAGTGCTGACCATAGCGCCTGGCCCACATAACCTGGCCCTGGCGATTACAGATTACAATACCGACATTTGGGCGGTAGCCATCGTCATCAATCACCGGACTACCTCAAAATAAGCTTCAATGTGAATGATTGTTTCACACTCGTTGGAAACGGTAAACCACTCTGTGAGGGGGATGAGATCGAATAACATTTGAATAACTCACAGTAATACCCGGAGTTATAAACAGCGAAAGCCATACCCGGACGATTTTATTCACTTTTTCTGTGGATAGAGTTGTGAAGAAGTACGGAATTAACCAGGGAAAACCCGGAATCATCCGAACAGCGTAGCGATAGCACCTGATTATAATGACCTAATTTTCATAAAGTTAGCATGTTAAAATTTCATAATTCACAGTATAACGTGACGATCATCACATAAGAGATCCTGGAACTGATGAAAGATCGAGCAATGTTGGTTTTATCCACAGATTACGCATGTGCTCTGGGCATATTTTGTCTAAAAACTCGATTTTCCTCTCACGTCAAGGCTGTAAATGGAAACAGTAGTGGGGCTTTTCCCCAGTTATCCCATTTTTCTGTGGATAACAGGGTGTAAGATCCTGTTCATTGTCGGTGACCAGTTCTGGAAAACCCGGTTTCACCATTTTCACAGCGGCAAAAAATCGCAAAAAAAACCATATGAATCATCAAATTGTCATACTTACTCAAGAAAAGGTAAACTCTATCCACAACGGATGAAATTACTGCTCACTTTTTAGTCAGAGGTTTACGCTATGCCGACCATCGCGCCGCTCTTATCCCCCCCGCAAAGCCAGGAGCAGCTTCTGGCCCAGGCGCAGCAGCTGGCAGGCTATTCGCTGGGGGAGCTGGCCCAGCTTGCCGGAATTCCGATTCCGCGCGATTTAAAACGTGATAAAGGCTGGATCGGCATCCTGCTGGAGATATGGCTTGGTGCCAGCGCAGGCAGCAAGCCGGAGCAGGATTTCGCCGCCCTCGGCGTCGAGCTGAAAACCATCCCCATCGATTCATCAGGTCGCCCGCTGGAAACCACCTTCGTCTGCGTCGCGCCGCTGACCGGCAACAGCGGCGTCACCTGGGAGAGCAGCCACGTGCGTCATAAGCTCAAGCGGGTACTGTGGGTACCGGTAGAGGGCGATCGCGCGATTCCTTTGGCCGAACGCCGCGTCGGCGCACCGCTGCTGTGGAGCCCCAGCGAAGAAGAAGATCGCCAGCTGCGTATGGATTGGGAAGAGCTGATGGATTTGATCGTCCTCGGCCAGGTCGAGCGCATCACCGCCCGCCACGGCGAAGTGCTGCAGCTGCGCCCGAAAGCGGCAAACAGCAAAGCGCTGACCGAGGCGGTGGGCGCCCGCGGCGAACCGATCCTCACCCTACCGCGCGGTTTCTATCTGAAGAAAAACTTTACCGCCGCCCTGCTCGCCCGCCATTTCCTTCTCTCCTCGAAATAACGGCCTGGAGATGATTAATTTTTTGTTCTGCCGTGGCGGTTGCATATAATCGCATCTTTCTATTTTGCAGGACTTTGAACGATGTTATTTGCATGGGTAACCGATCCTAACGCCTGGCTGGCGCTTGGTACGCTGACGCTGCTGGAGATAGTGCTCGGGATCGATAATATTATTTTCCTCTCTCTGGTGGTGGCAAAACTGCCCACTGCGCAACGGGCACACGCCCGCCGTATTGGGCTGATGGGGGCGATGATCATGCGTCTGGCGCTGCTGGCGTCAATCGCGTGGGTCGTCAAGCTCACTAATCCTCTCTTTACCGTGCTAGGCCAGGAGATCTCGTTTCGCGATCTGATCCTCCTGCTGGGCGGGCTGTTCCTGATCTGGAAGGCGAGTAAAGAAATTCACGAATCCATTGAAGGCGAAGAAGAAGGGCTGAAAACCAACGTCCATTCATTTATGGGCGCCATCGTGCAGATTATGCTGCTGGATATTATTTTCAGCCTCGATTCGGTGATCACCGCCGTCGGGCTGTCGGACCATCTGTTTATTATGATGGCGGCAGTGGTTATCGCGGTGCTGGTGATGATGGTTGCCGCCCGTTCGATAGGCGATTTTGTTGACCGCCATCCTTCGGTGAAAATGCTGGCGCTGTCGTTTTTGATCCTCGTCGGCTTCACGCTGATGCTCGAAAGTTTCGACGTGCACGTGCCGAAAGGCTACATCTATTTCGCGATGTTCTTTTCGATTGCGGTTGAAAGTCTCAACCTGCTGCGCAATAAAAAAAATCCGCTGTAGCCCGCTAAAATGCAGCCCTGAAACGGGCTGCAATTCTTTTTTAAGACTTAACTGCTTTTTATGTCTCACAAATCAGGCTATTAATATACTGGTACGAGGTGCGGCTATAATAGGGGTGATAGCGATGAAAAAATGGGCAGTATTGATTTCCGCCGTAGGACTGGCGTTCTCGGTTTCCGGTTGCAGCAGCGATTACGTCATGGCAACCAAAGATGGTCGCATGATTCTGACCGACGGCAAACCCGCCATAGACGACGACACCGGCCTTATCAGCTACGAAGATCAGCAGGGTAATAAAATGCAGATCAATCGTGACGACGTTTCGCAGATTATTAAACGTTAAGTCCCGCCGTCAGGTCGCGATTTAGCGTTTTATCGCACCGTTGAGCAGCGTTCTTTATTCTTCAGCATTCAGAGAAAAGTCGGGATACACCTGATCTGTCCGCGAGGATTCATCAGGCCGGATTCCGTCAGCCCGGCTTTTTTGATTTTTTTACTTCCCCTTTTTCTCCCCCTCTGCCATTTTTATATTCCTTTGTCGGGGAACGCCTGACCTTGTTGATAAAAAAGGAAGCCGGCTATGCAGTATCACCGTATCCCACACAGTTCTCTTGAAATCAGCACGCTGGGGCTGGGCACAATGACGTTTGGTGAGCAGAATAGCGAGGCAGACGCGCACGAGCAGCTCGATTACGCGGTGAGTCAGGGCATTAACCTGATTGACGTCGCGGAAATGTATCCCGTCCCGCCGCGCCCGGAAACCCAGGGCCTGACGGAAACCTACGTCGGTAACTGGCTGGCGAAGCGCGGCAATCGCGAAAAGCTGATTATCGCCTCTAAAGTGAGCGGCCCTGCCCGCAATAACGACAGCAGCATTCGTCCTGACCACAAGCTGGATCGTAAAAATATCCGCGAGGCGCTGCACGACAGCCTGAAGCGCCTGCAGACCGATTATCTCGACCTCTATCAGGTACACTGGCCGCAGCGCCCGACCAACTGTTTCGGCAAGCTGGGCTACACCTGGGCCGATTCCGCCCCGGTCGTCACCCTGCTGGATACGCTGGACGCGCTGGCCGAATTCCAGCGCGCCGGCAAGATTCGCTATATCGGGGTCTCTAACGAAACGGCGTTTGGCGTGATGCGCTATCTTCATCTGGCGGACAAGCACGACCTGCCGCGCATCGTGACGATCCAGAACCCGTACAGCCTGGTGAACCGCAGCTTTGAAGTGGGCCTGGCGGAAGTCAGCCAGTATGAAGGCGTGGAGCTGCTGGCCTATTCCTGCCTGGCGTTCGGCACGCTGACCGGGAAATACCTCAACGGCGCAAAACCGGCAGGCGCGCGCAATACGCTGTTCAGCCGTTTTACGCGCTACAGCGGCGAGCAGACGCAAAAAGCGGTGGCGGCCTATGTCGATATCGCGAAGCGGCACAACCTTGACCCGGCGCAGATGGCGCTGGCCTTCGTACGTCGTCAGCCGTTTGTCGCCAGCACCCTGCTGGGCGCGACCACCATGGAGCAGCTGAAAACCAACGTCGAAAGCCTGCATCTGGAGCTGAGCGCAGAGGTTTTAGCCGAGATTGAAGCGGTGCATCAGGTTTATACCTACCCGGCACCGTAAGGCCGTAAAAGCTCCCGGATTGCGGCTAATGCCTTATCCGGGCGACTCCCTTTCCCGGAGGCGATGCTACGCATCTGTCCGGGCTACAAGTTCGTGCGGTTTGTAGCCCGGACAGGCGCGACGCGCCGCCTCCGGGAGATTATTTACGCCGTCCCCAAATCCACAGGGCAGTAATCGCCAGGGCGAACACCACGCCAAAGCCAATCCCTACGCTGACGACAGGAATACCGATGCTCACCGCCAGCGAATAGAGGCCCAGCATCAGCAGCATCGCCACGTTTTCGCCGAGGTTCTGCACCGCGATAGCGTTGCCCGCGCCGACCGTATGTTTCCCTCGCTCCTGCAGCAGGGCGTTAAGCGGCACGATAAAGAAGCCGCCGAACGCGCCGAGCAGCAGCAGCAGGGCAAACGCCGGCAGCAGCGCCTGCTGGATGGCGAAAAAGATGACCGCCACGCCAATCAATATCCCGGCGGGCATGCAGCGCGACACCGTTTCCAGCGTCACCAGCTTCGCCGCCGCGCCGGCTCCCAGCACAATCCCCACCGCCACCATCGCGTTAAGGTAGGTCGGCATGGCGTTGCTGGTAATGCCCAGCGCCGCCGGCACCCACAGCACCAGCAGGAAGCGCAGCGTCACGCCCGCCCCCCAGAACAGGCTGGTGCCGACTAACGAAAAGCGGGTCTCACCGTTGCGCCATAACGTCGTACAGGCGCTAAAGAAGCTGTGGGTCATGGGCCTGAAACGCCATGATTGCCCGGGACGCGCCGCTGGCAGCTTCGGGATCCACAGGTTGGCGACCACCGCGCCGGCGTACACCACCGCGCAGACGCCGAGCGCCGCCATGATATGCCAGTCCGCCAGGATACCGCCCGCCATCGAGCCGAGCAGGATCGCCGCAATGGTCGAGGACTCCATCAGGCCGTTCGCTTTCACTAACTTATCGCCGGTGGTCAGCTCGCCGAGAATGCCGTATTTAGCCGGAGAATAGGCGGCAGCGCCGATGCCCACCAGCGTATAGCCAACAAACGGATTCACGCCAAAGCAGATGCACCCCGCGCCGATCAGCTTCAGGCCGTTCGCCACCATCATCACCCGCCCTTTGGCAAAGCTATCGGCAAACTGTCCGACAAACGGCGCGAAGAGAATGTAAGCGCCCACAAACAACATCTGTAATACCGGTTGGCTCCACTCCGGGTAGAACAGTTGCTTCATCAGCGCCAGGGTGGCGAACAACAGCGCGTTATCGCCAAACGCCGAAAGAAACTGGGCGCAGATAACCGCCATCATCCCTTTCGAATACAGCGATGTGTTAGTGTGTACTGACTCACTCATCCGAACCTTCCGCCTGTTCAACCATGCCTTTAAGGGTGACAAAGTCCGGCTTGCCGCTGCCCAGTACCGGGAGCTGCTTCAGCCAGCGAATGTCGCGCGGTACCGCCAGCTCCGGTACGCCGTGTTCACGGGCATAGCGCAGCAGTTTTTCACGATTCAGTTCATTATCGGTGGTAAACAGCACCAGCGCCTCGCCTTTGCTGGCATCCTGTTTAATCGCCGTGGCGTGCATTTTGTCCGGCGAAACCGCCAGCGCCACCTGCTCGACCATCTCCAGCGACACCATCTCACCGGCGATTTTGGCAAAGCGCTTCGCGCGGCCCTGAATCCGCACATAGCCCTGTTCGTCAAAGCTGACGATATCCCCGGTGTCATACCAGCCGGCCTCGACTACGCCGTGCTGATTTTCCGCCGCGGGCGCTTCCAGCACGCCGGGATTCTCCACTCGCAGATAGCCGTTCATGATGTTCGGCCCTTTAAGCTGTAAACGGCCCCCCTCTTCAATACCGGGCATGGCCAGCAGACGCGCGTCCATCCCCGGCAGAATGCGGCCAACGGTGCCCACTTTCGCCGCCATCGGCACGTTGATCGATACCACCGGCGCGCATTCAGTGACGCCGTAGCCTTCAAGAATGCGCAGGCCAAACTTGTCCTGCCAGATCTGCTTTGTGCTTTCCTGCAGCTTCTCCGCCCCGGCGACAACGTAACGCAGGCGATAAAAATCATACGGATTCGCAAAGCGGGCGTAGTTGCCAAGGAAGGTGGAGGTGCCGAACAGCACGGTACAGTTGCGGTCATATACCAGCTCCGGCACCACGCGGTAGTGCAGCGGGCTGGGATAGAGGAAGACCTCCGCGCCGGTAAACAGCGGGGTCAGCAGGCCGACCGTCAGGCCAAAGGAGTGAAACAGCGGCAGCGCCGACATAAAGCGGTCGTTGGCGGTAAAGTCGGCAATGGTTTTAATCTGCTCGACGTTGGCCAGCAGGCTTTTATGGCTATGCACTACCCCTTTCGGATTGCCTTCCGAGCCGGAGGTAAACAGAATCATCGCCGCGTCTTCCGGCTGCTGCGTAACCTGAGCCAGCTTCGGCATCAGCAGATGGCCAAAAATCCACAGCTTATCGGCGGCGGTAACCTCGCCTTTTAAATCTTCGAGAAATACCCAGCGTACCTGAGTCAGCTGCTCCGGCAGGTGCCAGAGTTTGCCTTTTTCGAGGAAGGTGCGTGAGGTAAACACGGTTTTGATTTCCGCCGCGGTAATGGCGCTGCTCAGGCCTTTGACCCCGGCGGTATAGTTCATCATCGCCGGGATTCGTCCGCGGGCGATCGCGCCAAAAATCACCGCCGCGCTTATTCCGGCGTTCGGCAGCATCAGGCCGATTTTTTCGCCCTGGGCGCTGTATTTTTCCAGAATGCGCGCCACGAAGAGGGTTTTGGTCAGCAGCTTACGGTAGGTGTCCGGCTGAAAATTGATATCTTCCACGCAGTGTTTGCGCGCGCCGAAGCGGTCCTGGGCCGCCAGCAGCGACTCATACAGCGTTTCGCGCGGGCGCACCGCCATCCGCGCCTCCATCATGATCTGATGCAGCATTTCACCGGCAATTTTACGCCGGTCGCGGGCGCGCGGCGCATCGGGCATCGGCAGATGCGTCGGCGGCAGCAGATGCAGCTGAATGCGCGGGAACAGGCGGCGCTTGACCAGCCCCTTCAGGCGGCTAAAGGGGGTTAGTTCAGCGCCTTCGATTCTCAGCGGCACGATGGTCGCCTGCGACTTCGCCGCCACAAAGGCGGCGCCGTCGTAAATTTTCATCAGCGAACCGCTCACCGAGATCCGCCCTTCCGGGAAAATCACCACCGGGCGCCCCTGCTCAATCAGGCGGACCAGATGTTTTATCGACATCGGTTTGGTCGGGTCCAGCGGCACAAAATCAATAATCGGCTTTAGCGCGCGCATAAACCAGCGATCGCTGATTGAGGAATAGACCGCAAACACCGGGCGCACCGGCAGGAAAAGCGCCAGCAGTACGCCGTCAATAAAGGAGACATGGTTTGGCGTGATCAGCACCTTTTGCTGCTGCAGCGCCTGGGGGTCACCGGTTAACTTGACCCGGTACAATCCTTTGAAAAGTAGTCTGAAAAATCCCAAAAGCATAACAACTCCGTTTGACCGGTTAATCAGTCAAAGCAGGTTACATGAGAAGGGACGGAAAATGCACCAGGAGGAGCGGAATTCAGGACAAAAAAAACCTGCGCATCCGCGCAGGTCGGTGCAAGATAATCAGTACGAAAAGCGTACTTAAAAAACTCACCAATCAATACCTCTGGGATCCTGATTGTCTCGTTTTTCCCGCCGCCGGCGCCAGCCATAAAACGCAAGGGAATAAGCCTAAGTGCAACCAGTTATTACTTTTTTCGTGAACTGTAACAACGGCTAACGGCGGGCAAAAAAAAACCTGCGCATCTGCGCAGGCTGGTGTAATTAAGTGGTCAACCTGAAGTTGACTCCACCTATCAATACCTCTGGGATAGCCAGAGTATCAATGCAATGAATGGGTAAACCAGCGAACATTCGCAACAGCCAATCGCAAAGTGTAAGCAAAGGTGTGGATTGTCCGTTCCCGGAATCATTCTCCGCTCCCCTGTGGGTAACTATTTCACCCGCAACGCTAATCTGCGTCACAATTGCATTAACCCAAAAGTACCAACCCTTGAATCTGCCGCGCTTTCCCGTAACATAAATGCCATGTAAACGCTTACCCTAAAAAAGGCCTGGTATGGCGACTATTAAGGATGTAGCCCGGCTCGCAGGAGTCTCCGTCGCTACCGTCTCCCGCGTTATTAACAATTCACCGAAAGCCAGCGAAGCCTCGCGCCAGTCGGTAGGCGCCGCGATGGAAACGCTAAATTATCACCCCAACGCCAACGCCCGCGCGCTGGCGCAGCAGTCAACGGAAACCGTCGGCCTGGTGGTGGGCGATGTCTCCGACCCCTTCTTCGGCGCGATGGTGAAAGCCGTCGAGCAGGTCGCCTACAATACCGGCAATTTTTTGCTGATCGGTAACGGCTATCACAACCTCCATAAAGAGCGCCAGGCGATTGAACAGCTGATTCGCCACCGCTGCGCGGCGCTGGTGGTCCACGCCAAAATGATCCCCGATGACGAACTGGCCTCGCTGATGCAGCAAATCCCCGGCATGGTGCTGATTAACCGCATCCTGCCCGGCTTCGAGCAGCGCTGCGTGGCGCTGGATGACCGCTACGGCGCATGGCTCGCGACCCGCCACCTGATTCAGCAGGGGCACACCCGCATCGGCTATCTCTGCTCTAATCACGCTATTTCCGATGCTGAAGACCGGCTGCAGGGCTACTGGGCAGCGTTAAAAGAGAGCGATCTGCCGTGCAACGATCGCCTGGTGACCTTTGCCGAGCCCGATGAGAGCGGCGGAGAACAGGCGATAACCGAGCTGCTGGGCCGCGGCAGGAACTTCAGCGCCGTCGCCTGCTATAACGACTCGATGGCCGCCGGCGCGATGGGCGTATTAAACGATAACGGGATTGATGTGCCGCGTGAGATTTCGCTGATTGGCTTTGATGACGTGCTGATTTCGCGCTACGTGCGCCCGCGTCTGACCACCGTACGCTATCCGATTGTCACCATGGCGACGCAGGCCGCGGAGCTGGCGTTAGCGCTGGCGGAGCATCGCCCGCCGCCGGAGATTACCCACCTTTTCAGCCCCACGCTGGTCCGCCGTCACTCGGTGATTGCGCCCCTCGGCAGCGATAAATCGTAGCGGTATAAACTGACGGCGCTGGCCGGATAATCCAGGCCTTCGCCGATATACTGCCAGCCAAAACGCTCATAAAAATCGCGGCAGGCGGAGTAGAGAAATAGCTCGGTATAGCCCTGCGCTCTGGCATATCCGATGACGTGCTGCTGTAGTTTTCCCGCCAGCCCCTGCCCGCGCGCCTCAGGCGCCACGTAGAGCGCCGCCATCCACGGATAGAGATCCTGACGGCTGATTAAATCGCAGCGCCACAGGCCGACGGTGCCCAGCAGCCTCTCGCCCTCCACGGCCACAAAGGTAATGGGCAGCGCTCCCGGCGTCTGGCTATGTTCGACAATGCTGGCGAAGAACGCCCGCGGCAGCGCGTCAGCGCCAAACGCTCGCCAGAGCCACTCCGTCACGCATGAAGCGTGCTGCGGCGCAGCGTAGAGGGGGTGAATAATCATACCAGCTTTCCCTGAAAAATCGGTACCGATTCAAAGAGATAGCCGTCAAAGTCCGGCGCGTCTTCATCGGAGAGCTCCAGCAGGCTGTTTTTGACATTTTCAAGATGCTGCCACATTGCCTGCCAGGCCCCCATCACATCGCGTCGGCGCAGGGCGGCGAGCAGCGTTTGCCGGTCCCCGAGCCACTTCAGCCGGTACGCCCGGCTGGCGATATGCACGTTGAACTGCTGCCACAGCGGGCTGCTGTCCATCTGCAGCCAGATGCGCTCAACCGTCGCCAACAGCATCTGATTTTGCGTCGCGCCGGCCAGCACCAGGTGAAACAGCCGGGCGTTATCCTGGCTGGTATCGTTGGCGGCAATCGCCCGCTGTTCCTGCTCGATAATCCGCTTCAGGTTATCGATATCGGCGCGGGTGGCCATTTTGGCGGCAAAAGCGGCGATATTGCTCTCCAGCAGCTGGCGGGCCTGCAGGATTTCGAACGGCCCGACGTCGCTGCTCAACATCTGTTCTTCCTCGCTATCGTCCTCGTGCGGGATGCGCATCACGTACACCCCGGAGCCCTGGCGAATGTCGACCGTCCCCTGCAGCTCCAGCATCAGCAGCGCTTCGCGGACGATGGTCCGGCTCACGCCGTAGGTCTCGGCGATATTGCGTTCCGGCGGCAGGCGCGACCCGATGGGATAGCGCCCCTGCGCAATCTGTGCGCGTAAATCATCACCTATTTCCTGGTAGGGTTTCTTTTCCGGCGGAATGATAGCCTTCTCCACAATATCACCTGTGCGTTATGAGCCTGCGAGTCAATATCGGCCGCTATCTTAGCAAAATTTCAGCCCGGCTAGCGCCACTCATCGTCAATATCCAGCGTCAATTCCCGGCTCTCGCCTAGCTTACGGAACCAGCTGGCGGACGCCT
The DNA here is from genome assembly GCF_033843325.1 of Klebsiella sp. JN_Kp126. Lineage (NCBI taxonomy): Bacteria > Pseudomonadati > Pseudomonadota > Gammaproteobacteria > Enterobacterales > Enterobacteriaceae > Klebsiella > Klebsiella sp. JN_Kp126. The sequence goes on along the minus strand of NZ_JAWXQV010000078.1, from coordinate 47,221 downwards.
TGGGCCGCCGCGCACGATTATTTTGCAGATCGATTTCAATCAGCCCGTAGCGATTTTTAAACGCGTTCATCGGCGAAACGTTGTCGGTAAACGCCCACAGCATGTAGCCGTGGCAGTTGGCCCCCGCTTCCCGCGCGCGCAGCGTTTGCCACAGATGCTCGCTGATAAAACGGATCCGGTAGTCGTCGGCGATGGTGCCTTCACCATTGCGAAACTGCCCTTCGTTTTCCACGCCCATGCCGCTTTCCGCCACGAACCACGGAATATTGCGGTAGTCCTGCTTGATCCGCATCGCCATATCAAAAACGATTTGCGGATAAATCTCCCAGCCGCGGGAGTGGTTCATCCGCCGCCCCGGTAGCTCAAAGGGCTCATAGTAGTAAGCCGGATGGAACGGCGTCTGCGGATGCCAGGCGCGCGATGGAGCCTTAACCCGATGCGGGTAGTAGAGATTAATCCCCAGCTCATCAACGGTGTTGTCGCGGATTATCGCCAGCTCCTCCACGTCATAATCCCAGGAGACCCCGTGCTGTTCGAGCAGAGCCAGTAGCTCGGGCGGGTAGAGGCCGTGGACCAGCGGATCGAGGAAAACCCGGTTATAAAACAGATCGTAGCGTTCGGCGGCGCGTACATCGTGCGGCGCTTTTGAGCGCGGATAGGTGACCTCCGGGTTAAGAATGCAGCCTACCGTGCCGCGATAGCCTTTCTCGCGAAACAGCCGGACCACTTTTGCCGTCGCCAGCACCTTGTGGTGATTCCACTGCATCCAGGTGCCGGTGTTCTGCTCGTAAGGCCAGCGCAGCGCATCCAGATAAACGCGGGTCTGCACCACGATCGGTTCATTGAAGGTAAACCAGCGCGTGACTTTGTGGTGATAGCGGGCGAACACTTTCTCCGCGTACTGCACAAACAGCTCAACCACCTTTTTTGACGCCCAGCCGCCGTACTGCTCCAGCAGATAGCCGGGAAGTTCATAGTGCTCAAGACAGATCATCGGCTCGATGCCGTTGGCCAGCAGTTCATCGAAGAGCTGGTCGTAGTAAGCCGCATAGTCTTCATCGACCGTGACGTTTTCATAATCGGTGAGAAAGCGCGACCAGTTAATCGACGTGCGGTAGTGGGTCAGCCCCGCCAGCTTCATCAACTGCACGTCTTCGCGGAAGCGGTTGATAAAATCGGTCGCCACCGCCGGGCCGTAGCCGTTATGCCAGACGCGGCGGTCGTTCTTGTACCAGAGATCCGGCCAGGAATCCTGGCCCGCTTTCTTACCGCACCAGCCCTCGGTTTGCCACGCGGAAGCGGCGGCGCCGAGGATAAAGTCGTGGGGGATCGCCATCTTTACTGTCGTCATTGTGTCCTCATATCTGTTGGCTGGCCTGCTCGTTCTCCGCCTGGCGCTGAGCGTTTTCCGCGCGGCGGGAGGCTATTTTGACGAACGGCAGATAGATCAGCACCGCGGTCAGGATGCAGATAAGCTGCGTCACCACCGCCCCCATCGAACCCGCCGTAGAGAGCCAGGCGTTGATCAGCGGCGGGGTGGTCCACGGCACCATCACCACCGCTTTACCGGCAAAGCCGGCGGCGGTCGCGAAGTAGCCGATGCTGCCGGTCACCAGCGGCGTGATGATAAAAGGGATCGCGAGGATCGGATTGAGCATGATCGGCATGCCGAAAATCACCGGTTCGTTAATATTGAACAGACCCGGCCCAATCGACAGCTTGGCGATCTCTTTCATCTCTTTGCGTTTGGTGGCGATCATGACCGCGATCAGCAGGCCAATCGTCAGCCCCGATCCGCCGATGCTCATATAAACGTCCCAGAACGGCATGGTGATGATATTCGGCACCTCTTTGCCCTGCTCAAAGGCGCTCATATTGACGGTGATGGCCCCTAGCAGCAGCGGTTCGCGGATCGGTTTGATCATCTGGTTGCCGTGGATACCGATAACCCAGAACAGCTGCGCGACAAACATCAGCAGCAGGATCCCCGGCAGGCTTTGCACCACCCGCTCCAGCGGCTGCTGCACCACCTGATAGACCGCGTCATACAGGTACATGCCGGTGGCCTGATGGAAAATAAAGCCAAAGGTGGCAATCACCGTGGTGGTGATAATGGCCGGGATCAGGGCGGAGAACGACGCCGATACGTTGGGCGGCACGGTATCCGGCATCTTGATCTTCAGCCCCTTGCGGCCCTCCAGCCAGCAGTAGATCTCCACCGACAGAATGGCGATAAACATACCGAGGAACAGGCTACGGGTATCGGAAAACTGGCGCAGCAGCACATCTTTCACTTCATGCATTTGCCCGTCGACCATCATTTCGACGGTGGTCGGCGTCACGCAGATAAAGCAGATCACCGCCAGCAGACCGGGGAACAGGCTCTTGATGCCGTTAATCCGCCCCAGCTCAATGCCGATAAGAAAGACCGCGCCAATATTGAGAAAGTTAAGGGTGGCGTAGTTGATCGCGCTGGTAATGGGTTTCAGCGCCGCCAGAAAAGAGAGCGCCTGAAAGCTGGCGAGTCCATTTTTCGGATCCAGCACCATATTGGAGATCAGCACCGAAAAGGCGCCGACGATGATCACCGGCATCAGGGTAATAAAAGCGGATTTTATCGCCATGATGTAGCGGTAGCTGTTGAATTTCGTGGCGAAACTCCCCAGTGAGTCGATCAGTTTGTCCTGCAATGCCATAGAGGATACCTCAGGTTTAAGGGCTTTTAGCGCACCAGGTGTACAGCCAAACACCTATTGGCATACCAAAAAATAGCCACTGAGGAGAATAAGTTCTGTGATTAAGCTCCCAACCCGTTCATTGGTATTCCAGAAAGGCGATAATTGGCATACCGCATTTGCGGTTTTCTTTTCCCTGCGATCAATTCCTGTAAAAGCGTGATCGCGATGGTTTTTTACCACGCCATGAAGCCATATCCCCCTGAATGTCTGTGATAAACTGCGGTTCACCACGTGATATCAGGAATCGGATGAATGGCTACAATGCTGGATGTCTCAATTCGCGCAGGCGTCTCTAAAGCGACGGTTTCCCGCGTGTTGAACGGCACAGGTCAGGTGAAAGAGAGCACCCGCCAACAGGTTTTTAAGGCGATGGAAGAGCTGGGCTATCGGCCAAACTTTCTCGCCCGCTCGCTGGCAAACCGCACGAGCAACAGCATCGGTCTGGTGGTTTCCACCTTTGACGGTTTCTATTTTGGCCGCCTGCTGCAGCAGGCTTCTCGCCAGACGGAAGCCTGGGGCAAACAGCTGATCGTCACCGACGGCCACGATGCGCCGGAGCGTGAAGAAGAGGCGGTGCAGATGCTGGCCGATCGCCAGTGCGATGCCATCGTGCTCTACACGCGCCATATGAGCGAAAAGAAGATTATGTCGCTGATTGAGTCTATCGCCATGCCGCTGGTGGTGATCAACCGCGACGTTAGCCAGGCCCGGGAGCGTTGCGTGTTCTTCGAACAGCAGGACGCGGCGTTTCAGGCGGTTGAGTACCTCATTGCCCAGGGCCATCGCGATATTGCCTGTTTGACCGTGCCGATGCACACGCCGACGGGTAAAGCTCGCCTGGAAGGCTATCGCAACGCGCTGAAGAAGCACGGCATCAAGTGGGATCCGGCGAAGGTGAAATACGGCGACTCCACCATGAGCCGCGGCTATGAACTCTGCTGCGAGCTGCTGGAAGAGAAAACGCCGTTTAGCGCGCTGTTTTCCTGTAACGATGATATGGCGCTGGGCGCGTCGAAAGCGCTGCATCAGGCAGGGCTGCGGATCCCGCAGGATATTTCGCTGTTTGGTTTTGATGACGCGCCGAGCGCGAAATGGCTGGAGCCGGGGCTGTCGACGGTCTATCTGCCGATCGATAACATGATCACCACCGCTATCGATCAGGCCATCAAGCTGGCCAACGGCCAGCCGATCGAGACCATACCGCCGTTTACCGGCAAGCTGGTGCTGCGCGAGTCGGTCACCACCGGGCCGTATTACGCATAATTAGCGGGCCCGATAAGCGAAGCGCCATCGGGCACCACCTTACAGCTGCTCGAGCGACAACAGCTCTTCAATGGTCTGGCGACGACGGATCAGCCGCGCTTTGCCGTTGTCGAACAGCACTTCCGGCAGCAGCGGACGGCTGTTGTAGTTAGAAGACATCGACGCGCCGTAAGCGCCGGTATCGTGCAGCACCAGATAATCCCCCGGCGCCACCGCAGGCAGCAGGCGGGTTTCCACTTTCCCCCCCTCCTGCTGGGTAAATACATCACCCGATTCGCACAGCGGCCCGGCCACTACGGTTTCAACCTCCGCCGCGGCGCGCAGATCGCGGCCGTCCGCGGCGAGAGCGGTAATATGGTGATAGCTGCCGTACATCGCCGGGCGCATCAAATCATTAAAACCGGCGTCAATCAGCACGAAGTGGCGGCTGCCCATCTCCTTCACGCTGCGAACCTGAGAAACCAGCACGCCGGACTCCGCCACCAGGAAGCGACCCGGTTCGATCTCAAGCGCGACCGGATGGCCCAGATGTTTAGCGATCTGCTCGCGCGCCGCGTTCCACAGGCCGAAGTAGTGATCGGTATCGATCGCCTCTTCATCTTCGTGATACGGGATCGACAGTCCGCCGCCGGCGGAGATCGCCTGCAGATCCTGCCCGAATTCAACAACCTGACGCACCATCGCGCCGCAGACCTGTTCCAGGTGACCATAGTCGACCCCAGAACCGATATGCATGTGAATCCCCACCAGCTGGAGCTGATAGCGACGCATCACTTCCAGCGCCGCCGTTAAATGGCTGTGCCAGATCCCGTGCTTGCTGTTCTCGCCGCCGGTATTGGTTTTTTGGCTGTGGCCGTGGCCGAAGCCCGGGTTAACCCGCAGCCAGACGCGGTGGCCCGGAGAGACTTCGCCCAGCTGGCTCAGCATATCAATTGAGCCGGCGTTGACCGGGATCTGCAGCTCTTTAACCCGCGCCAGGGTTGCATCGTCGATCAGATCGGCGGTAAAGACGATATCTTCCGGATGCTGATGCGGATCGTACCCGGCCGCCAGCGCGCGCTCGATCTCGCCCAGCGACACCGAATCCACCTTCACGCCCTGCTCGCGCATCAGGCGCAGAATATGGATATTGGAGCAGGCCTTCTGCGCAAAACGCACCACGTCGAACTGGCTCAATTGGGCAATCTGGCGGCGGATAATCTGCGCGTCGTAAACCCAAACCGGGCAGCCGAATTCGGCGGGCAGACGCAGCAGGTTTTCTGCGCTCAGGTCGGTATCGGTAGCGTAAAGCGAGTGTGGCATAAGGAACTCCGGTGCTGTGTGTGCGTTATTTCTGTTTTTTACGATTACGCCACAGCGCGTACGCAATAAAAAATATCGTTTTATTGCCACTCTATGCAAAAATGATATGGCTTGCGCCACTTAAGGAACCCCCATGCCCGCCGTCAACCTGCGTCATATTGAAATCTTTCATGCGGTGATGACCACCGGCAATCTGACCGAGGCCGCACGCATGCTGCATACCTCGCAGCCCACCGTCAGCCGCGAGCTGGCGCGTTTTGAAAAGGTGCTGGGGTTGACGCTATTCTCCCGCACGCGCGGGCGCCTGCAGCCTACGGTTCAGGGATTACGTCTGTTTGAAGAGGTGCAGCGATCCTGGTACGGTCTGGACAGAATCGTCAGCGCCGCGGAAAGCCTGCGCGAGTTCCGCCAGGGCGAGCTGTCGATAGCCTGTCTGCCGGTCTTCTCCCAATCGCTATTGCCGCTGCTGCTGGCGCCGTTTTTAGCGCGCTACCCGCAGGTGAATATTCAGATTGTGCCGCAAGAGTCGCCGCTGCTGGAGGAGTGGTTGTCGGCCCAGCGCCACGACTTAGGGATCACGGAAACGCTGCATACGCCGGCGGGGACTCAGAGGACGGAGCTGCTCTCTCTCAATGAAGTTTGCGTGCTTCCTCAAAATCATCCGCTGTGCGGGAAAAGCCTGTTAACGCCACAGGATTTCCAGGGAGAAAACTATATCAGCCTGTCGCGAACCGATAGCTACCGCCAATTACTCGACACGCTCTTCAACGAACATCAGGTCAAACGCCGAATGGTTATTGAAACACACAGCGCAGCCTCTATTTGCGCCATGGTGCGTGCTGGGCTGGGTATTTCTGTTGTTAACCCACTGACCGCGCTGGACTATGCTCATAGCGGTATAGCTGTACGTCCTTTTAGTATTTCGGTCCCCTTCACCGTCAGCCTGATTCACCCGCAGCATCGTCCGACATCAGCCCTGGTTGAAGTCTTCAGCCGCCATTTAATCAGTGAAATTCCAAATATCGTCTCCTCATTTAACAAATTAATAAACAAATCCTAAAATAACGCCAGCAGCATAAATAGCTTAGATGTTATATAGGTGTATTAGTTAAATTAAACCGCACAGCGAAATAAGATTTATCGTCACGTCAAATGACATTAAAAGCATTCGCGAAAGTTATTTTAAAAATATTAAATTTCTATTTAATATTTTTTAAGTCCACTCATCTATTCCTCCTGATATATACTGCAGCCACATTCATAAGGCATATCAACAGACTCGTTGACGAATAATCACTTCCGCCGCCTGAATGAAAACCTTTCGCGATGCATGAATGCGTTGAGCATTATTATGTTAAGGACTAACAAATGAAAAAGACTCTTCTGGCCTTTATTCTCGCGACCTGCGCTTCCTCCGCGCTTGCCGCCCCCACTGCCGTATTAAAAGTCAAAGGCGTATTAACCAATGCCGCCTGCTCCCCTGAACTCAGCCAGGGCGGTATCGTTGACTATGGCACCATTCACACCTCCGAGCTTTCCGACTCCGCCGTTAACCAGTTAGGGCAGAAAACCATCGATCTCACCATTACCTGCGACGCGGCAACCAAAATCTCCTGGAACCTCGTTGATGACCGCGTGGACAGCCGCGCCGGCATTACCGTCAACAACGGCAACGCCACCGGCGGCTCCGTATCGGACGCCAGCCAGACCTACGGCGTCGGCATGGCAAAAGAGGTGGCTATTGGTAACTACTCCCTGTTCGTTAACGTCGGCAGCGTGGTGGCCGATACCAACAAAGTCGACGCCATCGTGATGGACGGCAACAACAGCGTATGGACCAAAAGCACCGACGGCTTAACCGCCGGCCTAAACAGCCGCGATTTCACCGTCGCCACCTCCGGCAGCCTGGAGCCGCTGGCCTTTACCAGCGCCACCTTCCCGCTGGTCACCTCGCTGGCGATTCAGGACACCAAAACCCTCGCCATCACCGACGACACCGATCTCAGCGGCCAGCTGACGATTAGCCTGCGCTATCTGTAAGGCTCTCCGGAATCTATTACGTTAAGGAATAACCGATGAAAAAAACGCTGATTGCCGCCGCGCTGGTACTCTTTACCGGCTCCGCGCTGGCTGAACAGAATGCGGTATTGCAGGTTCAGGGGAAGCTAACCGCGGCTTCCTGTACGCCGGAATTAAGCAACGGGGGCGTCATTGATTATGGCTATATTCACCTCAGCACACTTTCTCCTACAGAAGTTAACCCGCTGGGCTTTAAAGATATTGAATTAACTATCAATTGCACAGCACCGACCAAAGTGGCCTGGACGTCAGCGGATAATGAAACTGACAGTCAGCCCTCCCCGCCTATAAACGTCATCACGACTTCAGGTTCAATGGCATCTCCCCCAACCTATCAGGCCTATGGGGTGGGTAAAACTGAGGATGGCGTGGCTATTGGTAACTACGCTTTTTTCACGGATCAGAGCCCAACTTACGATGGTAACGTCGGCAGTATTATTTATCATAATCCTGACTGGGGCTCTGCGCGTTGGAGTGCGGGTCCCCCCTCGCTAAGAAACGATGGATACTCATTGATATCCGTTGCATCTCCAGACACTTTAGAACCTATCGCCTTTAGTCGCGCGGTTTTTAAACTGTCCGCGACACTGTCGATAAAAGACACGACCTCGTTAAATATTAAGGACGATACCGAGCTGAAAGGGCAGGCAACCTTCACATTGCGTTATTTATAATATTTTATTGCCATTACGGGTGGAATAACGCCATTCCACCTGTTTAAAACCGACGGACACGGAGTGTCTTTTTCATTCAAGGAGCACACTATGAATTGGTTAACTATTTTTTTGCGTAAGGCTATGTTCCTGGCATTAACGCTTTCTCTTCCTCTAACTGTTAATGCCGCAGGTATGGTTCCAGAGACCAGCTTATTAGTCATTGACGAAGCCACCCACAGCGGTACGATAAACGTTAAAAACACCGATAATACACCCGCGCTATTATATACGACGGTGGTTAATCTTCCCGACGACAATAATGGCATAAAACTTATTCCAACCCAGCCGGTAGTCCGCCTGGAACCCGGTCAAACCCAGCAGCTGCGCTTTATTCTGCAAAACGAGGCGCCTCTCGACGTGGAACATTACAAACGCGTCACCTTTGAAGGTATTCCGCCGAAAAGTGACGATAAGAAAGTTAAAATTGGGATCAATATTCGCCAGGATATCCCAGTATTAATTCGTCCGGCGAAACTTCCCGTGGTCACAGATGCCTGGAAAACCCTTCAGTGGTCCGGTTCCGGTACGACGGCAAAAGTCACTAACCCGAGCAAATACGTGGTCAGGCTGGCACAGAACGTGATCTTCCAGCCCTCCGGTATCGCGGGGAATATTAAAAAAACCTATATCCTACCCGGCGAGTCGCTGAACATTGCGCTCACCAAAAGCATTAGCGGCAGTAATAAGGTGAAATTCTTCCCGGCCAGCCGCTACGGCGTTGAAGTACCGAGTTTTGTCGCCGATTTCAATGCGAAGTAGGTTACTGAGTGATGCATAAAAAAAGCCTCCTCAGCTATTTTGTCGCGAGCGCGCTGTATGGCGCACTGGCACTTATGTATACCTCCCACGCCAGCGCCCGTGAGGTGACGTTTGACACCGGTATCCTGCACTCACGCGGCCTCAGTACCGATCTCAACCGCTACTTTGCCGAAACGCCCCGCTATTTGCCGGGCGTACACTCCGTGCAGGTGGTGGTCAATGGCAAAAATCGCGGTACCGCCGCGGTACGCTTTGGAGAAGACGGCACGCTATGCATTGATAATGACTTTCTGGATTTTGCCGGGTTGATGCCCGTACCGCTAAAAGCGGCTGAAGCCTGCCACAATATTCGCGACGACTACGCACAGGCGGTGGTGAACGCCCTGCCCGGGCAGAACAGCGTTGAGCTTTATCTGCCGCCGGAAGCGCTTAATGGCCTGAACGGCGAGGTTAAAAACTTCCAGCACGGCGGCACCGCGGGCATGCTCAACTACTCACTGTTCAGCACACGCAGTGAATACCAGGGTAGCGAAAGCAACAACTACTCGCAGGCCAGCCTCGAAGGCGGGTTTAACGTTGCCGAATGGGCGCTGCGCAGCCGCTACATCATGACCGACGATGACGGCGATAAAAACGCCGAGAGCATTTACACCTACGCCGAGCACGTTTTCGCGGCGCAGAAAATGACCATGCAGGTCGGCGAAATCAACGCCAGCTCAGACGTTCTGAGCGGCATGCCGATTACGGGCGTTCAGCTCACGCCAACCAGCGCTCTGCTGAGCAGCGGCAATGGCGTAAGCGTCTCAGGTATCGCCCGCACCTCACAGGCGCGCGTCGAAATCCGTCAGAATGGCCGCCTGGTATTTAACACTCTGGTACCTGCCGGCCCCTTTACGCTGGACTATGTGCCGGCGGTACGCAGCAACGTCGACCTTGAAGTCACCGTCATTGAATCTGATGGCGCATCCAACCGCTTTATCGTACCGGCCTCCGCCGTGAGGGCGCAGCAGCTGGCTCGTCCCCAGGGGCTTTCCGCTTCCGTGGGGCGGGTGCGGAATATTGATGGTGATTATGATGACCCTTGGGTTTTCAACATTTCCGATGGCTGGCGAATGCTACCCCGCCTGAACTTTTATGCATCAGGCGCGCTGACTCAGGATTATCAGGCGACCGGCGCGCGGACAGAAATTCTGCTGACCGATAGCTGGAGTGTCTCCACCAGCCTTGCCGGGAGCCGGGCGCAGTTTGGCGATAACAACAGCGGTCTCAAAACCGAAATACAAAGCACTCTCTCTTTGAGCGACACGTTGAACTTAGCGAATAGTATCGCCCACTATAGCGGCGGCTATCGTGAACTGGCTGACGCCCTCAACGATGATTTCCAGCCTTACAACAATAGCTACTCTACCAACCTGAACTGGTCCTCCGGGTTACTCGGTACCTTCAGCATCAGTTTCAACTATAACCAGGCCAGCGGCGTCGGTGAAGACTCCCGCTACGTGCTGGCTTCATGGGGTAGAACTTTTAAATATGCCTCGGTATCCGTCAACTGGCAAAGCTCGGTCGGCAATACTAACGACGCCCAGGACGACGATATGCTTTACGTTAACCTGAGCATTCCACTCGGCGGCTCTCAGAACATCAGTTCCTATATGCGCAATCAGGACAACCGCACCAGCTACGGCGTGCAGAACTCCGGGCCCCTGTCAGCGCATACCAATTACTATATCTCAGCCGACCGCGACAACGACAGCAACGAGAACAGCTTTAACGGCAACATCAGTAGCAACCTTCACTACACGCAGCTCAGCCTGGGCGGCGGCAGTAACGGCAATAGCCAGCGCAACTATAACGCCGCACTGACAGGCGGTATTGCGGTACACAAAAGCGGCGTGACCTTTACTCCGTACCCCATTCACGACACTTTTGCCATTGCGAAGCTGAACGAAGACAAAGCCGGGGTGGAAATCAATACGCCGCAGGGCACCGTCTGGACCGATAAGTGGGGTCAGGCAGTGATCCCGGGGCTTAATGAGTGGCGCAATTCACGCATTGAGATTGATGCCAACAAGCTGCCGCAAAGTATGACCCTGGCCAACGGCACCAAGTACATTGCCGCCGCGCATGCTTCGGTGAGCGAAGTGAACTTTAAGGTGCTTAACAGCCGCCGCGTCATGCTTCGGGTTGAAAAGGTCGATGGAAGCGCGCTGCCAAAAGGGTTGTCCATTGTGGATGAAAAAGGTCATTACGTCGTCACCAGCGTCGATGACGGACACGTTTTCCTTAACGACGTAGAGCAAGTGAGCACCCTATACGCCATGGACAATGACAATAATCGAATTTGTAAGATTGCCTGGAGCTTGAGTGATAAACGCGATGAAGAGGCGTTTTACGAGGAGGCCAACGGAGAATGCCGATGAAAAACTGTATCAAATATCTGCTTATCGGCAGCGGGCTGGCGGTTTGCGCATTTGCCCACGCGGAAGATAACGACTGCCAGATAACCGTTTCTCAGACCGAGATAAACTACTCCCGGCTTCGGCGCGAAGATATTATCACCACGCAGCAAAGCTGGAACAAAATGCCCGAGCGTGAAGTTACCATCAGCGCGTCATGCCCGGAACAGCGGCAGATGGGAGTTCAGGTATTAGGCATGGCGGGCGAAAAAGGCCGTTTTCAGTTTGGACAGAAAGGCGGCGTGGCCTTTAAAGTTAGCGAGGTAACGGTAGACGGCAAACCGTACCGCGTCGGTAAAACGGTCGATCAAATTAACCTCACGCCGGAGAGCGGGTCTGCTACCTCACTGTATATCCACAATAACGACACCGTAGTCGCGGTGGACAACAACGCCGTGCCAACAGGTAGGCATATAAGCTTTACCGTGACGCTGTTCCCTGTGCTCAACGAGGCAGCGTTTAGCGGAAATAACGATGAAACGCAGCTAGTGTCGGATATCACCTGGCAGCTGCTGACGCGGCAAAAATAGCGCGGGTAGTATTGGATGACGGCGCTTGCATGTCTTATCGATCCACGACCTTGCACTCACAGGCCGGACAAGCGCGAAGCCTCATCCGGCCCCCACCTCACGACAGCATAAACTCCACCGCGTCCGCCGCGTGGATCGCGGCCGTATCAAACACCGGCAGCGGGCTGCTCTCTTCCGGCACCAGCAGGCCGATTTCGGTACAGCCGAAAATCACCCCTTCCGCCCCCTGCTCCGCCAGGAGCTCGATGACCTGAAGATAGTAGTCGCGTGAATGCTCGCTAAACACGCCGAGGCACAGTTCATCAAAAATGATCTGGTTAATCCGCTCGCGATCTTCAGCCTCCGGGATCAGCGTGTCGATAGCGAACTGCTGCTGCAGGCGCCCGCGATAAAAATCCTGCTCCATGGTATAGCGGGTCCCTAATAGCGCAACGCGGTTCTGCCCTTTCGCGGTAATCGCCCGTCCGGTCGCGTCGGCAATATGCAAAAACGGCACATCGCAGCGCGTTTCAATCGCCTGCGCGACTTTATGCATGGTGTTGGTACACAGGACAATCCCCTCTGCGCCCGCCTGCTGCAGGCCGGCCGCCGCCTGGGCGAGGATCTCGCCCGCGCGCTGCCAGTCGCCGCTTGACTGGCAGGCTTCAATTTCGTGGAAATCCACGCTGTGCAGCAGCAGGCTGGCGGAGTGCAGGCCGCCGAGGCGCGCTTTAATACCTTCGTTAATCAGCCGGTAGTAAGGAATCGTCGATTCCCAGCTCATGCCGCCTAACAGACCAATCGTTTTCATCATCCCTCCTTGTGTGAGGTTTTCAGTAAAACAAAGTTGTGATCGACTTTCCACTTCTCCCGACGATCGTTTCCTTTTAGAAGATTATGCGATAGATTAAATGAAACATTGTTTCATTTAATTACAGGACCAGCGGATGTTTATTTTTCATAAAGAGACCACCCTTGAAGATCTGGGCAATGGCGTCACCCGCCGCATCCTTGCGCACGATGGCAAGATGATGGCGGTTGAAGTGAACTTCGAAGCGGGCGCTATCGGGCCGATGCATAATCACCCGCACGAGCAGCTCACCTATGTGCTCTCCGGCGAGTTTGAGTTCACCATCGGTGATGAAAAGCACGTGGTCAGCGCCGGCGATACGCTCTATAAGAAGCCGGAAATTATGCACGGCTGCGTCTGCCTGAAGCCGGGCACGCTTCTTGATACCTTTACTCCCGTTCGTCAGGATTTTCTGCAAAAGTAATCTCTCCTGCCCCAGGGCATGCCAGGCGTGCCCACCATTTTCTGAACTTTTCCGCTACTAATAATTGTCATAAAGTATGTCGTAGCATAATGATTAGCAGAGCAATTAATCCCGCCTGAATAGCCTCACTGCACCTGCCGCTCATCCTTTTCTATGACCTGGCTTCCTGCAAAATGCGCGCGGCAGCACCTTTTTGAAACATCGTTTCGACTTTGATCACATTTCCGCGATCAACCGAATGACTCCGTAATAAATAGCAATAAAATAAAATTAAAACGGCGTTTTACAAAATCAGGACGCCGGGTAAGACAAAATCAAAAAACAGATATTCTCCAGGGACGACAAGCGCGCAAAAGCGCTCAACACACGCACCGTTAACAAGGAATGCTTTACCGCTGACATACCAGGAACGCATTAACTTTCCGGCGGCACGGGCCGCGGGAAAGGCAGTAACCCCGAATCCGTATTACAAACTCGTAAGCCAGGTAGGTATGTATGAATGAAAACAGAATGCTGGGATTGGCATGGATATCCCCCTATATCATAGGGTTGATAGTCTTTACCGCCTTTCCCTTTGTTTCATCTTTCTTCCTCAGTTTCACTGAGTACGATTTGATGAGTCCACCGGTGTTTAACGGCATCGAAAACTATCGCTACATGCTGACCGAAGATGGCCTCTTCTGGAAATCGATGGGCGTAACGTTTGCGTATGTCTTTTTAACCATCCCGTTAAAGCTGGCTTTCGCGCTGGGGATCGCTTTTGTCCTCAACTTTAAGCTGCGCGGCATCGGTTTTTTCCGTACCGCCTACTATATCCCGTCCATTCTCGGTAGCTCGGTGGCGATCGCCGTTCTGTGGCGCGCGCTGTTTGCTATCGACGGCCTGCTGAACAGCTTTATCGGCGTACTTGGCTTCGACCCGGTCAACTGGCTCGGCGAGCCTTCGCTGGCCCTGATGTCCGTCACCCTGCTGCGCGTCTGGCAGTTCGGTTCGGCGATGGTCATCTTCCTTGCGGCGCTGCAGAACGTTCCGCAATCACAATATGAAGCGGCGATGATCGATGGCGCGTCAAAATGGCAGATGTTTATGAAGGTCACGGTGCCGCTGATCACGCCGGTGATTTTCTTCAACTTCATCATGCAGACCACTCAGGCGTTCCAGGAGTTTACCGGCCCGTACGTCATCACCGGCGGCGGCCCAACCTACTCCACCTATCTGTTCTCGCTCTATATCTACGACACCGCCTTTAAGTACTTCGATATGGGCTACGGCGCGGCGCTGGCGTGGGTACTGTTCCTGGTGGTCGCGGTCTTTGCCGCCATTGCGTTTAAGTCTTCAAAATATTGGGTGTTCTACTCCGCCGATAAGGGAGGCAAAAATGGCTGATATCCAACAAATCTCTGAAGCAAGGGACATCGCCGAACGTGAAGTCGCGCGGACGCTGCGTCGTGAAAAAGTCAGCCGCTCGATTCGCTACGTGATCCTGCTGTTCGTCGGCCTGCTGATGCTCTACCCGCTGGTATGGATGTTCTCGGCGTCGTTCAAACCAAACCACGAGATCTTCACCACCCTGAGCCTGTGGCCTGCCCACGCGACATGGGATGGCTTTATCAACGGCTGGAAAACCGGCACCGAGTACAACTTCGGTCACTACATGCTGAACACCTTCAAGTATGTGATCCCGAAAGTGCTGCTGACCATTATCTCCTCCACCATCGTGGCCTACGGCTTTGCCCGCTTCGAGATCCCATGGAAGAAATTCTGGTTCGCCACGCTGATCACCACCATGCTCCTGCCGAGCACCGTACTGCTGATCCCGCAGTACCTGATGTTCCGTGAAATGGGCATGCTGAACAGCTATCTGCCGCTGTACCTGCCGCTGGCCTTCGCCACTCAGGGGTTCTTCGTCTTTATGCTGATTCAGTTCCTGCGCGGCGTTCCGCGCGACATGGAAGAAGCGGCGCAGATTGACGGCTGCAACTCCATTCAGGTGCTGTGGTACGTGGTGGTGCCGATTCTGAAACCGGCGATTATCTCGGTGGCGCTGTTCCAGTTCATGTGGTCCATGAACGACTTTATCGGTCCGCTGATTTACGTCTACAGCGTGGATAAATACCCCATCGCGCTGGCGCTGAAAATGTCCATCGACGTCACGGAAGGCGCTCCGTGGAACGAAATTCTGGCAATGGCGAGCATCTCCATTCTGCCGTCCATCATCGTGTTCTTCCTGGCACAACGCTACTTCGTACAGGGCGTTACCAGCAGCGGAATTAAAGGTTAAGAGGGAAATATCATGGCTGAAGTTATTTTCAACAAACTGGAAAAAGTCTACTCCAACGGCTTCAAGGCGGTACATGGTATCGATCTGAAAATCGCGGACGGCGAGTTTATGGTTATCGTTGGGCCGTCCGGCTGCGCCAAATCCACTACCCTGCGCATGCTGGCCGGTCTGGAAACCATCAGCGGCGGCGAAGTGCGGATTGGCGAGAAAATCGTGAATAACCTCGCGCCAAAAGCGCGCGGTATCGCAATGGTCTTCCAGAACTACGCGCTCTATCCGCATATGACGGTACGCGAAAACCTTGCCTTCGGCCTGAAGCTGAGCAAGCTGCCGAAAGATCAGATTGAGGCCCAGGTAAACGAAGCGGCGAAAATCCTTGAGCTGGAAGAGCTGCTGGACCGCCTGCCGCGTCAGCTCTCCGGCGGCCAGGCACAGCGCGTGGCGGTTGGCCGCGCGATTGTGAAGAAACCGGATGTATTCCTGTTCGATGAACCGCTCTCTAACCTTGACGCCAAGCTGCGCGCCTCGATGCGCATCCGTATTTCCGACCTGCATAAGCAGCTGAAGAAATCCGGTAAACCGGCGACCACCGTGTACGTTACCCACGATCAGACCGAGGCGATGACCATGGGCGACCGCATCTGCGTGATGAAGCTGGGCCATATCATGCAGGTGGATACCCCGGACAACCTCTATCACAAGCCGAAAAACATGTTTGTGGCCGGGTTTATCGGCGCGCCGGAGATGAATATTCGTCCCAGCAAGCTGGTTGAGCAAGCGGGTCGCCTGCATCTGACCGTTGGCGACGGGCTGCTGCCGCTAAACGACAGATTGCAGAGTAAGGTCGAGACCCATAAGAACCAGCAGGTGTTCTTTGGCGTCCGCCCGGAGTTCGTCTCCATCTCCGATGAACCGTTTGCTGAAGGCTCCTGCGCCGGTGAAATGGTGCGGGTGGAAAACATGGGCCATGAATTCTTCGTCTACCTGAAGGTTGCCGATTATGAACTGACCGCCCGCGTGCCGTCCGATGAAGCAAAGCCAATGATTGAGAAAGGGCTTCATCGCACGGTGCATTTCAAGTTCGATCTCAACAAGTGTCATATCTTTGACGCCAAAACTGAACAGAACATCTCTCTGTGAACCCTGGAGTATTAAAATGAAAAAAGTGCTTTTAAGCGCCGCAATCTCCGCAACTTTGGGCCTTACCGCGTTACCTTCCATGGCGAAGGATGTCGACCTGCGTATGTCATGGTGGGGCGGCAACGGCCGCCACCAGGTAACCCTGAAGGCGCTGGAAGAGTTTCATAAACAAAACCCGGATATTAACGTTAAAGCGGAATATACCGGCTGGGACGGCCATCTTTCGCGCCTGACCACGCAAATCGCCGGCGGCACGGAGCCGGACGTGATGCAAACTAACTGGAACTGGCTGCCGATCTTCTCGAAAAACGGCGAAGGCTTCTACGATCTGAATAAGATGAAGGACGTAATCGACCTGAGCCAGTTTGATGCCAAAGAGCTGCAAACCACCACGGTGGACGGCAAGCTTAACGGTATCCCTATTTCCGTCACCGCGCGCGTGTTCTACTTCAACGACGAGACCTGGAAAAAAGCCGGCGTCGAGTACCCGAAAACCTGGGACGAGCTGATGGCGGCGGGTAAAACCTTTGAGAGCAAGCTGGGTAAACAGTATTACCCGGTGGTGCTGGAGCACCAGGACACCCTGGCGCTGCTCAATTCATATATGATTCAGAAGTACAACCAGCCGGCTATCGACGAAAAAACCAAGAAATTCTCCTACAGCAAAGAGCAGTGGGTCGAATTCTTCCAGATGTATAAAAAGCTTATCGACAGCCACGTCATGCCGGACACCAAGTACTATGCCTCGTTCGGTAAGAGCAATATGTATGAAATGAAGCCGTGGATTCAGGGCGAGTGGGCGGGGACCTATATGTGGAACTCCACCATAAACAAATACTCCGACAACCTGAAGCCGCCGGCGAAGCTGGAGCTGGGCAGCTATCCGATGCTGCCGGGCGCCACCGACGCGGGTCTGTTCTTTAAACCTGCGCAGATGCTCTCCATTGGTAAATCCACCACAAATCCGGAAGCGGCGGCGAAGGTGATCAACTTCCTGCTGAACAGCAAAGAAGGCGTTGAGACGCTGGGACTTGAGCGCGGCGTGCCGCTGAGCAAAGTCGCGGTGCAATACCTGACCGAAAACGGCGCGATCAAAGAGGACGATCCGGCGGTATCGGGCCTGCGCCTGGCGCAGTCCCTGCCGGCCAAACTCTCGGTGTCGCCGTACTTTGACGACCCGCAGATCGTCGCCCAGTTTGGCACCTCTCTGCAGTACATCGACTACGGGCAGAAAACCGTAGAAGAGACGGCAATTGACTTCCAGCGTCAGTCTGACCGCATCCTGCGCCGCGCGATGCGCTAACAACCCGTTATCGGTCCCTACCCCGCAGCTCCGGCTGCGGGGTATTTTTTTAGCAAGGAGTGAATGAATCATGAAAGGCAAAATCATCCCGCTGAGCTTTCTGCATACGCAGGACAGCGAAACCGGTCACCAGGTGATCCGGATGACGCCACCGCATGTTATCTGCCACCGCAACTACTTCTATCAAAAATGCTTTACCCGGGACGGCAGCAAGCTGATTTTCGGCGGCGCGTTTGAAGGCCACTGGAACTACTATTTACTCGATATCGCCGGCCAGCAGGCCACCCAGCTCACCGACGGGCCGGGCGATAACACCTTTGGCGGTTTCCTTTCCGCCGACGACCGGTCGCTGTGGTACGTGAAAAACAACCAGCAGCTGCGCCGCGTGGATCTGGCCTCGCTGGAGGAGCAGGTGGTGTATCAGGTGGATGACCAATGGGTGGCCTACGGGACCTGGGTCGCCAATAGCGATTGCAGCCAGATGGTGGGTATCGAAATCAAAAAAAGCGACTGGCAGCCGCTGACCGACTGGGGCAAGTTCCGCGCATTCTACTTCACCGAGCCGGAGTGCCGGCTGATTAATATCGACCTGCGCAGCGGCGAGCAGCGCGTGATATTGCAGGAAAAACGCTGGCTCGGCCACCCGATTTACCGCCCGTTTGATGACAGCACCATCGCCTTCTGCCACGAAGGCCCGCGCGATGCTATCGATGCCCGAATGTGGCTTATCAACGCTGACGGCAGCCATATGCGCAAGGTTCGCCAGCACCGGTCGGGAGAGAGCTTTACCCACGAATTCTGGGTGCCGGATGGATCCGCGCTTTACTATGTCGCGCATCAGGAAAACGATCCGCATCGCTATCTGTATCGCGCCGACCCGGCAACGCTGGAAAATCGCCAGCTGATGTCCATTCCCCCCTGCTCACATCTGATGAGCAATCACGATGGCACCCTGGTAGTCGGCGACGGCGCGCCGCACAGCACCGGCGATATACAGCTTAACGATCCGTTTATCTGGGTGTTTGATATTGCCGCCGATAAGCAGACTGCGGTGTGCCGCCACGACTCCACCTGGAAAGTGATTGAAGGCGAGCGCCAGGCGACGCATCCGCATCCGTCATTTTCACCGGATAACCGCTGGGTGCTGTTTACCTCCGATAAAGAGGGTATGCCGGCGCTGTATCTGGCGGAGGTGTAGTGATTCGGCAACATCCCGGCTCGCGCGGTGCTTAGCCGGGCTACCGCTCTCTGCGGGCCGGTAGCCCGGACAGATGCGCAAGCATCGCCTCCGGGACATTATGCCTCTCTGCGCGCTGCTCCCGGGGGCGGCGCAAAGCGCCTGCCCGGGCTACAGCCGTCTGCGACCCGGGAAGACCGTCAGAAGAAATATTTAAACCGCACCCGCGCGCCGTAGCGTTCATCGGTATTGCCGCTTTTCGCTGCCGATGAATCGAGCCATGACGCATAGGCTCCGAGATAAATATTAAAGTTCGGCATATCCATAATATTCGGCAGATGCCATGAGGTATGAATGGTGTGAATGTCGTAGCGCCCCGGCGCCAGAATCGCGCAGTCGCTATCGCACTCCGCGTTGACGCCGGACATATTAAACTGGTCGATTTTGTTATGCGCATAGATATAGCCCAGCTCCACGCGATGCCATAACGCATTGATACCGGCGCTGAAATCCTTTTCGTCCGCCGCGTCCAGATACGCGGTGCTTAAGTTCACCACCGCCCCGTCCTCGGCATCGGTTTTCAGCGTGTTCCAGCTCATCGTCATGCCGTAGCCGGTGCGGCTGGACTGATCGACCCAACGTCCATTCTGATTCTCATAACCGTAAGCATTATTAACGAGGTTACTCTCCATCGCCGCCGCCACCGACCAGGCGCCGGATTGCCAGGCCGCGACCGGACGCACGTAAACCACATTTTTACGGTTATCCAGCGCGTTGCCGTGATAATTCTGGTCCACGAACAGCGAGCTGCCGTCCTCCACCAGCGTATTCACCTCAAAATACCAGTTATCGAGATTTTTACTCAGCAGGAAGTTGCCGCCGCTGCTGCTGCGTCCGCGCCCCTCTTTCATCATATAAATATAGCCGTAGCCGTCGCTATACAGATCGTTCGCCGTGTTGCCGGAATATTCAACAAACGTATCCTGATTAAGCGGGAACATATCGTAGGCTTCGAAGCGACCGATTTTAATTTTCCAGTCGTCCTGCTGACCGAAGAAAAAGGCTGCATCATCAAGATTCATTTTACCGTTCATATCCGCCAGCGGCTGCACGCTGAATCCGGCATATTTACCGTTAGCCCCTTTGCGTAATCCATCAAAGCCGAGAAGAATACGGCCATTAATATCCCAGCGCTCTTTATCTCCCGGCGCCCAGTTTTTATTGGCGCTGGTTTTCACCGACGTCAGGCTACCGGTGCGGCTGGCGCCGTCCATATTAAACTCAACGTCGCCATAGAATTTTAATTCACCATAATCATTAAGTTGTAAAGCGGGTTTAGCCGGTGCGGCGCTGGCCACCGTCGTCGCTTGTGCCTCCTGTTTTTTTAGCGCGCGGATTTCCGCCTCCGCGCTGGCCGCCCGCTGCTCTGTCGCCTTTAGCCGTTGTTCCATTTGCGCCAGCCGCTCCTCAAGGGATAACGGCGCCTGAGCATTAGCCAGAGGGGTAAATAAAGACGTCAGAACACACCCGACCCAGATTTTATTCATCGGAATAACCCTTTATTATTTAGTTAAATAGTATTTTTTATTTATGGGTAAAGCTCGACGACAGTGACAATAATAACCCGCCCATCGTCGAAGACGGGTTATTAACAACTATTCAGTAAAACTTATTCCAGCTGCCAGGCGCCGG
The DNA here is from genome assembly GCF_033843325.1 of Klebsiella sp. JN_Kp126. Lineage (NCBI taxonomy): Bacteria > Pseudomonadati > Pseudomonadota > Gammaproteobacteria > Enterobacterales > Enterobacteriaceae > Klebsiella > Klebsiella sp. JN_Kp126. The sequence goes on along the minus strand of NZ_JAWXQV010000078.1, from coordinate 26,532 downwards.
CTTCGGTTAAATAAGCCGAACCGCTCCAGGCAAATAAAGCCAATTCGCGACGATCGGCATCCGGATATATACGACTGCTAAGACAGGCCTCGCCATCATTAACAAACACTTCGACGGAAGAGCTATCGAAGAATATCCTTAGCTGCAGATCGGCGCTTTCGTTCAACGGGACGCTGCGGGTGCCGCACAGGCCATACTGCGGATAGTGCCGCTCGAGCACCAGGCGCTGCATCTGCGCATCCACGTAAACGCGCAGACCTTCGCCGAAGCTGAGGCCATACTGCTCGGCGCTGCTGTTCAGGCCATCCCAGTGCAGGATCACCTCCATCGCTTCGCAGTTCTCCACCATCGTGGTCTGCTGGTTTTTCAGGGTCGTCACCGGCCACGGGAAGCTGGCGCCGCGCATGCTCTCGACCTCTTTCGCCGGACGCATCTGCAGTCGATTATCCGCGCTCAGGCTCAGTTCACGCGGCAGCGACAGCATGCCTGCCCAGCCGTCCTGCTGCTCCGGCAGCGGCGACTCCCACATATCCAGCCAGCCGATGACAATGCGGCGGCCGTCGGGAGTGAGGAAGCTTTGCGGGGCATAAAAGTCGTGGCCGTGATCCATTTCCACAAACTCGCCCTCACGCACAAACGCCTGCCCCGGCCGCCATTCACCGAGCAGATAGCCGCTCTGGAACAGGTTGCGGTTTTGATAGCCTTTAGCCGCCAGCCCCTGCGGAGAGAACATCAGAATATGCTTGCCGTTGAGGGCGAAGAAATCCGGGCATTCCCACATGTAGCCCATCTCTTTTTCCGCCTCATCAAGGACGCCGGCATCCTGCCACTGGCGCAGATCGGCTGAACGATACAGCCGCACCTGGCCGGTGTCGCCATCGCGAGCGCCAACGATCATGTACCAGCTGTCCCCTTCTCGCCACACTTTCGGGTCGCGGAAATGGTGCATGCCCGGCGGGGTGTCGACCACGATCCCCTGGCGCTCGAAGTGAATGCCGTCGCGGCTGGTGGCCAGACATTGCACCTGATACAGGTTGGCTTCATCGCTGGGATCGCCATGAAATTTATGCCCGGTATAAATCAATGCCAGCGTATCGCCATCCACCACCGCGGAGCCGGAGAAGCAGCCGTCTTTATCCTCCGGGCCTTCCGGGGCCAGCGCCACCGGCAGATGCTCCCAGTGCACCAGATCTTTACTGCGCGCGTGGCCCCAGTGCATCGGCCCCCATTTGGTGGAGTACGGATGGTGCTGGTAAAACGCGTGGTACCAGCCGTCAAACCAGACCAGGCCATTGGGATCGTTGATCCAGCCCGCACGGGCGGCCAGGTGATAGCGCGGATACCAGCGCAGGTTCAGCTGTTCATGTTTAGCCTGCAGTTCTTGCTCAGCCCGGGAAATTGAATACGTCATATTCATTACTCTTTTGATTCAGATAGCGGAAGTTTGCGGCATTAGCGGGTCCGAAGAGGACTTACTGGAGCGCAACAAGAAGATGGAGATAAAGGTGGTGCAGAACACCAGCAGTCCCATAATCAGATAGGACTGGGCGAAGCCGTATTTCTCATAGCTATAGCCAGCGAGCGGCGACAGAACCGTCGCGATAACCGAGCTGGTGCAGGCAAAGCCGACCAGATACAGCGTGGATGAAAGACGCTTGTCGAAGTTTAAGCTGTTGTATTTAAAGATAGATACCAGCAGTACCGGCAGCTCGACGGCGTGGAGCAGCTTGGTGATGGAGATCAGCAGCGGCCCCTCCACCAGCCCGGAAGCCACCATACGCATGGCCATCACCATTCCGGCGAAGATCAGGCCGTTTTTCGCGCCGACGCGGTTAACCAGCCACGGTGCGCAGAACATACCGGCGGCTTCCAGGAACACCTGGAACGAGTTCAGGTAGCCGTACATCGCGTTGCCTTCCTGCAGGGTCGGGAACTGGGAAGAGAAGTAGACCGGGAACTGCTGGTCATAAACGCCGTAGATACAGGTGCCGATGACGAAGAAGACCAGCGCCCAAAAGCGCGGCAGGGTCAGCAGACGCAGGGCGTCTTCCAGCGTGACTTTACCGCCGGATACCGCCTCCTGCATGGCATGCGGCGCGGAAGAGACCCGCAGTCGCGCCAGTAGGAAAAAAAAGACCAGTCCGGAGCAGCTGGCCACCGCGAAGTTTAAGTGCGGGTTAATGTTGAACAACAAACCGGCGAAGAAGGTCGCCACCGCCCAGCCCAGCGAGCCCCACATCCGCGCCTTGCCGAATTCAAACTGGCTCTGGCGCGCGACGCGCTCGGTGTAGGATTCCAGCACGCCGATACCGCCGTTGAAGGTCAGTCCGATATAAATCCCGCCGAAGATGCTGCCGAGTAAGACGTTAATTTTGAGGAGGTAGCCAAACGCCATATAGGCCGGGCCGGAGAGGATCAGCAGTACGGTGATGTACCAGAGCAAATTTTTACGCAGGCCGAGTTTGTCCTGAATAAAGCCGTAGCACACCTGGGCGAAAAGCGCGGAGACGGAAAGCACTGAGAAGATAATTCCCGTATCCCCCGGCTTAAGTCCCACTTCCTGATGTAGCCAGATAGAGAGCAGCGAACCTGAAGAGGACCAGGTCACGAAAAAGAAAAAGAGTAACGCACTGAGTAACGGATAGCTGTGAGAGTGATGCGCTTTCATCATGACATTCTCATGTTGGAGTAATGCTATTATGGTAACGTTAACAAAAAGCGAAACTCACTTCGTTTTGTTGCGATTCATGATGTTAATCACAAAAGTTAACGTTAACATAAAGGAGATGAGATCTCGATCAAATATTCATCTTCTTCGCTCGCGCTACGTGTACGATAGAATATTGTATGATCCTTTTACATCAGTAACTTAGTTGACCCCGCTGCTGGCGGCAAGGGTGGAGCACTTAATATGGCATCTCTGAAGGATGTAGCAAAGCTGGCGAATGTCTCGCTAATGACGGTCTCCCGGGCGCTTAATAGCCCGGAAAGGCTCAAGCCGGAGACCCTGGCTCGGGTCCAGGCGGCTATCGAAGAGACCAACTACGTCCCCGACCTGTCGGCGAAGAAAATCCGCGGCGCTCACGCGACGCCAAACACCATCGGTGTACTGGCGCTGGATACCGTCACCACGCCGTTTTCGGTGGAGATTACGCTCTCCATCGAAGAGACCGCACGAGCGCACGGCTGGAACAGCTTCGTGGTCAACATGTTCTCTGACGATAGCCCGGACGCTATCGTCGACCTGCTGCTCTCCCATCGTCCGGACGGCATTATCTACACCACGATGGGTCTGCGTCAGGTACCGCTACCGGCCAAGCTGTTAACCCTCCCCTGCGTGCTGGCCAACTGCGAAAGCCTGCACGACCCGGTGGCCAGCTATATCCCGGACGACGAACAGGGTCAGTATACGGCGGTGCAGGCTCTGCTGGCCGCCGGTTATCGCCGGCCGCTGTGCCTGCATCTGCCGGCGAATCATCTGGCGACCGTCCGCCGCCGTCAGGGGCTGGAACGCGCCTGCCGGGAAGCGGGTGTTGACCCGGATACGCTCGCTCACTGCTATATGGCCTACGGCGATGAGCACTATCGCGATATTCCCGCCATCGTGCTGGCCCATATTCACCAGCGCAAGCCGCAGTTCGACTCGGTGATTTGCGGCAACGACCGCATCGCGTTTATGGTCTATCAGACGCTGCTGGCGCGCGGGCTGCGCATTCCGCAGGATGTGGCGGTGGTGGGTTATGACAATATGGTGGGGATTGGCGATCTGTTTTTCCCGTCGCTCTCAACGGTGCAGCTACCGCACTATGATATCGGGCGCCTGAGCGCCCAGCACATTATTAACGGCGACAGCCATCGGGAGACGGTGAAAGTAGCCAGCCCGTGGCTGCCGCGCGAGTCGTTGTAATTAATTGCCGATATTGCGCAGCTTCTCGCCGGACATCAGCCTGCGTTCAATATGCTCCAGGGTGACGTTTTTGGTTTCCGGGATCAGCCAGAACGTCACGCCGATAAAGGCGACGTTCAGCGCGGTGTAAAGCCAGAAGGTTCCTGCCGCGCCGATCGCGTCCAGCAGCGTCAGGAAGGTCGCGCCGATAATCATGTTCGACACCCAGTTGGTGGTGGTTGAGCAGGTGATACCGAAATCGCGGCACTTCAGCGGCTGAATTTCCGAACACAGGATCCACACCACCGGCGCGGCGCTCATCGCATAGCCGGCAATACACATCATGGTCATCCCCACCGACAGCCAGGAGAGACCGCTGGAGGCGGTGCCGTTATCAAACTGCATCAGACAGTAGCCCAGCACCAGCGTGCCGATGGCCATCACGCTAAAACCGATTTTCAGCGCCGGCTTACGTCCGGCCTTATCGACGGTAAAGACGGCGATAAAGGTAGCGAACATAAAGGTCAGGCCAACCACCAGGGTCGCGACCATCTGCTGTTCGGTGGTGGTGAAGCCCGCCATTTTAAAGATGCGCGGCGCGTAGTACATGATGATATTCATACCGGTAAACTGCTGCATCGCCTGCAACAGCATGCCGAGGAATACCGCCCGCCGCACGTTGCGGTTGACCTTAAACAGCGCCCAGCCGCCCTGCTTCAGCTTCAGGCTTTCGCGAATCTCGTTGAGCTCGTCACGGGCTTTTTCTGACGTGTCGCGCAGCATCCGCAGCACCTCTTCCGCTTCCACGTGACGCCCTTTTTCCGCCAGCCAGCGCGGGCTGTTCGGCAGGAAGATCACCAGAATAATCAGCACCACCGCCGGCAGCGCCAGTACGCCAAGCATCGCCCGCCAGTTGCCGCTATAGCTGAACGCGGTGTCGGAGAGAAACGCCATCACGATACCCAGCGTCACCATCAGCTGATACATGCTGATCATCTTGCCGCGCACGTTTTCGCTCGCCATTTCCGACAGGTACAGCGGCGCGGTATAAGAGGCGATCCCCACGGCGACCCCGAGAACGATCCTTGCCACCAGCAGCATTTCGACGCTGGTCGCAAACGCGGAGCCCACGGAACCGGCAACGAACAGCACCGCCCCCACCATCAGGCTGTATTTGCGCCCGAGGCGGAAAGAGAGCCAGCCGTTAAATAACGCGCCGATGGCGGCTCCCAGCATCATGCTGCTCACCACCCACTCCTGCAGGCGGCTGGATAAAACAAAATGGTCGGTAATAAAGGGCAGCGCCCCGGCAATCACCCCGATATCGAGGCCAAACAGCAATCCTGCCACCGCGGCGGCAATGGAGACAAACTGATTCATGCGCCGGGTATCGCGCTGCGTACGCGGCATGGTTGTAGAGTCGTGACTGAGAGTGGTCATTTTTTTCCTGCCAGACGAAGTAAGACATACGATGAAACTACGGGATCGGCGGCGTAAGGTGTCAGGCAGGACACGCCAAAGATATGGATTAAGTTGCTACAGGCAATGGTTTTGTGATGGACATTCAACTTTCATAAGAGCAGAAAATAAGCATTTCATCTTCAACAACCCCTGTTACATATAGATACTTACCTCAAAAACAAATAAACCATATGGACTATTTCAGTTTCATCATATGGACAATTGTTATTCAGACATAAAAAAACCCTGCCGAAGCAGGGTTCCATTTTGCGCTGATAACGCGGCAAATATTAGCGCGCCAGCCAGCCGCCATCCACCGCGACAGTGTAGCCATTGATGTAGTCAGAAGCGCTGGAGGCCAGGAAGACCACCGGCCCCATCAGGTCGCTCGGCAGACCCCAGCGTCCCGCCGGGATACGGTCGAGGATCTCGCTGCTGCGCTGTTCGTCGGCGCGCAGCTGCTGGGTATTGTTGGTCGCCATATAGCCCGGCGCCAGCGCGTTGACGTTGATGCCGTGCTTCGCCCACTCGTTCGCCAGCAGACGAGTCACGCCCATCACCGCGCTTTTTGACGCCGTGTAGGAAGGTACGCGGATCCCGCCCTGGAAAGAGAGCATCGAGGCAATATTGATAATCTTGCCGCCGGTCCCCTGGGCAATAAAGTGCTTCGCCGCCGCCTGAGACATAAAGAACACGCTCTTAATGTTCAGGTTCATCACGTCGTCCCAGTTTTTCTCGCTGAATTCGATCGCGTCTTCGCGACGGATCAGGCCGGCGTTGTTAACCAGGATGTCGATATGGCCGAACTCCGCCACCGCGCGCTCCAGCAGCTGCGGGATACCGTCAATCTGGCGCAGATCGGCGGTCAGGCTGAGGAAACGACGGCCCAGCGCCGTGACGCGCTCAATGGTTTCCGTCGGTTCAACAATATTGATACCCACGATATCGCAACCGGCTTCCGCCAGGCCCACCGCCATGCCCTGGCCCAGACCCGTATCACAGCCGCTCACCACGGCTACTTTGCCCTGCAGGGAGAATGCATCGAGAATCATACTTGGTTCCTTAATCTTTCAGAGCCTGTGTAGGTACAGGCAAGGTTCTGATAGTCCAGCCTGCGGCTTGTGCAGACCCTTATGGTTTGAAGAACTCGCAGGGATTGCCCCTTCTAAAAATAAAACAGAGTTCCGTTTTACAGTGAGCACATCTTAGCCCCGGCTAAAGTCATTTTCAATTATTATTAAAACATCGTTTCAATTTTAAGACTGTTAAATGTTAAAAATGCAAAACAGATCACGAAGCGGTGATTGATAAACCGTGAAACTCCTATTTAATTCAATAAAATACAATGAGTTATTCAAACTTAAAAAAAAGACGGCGGATCGAAAAAAAACGGCAGGAAAACAAAGAGCGCGGGGATGCTGGCCGTACTGTCAGCAAAAAAAGGCGATCTATAGCAAGAAGTTGTTGCGAATTGCGTCCGCCATCACAAATAATGAAACGATGTTTTGATAAATTAACACCCATCTTTTAAATCTACTTCCACTGGCCGGTCAACGCAGGCGGGCAACATCTCAGGAAGGAAAAGGAGTACATCATGGCTAAAGGCATGCGGGTTAAACTGAATTATGACGTTAGCCGCGATCCGGACACCGGCGCGGAGATCACCCGCTTAACCCCACCGGAAGTGACCTGTCATCGTAACTATTTCTATCAGAAGTGTTTTTTTAACGATGGCAGCCACCTGCTGTTTGCCGGCGAATTCGACGGCAACTGGAACTACTATCTGCTGGACCTCGCAAAGGCCGAGGCGGTACAGCTAACGGAAGGCGCCGGTGATAACACGTTTGGTGGTTTCCTTTCTCCGGATGATAAATCCCTTTATTACGTGAAGAACGACCGTACGCTGCTGGAGGTTAACCTCACCACGCTGCAAGAGCGTGAAGTGTATCGCGTCGCCGATGAGTGGGTGGGCTACGGTACCTGGGTGGCCAACAGCGATTGCACCAAACTGGTTGGCATCGAGATTGCCAAAAGCGACTGGACGCCGCTCAACGACTGGCAGATTTTCCACGATTTCTTCCACAAAGGCCCCCACTGCCGCCTGCTGCGCGTCGACCTGCAAACCGGCGAAAGCAGCGTGATCCACGAAGAGAGGAAATGGCTGGGCCATCCGATTTATCGTCCGTTTGATGACCATACCGTCGCCTTCTGCCATGAAGGGCCGCATGACCTGGTCGATGCGCGGATGTGGATGGTAAATGAAGACGGTAGCAACGTGCGTAAAGTCAAAGCGCATGCGGAAGGCGAAAGCTGCACCCACGAATTCTGGGTACCGAACGGCTCCGCGCTGGTGTACGTCTCTTATCTGAAGGGCCAGCAGGGCCGGACAATTTACAGCTTCAACCCGGATACCGGCGTTAATGAAGCGGTGATGCAGATGCCGGCCTGTTCGCATCTGATGAGTAACTTTGACGGCACGATGCTGGTTGGCGATGGTTCCGGTACCCCGGTGGACGTCAAAGACACCAGCGGCTACACCATTGATAACGACCCGTATCTGTACGCTTTCGATGTCGCGAAGCAGTCCTATTTCCGCGTTGCGCGTCACGATACCTCCTGGGCAACCGTGGCCAATAGTCGCCAGGTTACCCACCCGCACCCGTCCTTTACGCCGGACGATAGCGCCATTTTGTTCAGCTCCGATAAAGACGGCAAACCTGCCGTGTATATCGCGAAGCTGCCGCCCCAGCCTGAGATGCTGAAGGCATAGCGTTAGCCACTGTTTGAGTTAGTGTTTCTGTAACTGGCCTTGCCCTCCTTTCGGAGGGCTTTTTTATGCCCGGCGTTTTCCCCGGATCGCGCTGCGCTTATCCGGGCTACATTCCGTGCCGATGGGGCGCATTGCGCCGCTCCGGGAAGAGGGATTCATACCAACGGAAAACCCCGGCTGACCGCTCCGGGGTAAACGATGAGGACATTTTTTCAGTTAGAAGGAGTAGGCAACACCTACGCGGAAACGGGTCTGGCGGTCGCTGCGATCGTTGACGCCAACGTTGCCGAGCTCGCCGTACGGCGCCCAGTTTTTATCCAGCTTGTAGGCAACCTTGAGGTTGTACTCCTGCGAGTACGGTTTGTTGTCGTTGCGCTTAACCCCTTCGGTACTGCGCGCATAAACGTAGTTCAGCTCCGTACGCCAGTCGCCGAAGACGTAACCGGCCCACGCATCGCCGCGGTTAACTTTGTCATCATCTTTCCCTGCATTCGCCGGGTAGCGGGTATAGTCGTAACGATAGCGGGCGGCGACGTAGAAGCCATTATCGAAGCTGTACTGCACGCGCAGGTTTGGCTTGTAGATTGAGCGGCTATCGTTACTTTCAATATTGAACCCCGGCGTGACCGAGAAGTTTTTATTCGCCTTCCACTGCCAGGTAATGCTCTCTTCATGACCATTACCGACGAAATCTGAATAAGGCTGGCTGGTGTTATCGCCGCCCGACTTCCACTTCGCCTCAACGGAGAAGCCAAAGCCGTTAGCGAAACGATGGGAGACGGAGACGCGGTCGGCGTTGCTCTTATCCGATTTGCCGCCGTCAATGAATTCGTGACGTAAATCTACCGTGACGGCTGAAGCCGCGAAAGACATGCCACAGAGTGCAGCAAGGGCCAGAGATCTTGCGAACATAAATTACCCCTCATAATTAAAATATCGTTTCGTTTTTATAAAACCGTATTTTATTTTTTAGGCAATAATGTTTTAGTGATCGCGATCGTAAATATTTGTTTCAAAAAAGGTGGCACAGAAAGACGTGACAACGCTCAACAAAATAGCGCGTCAGAAAGGAATTTTTGGCAGGGTAACGGCTGGCGGGAAGCAAAAAAAAGCCTCCACAGGGAGGCTCAGTTAACGCATATATCAGAAGGGGCTTATTCGCGTTCCACCGCCAGCGCCACGCCCTGGCCGCCGCCGATGCATAGCGTGGCCAGCCCTTTGCGGGCATCGCGTTTAATCATCTCGTGCACCAGGGAAACCAGAATGCGGCAGCCGGAAGCGCCAATCGGGTGGCCCAGCGCAATGGCGCCGCCGTTCACGTTCACCCGCCGCTCGTCCCATTCCAGTACCCTGCCCACCGAAATGGCCTGAGCGGCAAAGGCTTCGTTGGCTTCGATAAGATCGACTTCATCCAGCTTCCAGCCCGCGCGTTCAAGGCAGCGACGGGTGGCATGGACCGGCGCGATCCCCATCAGCGCCGGATCGACGCCCACGCTGGCAAAAGCGCGGATCCGCGCCAGAATCGGCAGCCCCAGCTCCTCGGCTTTAGCTTCGCTCATCATCATCACCGCCGCCGCGCCATCGTTAATGCTTGAGGCATTGCCGGCGGTGACCGAACCCTGCTGGTCAAAGGTCGGCAGCAGGCTGGCCAGCGCTTCTGCGCTGGGGTCGACGCGCGGCTGCTCATCGGTATCCACCAGGCGCGGAATACCGTTGAGTTCGCTGGTCACCGGCACGATTTCATCGCGAAAGCGTCCGGAATCAATCGCCCGCCGCGCTTTGTGCTGCGAGCTAAGCGCCCACGCATCCTGCAGTTCACGGCTGATGCCATACTCGCGCGCCAGGTTCTCCGCCGTCACGCCCATATGGTAGTCGTTAAACGCATCCCACAGGCCATCGTGGACAAGGCTGTCGATAAGCTGGCTATTGCCCAACTGGGCGCCGGTACGGCTGTCGGTCAGCACGTGCGGGGCGCGGCTCATATTCTCCTGCCCGCCGGCGATCACCACGTCCGCTTCGCCGCACTGAATCGCCTGGGTCGCCAGGTGCAGCGCCTTCAGTCCGGAACCGCAGACGTCGTTGATGGTAATAGCAGAAACGGTATTAGGCAGCCCGCCGCGGATCGCCGACTGACGCGCCGGATTCTGTCCGGTTCCTGCCGTCAGCACCTGGCCGAGGATCACCTCATCAATACTTTGCGGATCGACGCCGCTGCGCTCAACAAGCGCCTTCACCACCACGCTGCCCAGCTCCACCGCCGAATGACGCGACAGCGCGCCCTGAAAACAGCCGATTGGCGTTCGCAACGCGCCGACGATTACGACATCTTTCATCCTCTACCTCTGCTCCGCCTCTGCGCAAAGAAACAGCATCATAGTAGTGAATTGTTATCAAAAATTTTCGCAATTGTTTAAAAAAAGTGAGGGGAATCACAAAGATCGTCGGCGATGGCAAAAATGTCCCCTATTCGCGCCCGTGCCCCTGCAGATGCTGACGCAGCCAGCTTCCCGCTTCTCCCGGCGGCGCCTTTTTATTCCACAGCAAATCGGTGGAGATCATCCGCGGCCAGCCGGCAATATCCAGCGCCACCAGGCTTCCGCTCCCGGCGAACTCCTCCACCAGCGCGCTGGGCAAAATACACCATCCCAACCCCTGCGCCGCCATGCTGAACAGCAGCAGATAGTTAGGCGCCGACCATACCAGACCGCGCGCCGGTTCCGCCATATTTTCCAGATAGGTGCTCAGGCGCAGCTCGCGCCAGCTGAACAGCTCGTCGCGGGTGACGCTGCCCTGGGCCGCCAGCGGGTGCCGGGGCGCCACGAAGATAGCCATTTCGGTTTGCATCGGCAGCCGGATACTGCCTATTTCTGTCGGATAGCTGTCCCTGGCCTCAATCAGCCCCACCTGCGCCCGCTCCTTTTGCAGCAGATCGATAACGTCGTCGTCTTCGCCAATCAGGCACTCAAATTCGGTGTGCGGAAAACGACGATCGAACTGCGCCAGCAGATCTTCCAGCACATCGGGATGCAGCGTATCGGAGAGCACAAAGGTCAGACGCGCTTCGGTGTTGCCAGACAGCGAAATGGCCAGCTCATCCAGCCTGTCGCTGGCCGCCAGAATCGCCTTCACGTAGCTCAACACCTGTTCGCCCTGCGGCGTGAGCGTCGGCTGTCTGGAGGTGCGATCGAACAACGTCACGCCAAGATCGGCTTCCAGGTTGGCGATTGCGGTGCTGATGGTGGACTGGCTTTTGCGCAGCCGCCGCGCCGCGGCAGAGAATGAACCGCAGGCCACGGATTCGACAAACGCGGTTAAAGCTTCGGGAGAATAGCGCATGAACTATCTACTTAATCGATGGATACTATCTTTTGTTTATCATATTTATCCATAAAATGCCGGGTAATTTCATATAAAGACCGGAGGCAACAAGCCATGCAACAAGTCAACGCCCAGCGCAAAACGCTGACGGAACGGGTAATCCACGCGATAAGCTTTGAAGGTCTGGCGACGCTGATCCTCGCCCCAACCGCCGCATGGCTCATGCAGCGTTCGGTCGTTGAAATGGGCGGGCTCAGTATCCTGCTCGCGACGCTGGCGATGGTCTGGAACATTATCTATAACGCCCTCTTCGACCGGCTGTGGCCGGTAACCCGGGTCGTCCGTACCCTGCGGGTCCGCGCGCTGCACGCGATCGGCTTCGAGTCAGGCTTTATTATTATCGGCGTCACGATGGTCGCGCTGGTGCTGGGCGTTTCGCTGATGCAGGCGTTTATGCTGGAAATCGGCTTTATGCTGTTCTTCCTGCCCTACACCATGGCCTTTAACTGGGTCTGGGATATGCTGCGCGAGCGGGTCATTAAGGTTCGCCAGCAGCGGATCGCCGCCCGCGAGTAATCTTTAGCAAAGCGCCCGGCCGGTAACGGGCGCTCCGCCGCTTCATTTCTGCGCCAGAAACTATCGCCACAGCTCATCCATAAATGTGATAAATTGCACTCCTTTTTGTTCGTTTTCTGGTTGATAAAGTCGCATAATGTCTAAAATTTGGTCTAAAGAAGAAACTCTCTGGAGTTTCGCCTTATATGGCACTGCTGTAGGCGCTGGCACGTTATTCTTGCCGATCCAACTGGGATCCGCGGGCGCTATCGTTCTGTTCATCACCGCGCTGGTCGCCTGGCCGTTAACCTACTGGCCGCATAAAGCGCTGAGCCAGTTTATTCTCTCCGCCAACATCGCCCCGGGCGCGGGGATCACCGGCGCCGTTAATCACTATTACGGTAAAAAGATCGGTAGCCTGATTACCGGCCTCTATTTCCTCGCCTTTTTCGTGGTGGTGCTGATCTACGCCGTCGCCATTACTAACTCGCTCGCGGAGCAGCTCTCCAGACATGTGCCCATCACTTCTCAGGTCAGGGCGCTGCTCAGCCTGGGCGTGGTGCTGGTGCTGAATCTGATCTTTTTAATGGGCCGCCACGTCACGATTAAAGTCATGGGCTTTTTAGTCTTCCCGCTGATCGCCTGTTTCCTGTTCCTCTCCATCTATTTAATGGGGAGCTGGCAGCCGGCTTATCTGACCAGCCAGATGCAGCTGACCCCGCACACGTTCCACCAAATCTGGATCTCGATTCCCGTGATGGTTTTCGCTTTTAGCCATACGCCGATCATATCGACTTTTGCTATCGATCAGCAGGAGAAATACGGCGAGCAGGCCATGGGTAAATGCAAAAAAATCATGAAGGTGGCCTACACCCTCATCTGCGCCAGCGTGCTGTTTTTCGTCTTCAGCTGCCTGCTGTCGATACCGGCGGGCTATATTGAAACCGCCCGCCATCAAGGGGTCACGATTCTTTCCGCCCTGTCGATGATGCCGGGGTCGCCGGCGTGGCTGGCGATCACCGGGATTATTGTGGCGGTGGTGGCGATGTCGAAATCGTTCCTTGGCACCTATTTTGGCGTGATTGAAGGGGCCAGTGAAATCGTCAAAACGTCCCTCGCCCAGGCGGGGATTCGTAAAAGCCGCGCGTTTAACCGGGCGATGTCGATCCTGCTGGTTTCGACGCTGACCTTCGTGGTGTGCTTTATCAATCCCAACGCTATCTCAATGATTTACGCCGTCAGCGGCCCGCTTATCGCGATGATCCTGTTCATCATGCCAACCCTCTCGACGTATCTTATTCCGGCGCTGAAGCCCTACCGCTCGGTAGGTAGCTTTATTACCCTGGTTGTCGGTTTGCTCTGCGTGTCGGTGATGTTTTTTAGCTAATCCTCTTCGTGCGGCGAGTCTTTTCCTCGCCGCACGTTCTGCCAACATTCTCCCCCCACCAATCTCCCTGACGGACATACACTTATCCCTTGCACACCTAGAAAGCAGGGGTTTATATGTCCAGCGTAAAATTATCCGGTACTGCGACGTTAGGCGATCGTCAGGTTTATCGTCTGGGATACGGGGCGATGCAGCTTGCGGGGCCCGGCGTCTTCGGCCCGCCAAAAGATCCGCAAACCGCTATCCGCGTACTGCAGGAAGCGGTCGAGTCGGGCGTCAATCATATTGATACCTCCGATTTTTACGGTCCACACGTGACTAATCAGCTCATTCGCCAGGCGCTGCATCCCTATTCCGCCGATCTGTGCATCGTCACTAAAGTCAGCGCTCGCCGCGACGATAAAGGCAACTGGCTGCCCGCGATGTCGCCCGCGGAGCTCACTGCGGCGGTGGAGGACAATCTGCGCAATCTGGGCCTCGACGTGCTTGAGGTGGTGAACCTGCGCAGTATGCTCGGCACGCATGGCCCGGTTGAAGGTTCGCTGGAGGGGCCCTTAACCACCCTTCTGGAGCTGAAAGAACGCGGGTTGATTCGCCATATCGGGCTGAGTAACGTCACCGCCAGACAGGTGAGCGATGCGCAAAAACTGACGCCAATCGTCTGCGTTCAGAACCAATATAACGTGGCGAACCGTCAGGATGATCCGCTGATCGACGAGCTGGCGGCGCAAAATATCGCCTGGGTGCCCTTTTTCCCCCTCGGCGGTTTTACCCCGCTTCAGGCCCGGGAGCTTAACGAAGTCGCCGCTTCGCTTGACGCCACGCCGATGCAGGTGGCGCTGGCCTGGCTGCTCCAGCGCTCGCCGAATATCCTGCTCATTCCGGGTACCTCCTCGCTACAGCATCTGCACGAGAATCTTGCCGCCGCGCAATTAACGCTCCCACCAGAAGCGTTAGCCATTCTGGATAATCTCCAGCCCCGCTCCTGATTTCAGGCTTCTGCGGATCGATATTCGCAGAAGCCTTCTCCTCAATATTTGCCTGGAATTACCTTAACGCCACTGGCACTATACATCCTACAAATTAGGCGTTATCCGCTTTATTCTCTTACGGATAACCCTATGCAAAGCATAGATTTAAACTTTTTCGACTGGCCTCCTAATTGGAGGCTTCTGTCGTTTTTGTCTCGCCAAAATTTTCGAACTCTTGATTACAGGAAAAACAATATCTCATTCAAAGTTTATACAAATCAATTTAGCTGCAAAGATAGCTAACAACATCAAATGCTCATAAAAACATCTGGTTAACACAATCAGAATGTTTGTATTGCTATATAAAAAATCGACCACACACAATAACAATTTACAAGGATTTCACATGACAGAGGGAACGATAAAGACGAGTAAGTATGAAATTATTGCTATTTTCAGGGAAGAGCTCCGAAAGCAGGCGGAGATAGAAGTTTTTGTTAATAACAAAAGCACTATTACCCAGCTAACGCGGGTAGATTTTGCCGAGTTTCATATCTCCACCACCAGCAAAATCCCCGCGGGGCATAAAGTTAAATTTATTCTGCATAGCGATTCAGGGAAAATCGAGTTTTGCTCTACGCTAAAGAAAAGCTATGCCGGCGGTGAAGGGAAATGCAGGAAGGTCGCATTTACCTTACCGGAATGTATCCAGGTGGTTCAACGCCGGCGCGATCCCCGATTCCGCCTGCGCCACGAGCACGAATTCTTTTGTCACGGCCGACACAAAAACGGAGAAAACTATCTATTCGAAATCAAAGACATTTCGGACGGCGGTTGCGCGCTGATGACCAGGAGCCCCAATCTGAAATTCCTCAGCCATAATGCCATCCTCAAGAACGCTATCCTCGCCCTCGCTGAATATGGCGAAATCACCGTAGATTTAGTTATAAAAAATGTTGTTATGGTGACTTTAGATGATAACGAGAAGTCAGATAGCTACTACCAGATCTCCTGTCAGTTTAAATTTCGCCATCTTGATAACAAGAAGCGAATAGAGAAAGTACTGCTCGACTTGATTATGGAAGCCAAGAGAAAAAAGAGAGTCTGAACCATTGGACAGTATATTACTTTACACTGATGACAATATCATCGGGCAATCAATCCATGATTATATGATTGATCGCGCCAGGGATATCACCACCCTGAAATTTCAGGATATTGTGAAAGGGGTCGGCGCCTCCCCGGCAGCCACCGTTATTATCAATATCATCCACAAAGATATCTCTGCGGCCACAACGGTCGCATTACTGAACACTTTGCGCAAGCGCCTGACGCATTGCGCGCTGCTGGTGCTGATCGTCAAAAGCGAGCTGTCCAGCCTGTTCCGGGAGCTGCTTGATCTAGAAAACCTGTTGATTCTGACCGAAAAATCCTCGCTGGCAGATTACTCAGCCATCATCAGCAGGCCCTCAACCGCCGAAGGCTGCCAGGGGCTATGCACCCGCCGCAAGCTGACCGCCAGGGAACTTCAGGTGCTGGAGTTAATTATTGCCTGCAATAACAGTAAAAGGATTGCGGTGCTTCTCGACATTGATCATAAAACGGTCCACAGCCATAAGGTACATATTATGAAGAAGCTCGGGATGAATAACTCGCGAATAATGAACAAAAGCATAGTCAATATGTATCAGTGCTAAAACCAAAAATATGTGGGTGACCAATCAAAACCCGATAATTTATTGGCGATAAGCCATTAATAATCATTCCCATCGGTAGAAAGGTCACCTATAATATTCTCCTCTCTTTACCTCTGACCTGATTTTTGACGAGAGATAATGAACGCAACTCTTTTTTCCAGGCATAATTTATCACGTAGCGATATATCCGTTCGTTATGTCTTTCAAAAAATGTTTTCCCCAAAAGGTACGCTCGTCGCCGTTGAGTGCCTGAGCCGCTTTGACCACCTCTCTATATCGCCGGAAAACTTCTTTCGCTACGCCAATACGGGACTACGCGAAAGCATTTTTATGGAACAGCTGGCGCTTATTGAAAAACATAAACAGTGGTTTAAGCAAAATGCTATCTCGGCGACGATTAATGTTGATGACCATATACTTAACGTATTGCAACGCCCGGAGATTAAAGCGCTCGTCGACCAAATCGGCTGCGTCCATTTTGAAGTGACCGAGAATTCCCATAATCTTTTGAATAATGCTCTCGCAACCTGGAATAACCCGCAAAGCACTACGCTCTGGCTCGATGATTTTGGCTCTGGCAACGCCGGTATTCACGCGATTCGCGACTATCATTTCGATTATGTCAAAATCGATAAAGACTTCTTCTGGCTTTTAATGCAAAAAGATTCCGGTCGTCCGTTAATGGATGCCCTCGTCACTTTCCTTTCCCGCAACCACCATAATGTGATTATTGAAGGTGTAGAAAGCGAAGCGCATAAGGCCTGGTTGCAGGGCATGGAATGGTTTGCTATTCAGGGACACTACTGGAAGGAAGTGAGCATTGAACAATTGGTCCAGGAAGATATCACCGCATAAATAAATGCCGGATAACTCCGGCATCAAAAGTCATACTCGCGCAATACCCTCTCCCCTTCAATTATAAACGAGCTCCCATGTTGCCCAGCTGGTCAACGGGCCGCTGGTTGCTTTTTCCGGCGCGGGGGTCACGTAGCCGATGTAATAGGTAAATACGCCGCCATCGACCGCTTTTTCGACCAGCGGCACCCGGTTTTGCAAGGGGTCGGCCGGGACGATTTTATTACTTTTATCGAGGGTATTATTATCATTGGTCGACAGCGCGAGGAAAATATGGCTGGCGCCGTCCGCCCGCGTATTCCTCAGGTAGCCGGCATTTTCATTGCCCACCGCATTGACCGTAAAGCCGTCAACCCAGCGGACGTTAACCAGGCGGATCTCGTCTTTATCCGCCGCGCCGCCGTCGTGACGCAGCTGGCAGTTCGAGAGTTCCAGCGTAAAAGGCTGCGGCTTCATAAATGCCCCGGCGCCGCGATCGTGTACTTCGGCCAGGCTGACCGGCGCCAGCCAGACGCTGCCGCTCCCCGCGTTGTTGCCGCCGTTCAGCGCCACGCTACAGGAGATATCCGTCACCCGTCCGGCAAAATCCACCCGCCCTCGATCGTAGTTGGTCTCAAAACCCGACGCCGGGGAGGCCATCAGCATCCCGCCGATCAGCGCCAGTTGAATGAGTCGTTTGCTATTTTTATATTGTGCTGAATCACGCATACCCGCCTCCCGCATTAATCGTACGTCAGGTTAAAGATCATGTGCGACTCTACCTCACCGGTACTGGTGGTCGGCGCATATTGATAGAAACGCGCATGCAGAGGCAGGGTGATGTATCGGGTTTCTTGCGTGCGCAGCGTACCGACGCTGTATTTCTTGTTGAATTCCAGCGGTACGCCCTCTTTCAGAACCTGGATACCAATTCCTTTCGCCAACGAGGAGCCGGATTTTTCGTTCAGCAGCGCGCCTCGGCTCACCGTGGTGCCGGTGGCCAGCGTGCCGGAGAAAGAGGTCTGGATATTGGCGTATCCCGACTCGCTTAACCCGCCGCTGCACTGCAGCTCAATATTAAAATCCTTCCCGCCCGCGGTGGTGCCGACGCCGTTGAGATCGCTGCGCTTGATGGTACCGACATCGACGTTCATATTTTTGCCGCTCAGGATGGTACATGAGGGCGATACCACGGTGATGGCGTTGGCGCTCAGGCGGGTTTCGAGGATCGGGTTATTGCCGTTCTCCCAGTCGTAAGAGGTGTACTTACCTGCCGCCAGGGTTCCGCTGCCGGTCACGCTCGCGGTTTTAATCACCTCCAGCGTAAAGCGGGAGCCTTCCAGCGAGTAATTCGTGGTCCGGCTGACGTAGCTGGAGAACGTGTCAGGGTAGATAATATTGACCGTCGCCCCGCCGCGGCTGAACCGCAGGCCGATCCCGGGCACGTTGGTGGAATAAATTTTATTTCCCAGATCGGTCGCCCCGGGGGCGACGATTTTGGCCACAAAGCGGTTAGTGCCGCTGCTGCAGCTATAGCTGGCCCCGCCCGGCGCCGACATGGTCCAGTCCCGGGACACGATCACCGAGCCTACCGGCAGATCCGGCGGAACCACCACCCGGCCCACAACCATGTCGAGGCTAACCGTCGGCTGCGACAGGCGCGTACAGTACGCCCATGCCGACGTGGTCCCCATCGCCATTAAGCCAATAAAAAGCGTCAGTTTTTTCATTAGCGACATAGCGTTTCCTTTGTTTTTTCCTGACTTAATTCCACCGAGCACTGTCCGCCGCTCCACTTAACCGTGGCCTTCGGCGCGCTGGCGTCGCTGATAAACATCATGCTGCCCTGGCCCACCACGCCGATCTCTTTCCCGGAGGGGTTGTAAATCGTGGCGGCGAACGGTAGCGGCAGACCGTTTGCCTGACGCGCCTGCAGAGTGACGTTGTTCTGCAGCGTGGTATCGAAGGAGACCTTGACCACGCTCCCTTCCCACGGCACCACCTGCGCCACGGTACTGCCGAAGGCGACATCGTCGTTGCTGCCTTTCGGGTCAATTTCAACGGAATTTATCCGGTAAGGCCGCAGATACGGCAGAATGGCGTAGCCGTTGCTGTCGATGCGGGTACCCGGCGAGCCGGGCAACATCGCCCCCGCGGCGTCTTTCGCTTCGATCAGCGCCATGGTGGTGCCGCTTTCCGGCGAGAATACGACGCCGTGCTGATGCGCGATCAGCGTCCCGCTGGCGCCTACGCCGCTCTGGCGATAGCCTTCGCCCTGGCTATAGCTGCCGTTCAGCGTGGTCCACGGGGTACGGTAGCTGCCGTTCAGCGCCACATCGTGCTGACCGCCGGTAGAGGTCGTGGTCGACACGCCGTAGTTGAGGTTGTTTTCACTATCCAGCGAACCGTTGACGCCAATCTGCGAACTGGCGAAGCGTGAGTTATTAAACGCGGTATTCGACGTCAGGTTAGCCGTACGGTTTTCACCGAACCACAGCGGGTAGCTAAAGTTGAGTGACACGCGATCGTCGCGACGGTGGCCGGAGCTATCCGGGGTATAGACGCGCTGGGCGCTGACCGACCACGAGAGCCGACCGTACATGTTGTTGTAACTAAACTGGTACTGCTTCTCCGTTCCCGAACGGTTCCAGTAATCCGCCACCCGGCCGCTCAGGTAAAAACCGCCCCAGCCGTCCGGCAGGTTCTGGTTGACGGTAAAGGTCATCCCGTTTTTCTGGCGCCACACGGTGTAGTTGCTGTTGTAGTTCTTCTCCTGATCGACGGCGTAGAGGGCGTCGTTCAGGTTGTAGTAGCCTTTGGTGGAGTAGCGATACGCCGCCAGCACGATGCTGGTCTGGGTTTCGGTAAACATGCGGTTAAAGGTGGCGCGATAGCTTTGACCGTGCTCGTCAAGGGTATCGCTCTTCAGCCGCGAGTGAGTCACGTCGAATGAGAGCGCGCCGATGCCGGTATTCATCCCGGTCCCCAGCAGGAACGCCTGATAGTCATCAAATCCGGTGACGCCGGTATAGCCGGTAAACAGGTTATTTAAACCATGCTGCCAGGTTCCCTGGTAGAGCATCGGTTTATTACGCAGCGAACTATCGTCGACTTTACCGGCGGAGAGCGCGTAGCGGGTCATTCCCGGACGCAGCAGCTGCGCTACCGAGGCGTAAGGTACGCTAAATACCTCGACCGAACCATCGGCCTCTTTAACCGACACTTCAAGGTCGCTACCGTAGCCGGAAGGATAGACATCCTGCAGGGTAAACGGCCCCGGTGGCACCGTGGTCTGATAGATAATATTGCTGCCCTGACGCACCGTCACCAGGGCGTTGCTTTGCGCCACGCCGCGAATTTCAGGGGCGTAGGAGCGCATTCCGTCGGGGAACATATTGTCATCGGTCGCCAGGTTAACCCCGCGCAGGCCGATGGTGTCAAAGAACTCGCCGTTGGTAAAAATCTGCCCGCCGCTGACTATCGAGTTCATCTGCGGAATCGGCCGCTGCAGATAGGTCTGGTTGCTGTTCCAGTGCGCTTTCCCCTGCTGCTGCTGCCAGTTCAGGTTACCGATATGCTTGAGCAGCCAGCCGTCCCACGACAGGCCCGCGTTAACGCCAAGATATGCGCTGCTGTTATCGGAACCGTTGGCCGAGGAGATATGGCTGTTCCAGGCGTTGGCCATCCAGCCTAAATTCAGCGCCGCAACGCCTTTATCCCAGAACTGCGGGCTGACAAAGTTTTTCAGGCGCTGATCTTCGTAGATTTGCGGTACGGCAATATCCAGTCTCAGGGAGGACTGAATCAGCGTGTCTTTGACGTTATCTTCGTGACGCCACTCCTGCAGGCGTCCGCAGAAGCCCTCTTTTTCGCTGAGCTGCGGATTTAATTTTTTCGGCGAAATACCATACTGCATCAGCATCGCTTTGGTATAGCAGACGCCCATTTTGCCGTCTTTACCGGCGGTGATTTTCAGGTCGTAGCGCCCTTTCCATTCGCCGTTGGTATAGACATCAAGGGAGTAGACGCCCTCGCTGATAGCGCTGGTCGAGAAGCGCGACAGGTCGACCTTTTCGCGACTGCCAACGATAAAACCATCGTTAAATTGATAGATCGTTCCCGGGTTTTCCTGTCCGCTGGAAAATGGCGGAAAGCAGCACAGCGCAACCGCGATAGCCGTGCTTAATCTTCCCGGGCAGATTGACCTCTGCTTCATGATCGTTTCCCTTATTTGACGGTAACTTTCACTGCGACATCTGCACCATAATCATTAATGTTGTTAACGGTCAGGGTCTCGCCTTTGCTCACCGCTGAAGAGAGGGCGATGGTCTGGCTGGACTGCGGGGCAAACATGACCGTTTTGCTGTTGAGCGCTTTGCCGCCGTTACGGGAGATACGGCTTACGGTGATATAAAAGGGCGTTGGGTTACTGACGGACAGGCTGCTGCCGTTAGCGGAGAGCGCCAGTTTTTCTGCCGCAGCGTCGCGATTGCCTAGCCCGGCAGGGCGATAAATAAACTTAAAGCGCGAACGAATCGCCAGCTGCAGAATATTTTGCCCTTCGTTTTTCTGGCTGGCCTCAACCGGCGGTATTTCCAGAAGGTTCAGCCACCACAGCGTCTCTTTATCTTTAGCCAGCCCTGCATTACTGCCGAGCTTAATACGCAGGGTTTGACCGCTTTTCGCATCAACCCGGGAAATAGGCGGCGTGATAATAAAGGGGGTAGTAATGGTATCCGGCGTCGCGTCGGCATTACCGTTATCCAGCCAGGCTTGCGCCAGCGCCGGACGGTCGGCGGTGTTAGAGAGCTGCACCGTTATTTCTTTTTCATTTCCTGGATAAATAAAGCGGGTACCGTTAACAATAATATTATTGGCATGGGCCGCAAAACTAAAAATGAAACAGAAAAAAAGGGCAATACGCTTCATGCTGACCTCAGAATAAAAAAATAAGCGGCAGCAGTGGCCGCTTTATTATTGTTGTATACCCTAAATAATTCGAATGACGGGTATAAACCGCCCCGGCGCGAGGCGGCCTTTATCTCTCAGTCGATATTACTGGTAGGTAATTTCGTAAGTCGCATAGCTGTTAACCACACCGGTGGTAACAGTCGTCGGGGTGCTGGTCGCGTAGCCGACGTAGTAAGTGAAGCGCGCGCCATCCTGAACGGCAGAGGCATCACCGGCCGCTTTAGGCTGGGTGCTGTCGCCCGGGATGATTTTGTTGGTCAGCGCGGTGGCGTTGTCGGTGGAGAGAACCAGCTGGATATTCTGCGCGCCGGCGGCTTCGGTGTTAGCCAGGTAGCCCTGCTGTTTAGCGGTTGCGCCCGCCAGCAGGTTACCGCCGGTCCAGTTCACGCCCAGTTTGCTCACATCATCCTGTTTGGTGCCATCAGCCGCCTGGCAGTCAGAAACATCGATGGTGAAAGATTTCGGTTTCAGATAGGTATCCGCCGCGGCAGCTTTAACTTCCGTTAAAGTCACTGGTGACAGATAAACGTTCGCATCGCTGCCCTGGCCGTTTACGGAAACAGTACAAGATACGTCGGTAACTTTACCGAAGAAATTAACCTGACCGCCGCCTACATTGGTATCAGCAGCATTTGCCGCAGCCATACCAAAAAACGCAGTTGCCATTGCAGCAGAGAGAAGAACCTTTTTCATTGCCATTTCCTTGTCAGAGTGAATTAAGTATCAATGAGCAAACAGTTAATACTCACAAAAGTCAGAAGCGATTTGCGATGCTCACTTTTGCAACTGTTAATAGAAACTTCGACTGACCGGAAGCCGCAATATTTAAGGCGTCAGGAACGAACTCGATAAAAGAATTCGTCAAGGCTGTCGGCGTCAAAGAATGCTATTTTTCGCTGACAAATATACATATGTTCACGAGCTGTTAATCAATGTAACAGATAGCTCACAACTATTAATTACTGGGGATTGATAGCAAGAAACAAAGCTATTGTTATTTACACTGAAGGGGAAAAGACGATATGGAATTAACAAGATAGCAACCTATAGTTGCATAAAAGGTTATTTCTCTACAGAGAGAACAATCCTAATCCGTCAGCAGTCTCCCTTTTTCGTCAGTTGAAAATGCAGATACAACGCGCGCCACCCTGCCGGCGTAATCGTCACTTCGCGAAATCCCGCGGTAGTGCTAAACCAGCCGTTCTCCAGACCGTGCTGCAGCAGCGCCGCGCCCGCCGCGCCCCCAAGATGAAAGCGTCGTTCGCTCCAGTCCAGACAGCCGCAGCTGGCTTTGCGCCGGGAGCCGCGCTTCACCACCACTCCCAGCCGGGCAAAGTGCGCTTCCCCGGCGAGCGTCAGCGCCGTTCCGTCAGGCGTTATCCACGCTTCACGCTGCAGAAAATCATACAGCGATACCGCCACTTCTCCGGCCAGATGATCGTAACAGGTGCGCGCCAGGCGCAAATTGACCGGCGTGCTGGTTGCGAGCGCTACCGCGCGCTTGCCGGCCATGGTCATCATATTCTCCAGCAAACCGGCGACATCGCTACCGGCGAGGCGGTAGTAGCGATGCCGGCCCTGGGCAAGGCAGATTAATAAACCGCTGTTGACCAGGCGGCTAAGATGCGCGCTGGCGGTCGAAGGGGAAATATCGGCGACGGCGGAAAGCTCGGTCGCCGTCCACGCCCGGCCGTCCATTAAGGCGCACAGTATCTTCAGGCGCGAGGCATCCGCCATCGCCGACGCCACTGCCGCCATCGCTTCGGCCAGGGACTCATCGTCTTCAATTAGCTCAACAGGTTTTAACATAGTGCCTCGCTTATTTTCCCTAACCACAAACAGCAGCCAGAGTACCGGGGATGGGCAGGTTAAGCACGGTATTCGCGCAGCACCTGAGCCACCCGAATGTGATAACAGGCGAAAATGCTCTCCCGCCCCTCTTTCTGCGCAGCCTGATGGCAAAGGTTGCGTTTCCACGCCTGCACCGCTTCCTCATCCCGCCACCAGGAGAGCGACAAAATTTTCCCCGGTGTGGTCAGGCTTTGGAAACGCTCAATGGCAATAAAACCGTCAATATTGTTCAGCAGCGGCTTCAGCTCCGCCGCCAGCGCTAAGTAACGTTCCTGACTCGCCGGAGTGACCTCGGCTTCAAAGAGTACGGCAATCATCCCATTGTCCTCACGCAATCTGTGTGAGGGTCACTGTATCTTTTCACCCTGGCTCAATGCTTCGTTGACGGGCGAAATATCGCCGCTTTATTTGCTCAAAAAACAGCCAATGCATTCACATTAAAAATAATTAATCACGCGAGGCGAGAAAACTGCGCGGCTGTTGAGATCGTTTTCCACGGCGAAAGAGACGCTGCAGAATAAATCATCTGTTTGTTTTTATTGAAAATAAAAAATTAAAATTTAGGCATTCATCATCATACCGTCACAAAAGTGTGATCTAAATCGCACTTTTTGCAACGCGCGTTATAGTTAGCAGACTTATTATAAGTCCATCGAAAGCAACAACGCTTTCCACCATAAAAGTTAAAAGGACAAACACCATGAAAAACGTAAAATTACTTGCCGCTGCCGGTATGCTGTCTCTGGTCTCTTTCGCTAGCTTCGCTCAGCCTGTTAGCGTAACCGCTGATACGCTGGACAACGCCGAAGCCAAAATCGCCGCCATTGCTAAAGACCAGGGCCAGTCTTACCACATTACCGAAGCGTATACCGGTAACCAGGTTCATATGACCGCCGAGCTGTCTAAATAACCGAATGGTTGCAGAGGGAGCTGCCGGACAGGTCGCTTGACGGCGGCTGGTCTGGCTCCCGCCACATAATAAGCACACAGCAATGTCGAGCCCCTTAATGGGGCTTTTTTTGTTTCTGGCGAACAGTGCCCCCACAGCCTGGTTTGTGGGTTCACTGCCGTCTGCGGTGCCGTAGCCCGGACAGATGCGCAGCATCGCCTCCGGGAAATTCAGCCACGCTGCGCGCTGCTCCCGGGGGCGGCGCCTGACGCGCCTTGCCCGGGCTACAGGTTCACCGCCGTCTGCGGTGCGGTAGCCCGGACAGATGCGCAGCATCGCCTCCGGGATGTTATCGGCCCGCTACGGCGCTCTTTTTCGATAACGCACGCTGAATCGACAGTACGCTGAACAGCACAATCACCAGCCCCACCAGCGCCATCCCCTCGATCTTTTGCCCGAGGAAAACCCAGCCTAATAGCACCGCCGTCACCGGACTCAGCAGGCTCATCGCCGACACCGCCACCGGGGAAAGGCGGCTGATACCGCGAAACCACAGGCCGTATGCCAGCATCGCCCCGGCAACGCACAGCCACAGATAGCCCGCCGCCTGAGTCGGCGTCACCTGATGCAGCGGCGGATCGACCAGTAACGCAATTGGTGCCAGTACGATACCGCCAATCAGCAGCTGCCAGCCGGTCAGCGCGATAACCGGTAAAGCGATCGCCCAGCGACGCGACAGCCAGGTTCCCAGCGCCATGCTCATCGCCCCCAGAAACGCCGCGGCGATCCCCAGCGGTTCGAGCGTGGTTTGCGGCGACAGCAGCAGCATCGCCATTCCCGCGATCCCCATCAATGCCGAGAGCACCGCCAGCCAGGGCGATCGCTGACGATCGACGCACCAGGCTAACAGCATCACCAGCAGCGGCTGGATCGCCCCTATCACCGCCGCCAGGCCGCCCGGCAGCCGATAGGCGGCAATAAACAGCAGCGCCTGAAACGCGCCGATATTCAGGATCCCGGTAACGATCAGCTTCCACCACTCGGCGCGCAGCGGGAAACGGCGACTCCAGATCAGCAGAGCGATCCCGGCCGGCAGCACCCGCAGCAGCGCGGCGATAAACGGCCGATCCGGCGGCAGAAACTGCGAGGTCACAATATAGGTGCTGCCCCAGATGGCGGGGGCCAGCGCGGTTAAAAACAGATCAACCATCAAATTGCGCGAAACAAAGGCCATGATTTTATCTTCACATCAAGGTAAATTGTGGCCTAAGTATGTATCGATATTTATCTTGATATCAAGACAAGTGAGCATTAATGGACAAATCACCGCAGACCGACGCCGTGGATCGCATTCTTGAACAGTGGAAACGGGAACGTCCCGATCTCGATTGCAGTCCGATGGGCCCGTTTGGCCGCCTGAAACGCTGCGCGCTGCTGCTGGAGCCGCGCATTGAAGCGGCTTTTCTTCGTCATGATTTAGTGCGCTGGGAGTTTGATATGCTGGCGACGTTGCGGCGGGCGGGCGAACCGTTCGTGCTGTCGCCCACCCAGCTCTTTTCAACGTTAATGATCACCTCCGGCACCATGACCCATCGTCTGAAAGCGCTGGAAAAACGGGGGTTTATTCGCCGTCTGCCAAACCCGGACGATGCGCGCAGCATGCTGGTCGCGCTGACGCCAGAGGGGCGAGAGTTAATCGACAGGGCGGTGGAAAGTCACGTGGAGAATGAGCGGGAGCTGCTAAGTGGACTCTCAGCGGCGCAGCGCCATCAGCTTGATGAAGCGCTGACGATTTTTATGCGCCTGCTGGAAAAAGAGTAATACCCACCCGCTTTGAATAAGGCGCTTACCTTGTTGCCGGATGGCGGTTGATGAAGCACCACCGTTATTTCCCGGAGGCGATGCTGCGCATCTGTCCGGGCTACCGGCCCGCAGACGGCGG
>NZ_JAWXQV010000077.1:0-55426 GCF_033843325.1 Klebsiella sp. JN_Kp126 | reverse complement strand
CGGGGTATCCCCGGGTTGCGGCGTAAACGCCTTACCCGGGCTACCGCCCGCAGACCGCACAACCCCGTAGCCCGGCTAAGCGCAGCGCGAGCCGGGGAGAAACCGCGTCGATATATATATCCCGGGGTATCCCCGGGTTGCGGCGTAAACGCCTTACCCGGGCTACCGCCCGCAGACTGCACACCCCGTAGCCCGGCTAAGCGCAGCGCGAGCCGGGGGGCAACCGCGTCGATGTATAAATCCCGGGGTATCCCCGGGTTGCGGCGTAAACGCCTTAGCCGGGCTACACAGCCCGCAGACCGCACAACCCTGTAGCGCATCGCCTCCGGTTTTTTATCAGCCAAATACCGGCAGCAGCAGATAGAGCTTAATCACCAGCGCGTTAACGATATCGATAAAGAACGCGCCCACCATCGGCACCACCAGAAACGCCATGTGCGACGGACCGAAACGGTCGGTAATCGCCTGCATGTTGGCAATCGCCGTCGGCGTCGCGCCGAGGCCGAAACCACAGTGGCCGGCTGCCAGCACCGCGGCATCGTAGTTTTTGCCCATCATCCGGTAGGTTACAAACACCGCATACAGCGCCATAGCCACTGCCTGAACCGCCAGAATAATAATCATCGGCAGCGCCAGCGACGCCAGCTCCCACAGCTTCAGGCTCATCAGGGCCATCGCCAGGAATAGCGACAGGCTGACGTTACCCAGCACCGACACCGCGCGGTCGAACACGCGGTACAGGCCCAGCGCCGACAGGCTATTGCTCAGGATCACGCCGATAAACAGCACGCAAACGAAGGTGGGCAGTTCAAATACGGTTCCCGCCAGCAGTTGCGCAACGATCTTCCCTACCGTCAAACAGATGGCGATCAGCGCGATGCTCTCAATCAGCACCAGCGATGTGATCATGCGCCCCATATCCGGCTTTTCAAACGCGGTCGGCGCGAGCTGATCGTCCGGCGTACCGTCCGGGGAGGAAGAGTGCTTAACCAGATAGCGCGCCACCGGTCCGCCGATCAGGCCGCCCAGGACGAGGCCGAAGGTTGCGCAAGCCATGGCCACTTCGGTAGCGTTGGCAAAGCCATAGCGTTCAACAAACAATTTACTCCACGCCGCGCCGGTACCGTGGCCGCCGGAAAGGGTAATCGAACCGGCCAGCAGCCCCATCAGCGGGTCGAGGCCAAGCAGCTTCGCCATGCCGATTCCGAGCGCGTTTTGCAGCAGCAGCAGCCCCACCACCACAATCAGGAACGTCCCCAGCACTTTGCCGCCGGAGCGCAGGCTGGCGAGGTTGGCGTTCAGGCCGATAGTGGCAAAGAAAGCCAGCATCAGCGGATCTTTGAGGCTCATATCGAAATCGATTTCGATATCCATGCTTTTCTTTAATACCAGCAGCGCCAGCGCGACCAGCAGGCCGCCCGCAACGGGTTCAGGAATGGTGTATTTCTTCAGGAAAGGGACGGTTTGAACGAGTTTTCTACCCAGTAGCAACACGAGTGTTGCGGCAACGAGCGTCGATAAGGTATCGAGATGAAACATAAAAAAGAGCTCCTTATAGGCGCATGATCCATTCACACGCGACGGTATTCCCGGTGTCGATTGCTTCTCATCATGAGTAATCGGGAAGGGATTTTAAGCAGAAGTACGGAAAAAAGGACAGGAAAAGATATTTTGTAGGGATAATGATGCGATCAAGCATACAAAATGTTAATAAATATTTGACACTTATTCCCTGCTTAAATATTTGCCGCTAAAGAGTGGCAAACGTTTGCTTTTGGTCTACAGTCCGATAAAATCCCCGCTTTGCCACCTTTGGGATTGTTGTGATGTCCGTTAACACCGCAGAATCAGAAAATGCGCAACCGGTTGCGCATAAGCAAACCAGCGAATTAATCTACCGCCTTGAAGACCGCCCGCCGCTACCGCAAACCCTGTTCGCCGCTTTCCAGCACCTGCTGGCGATGTTTGTCGCGGTCATCACTCCGGCGCTGTTAATTTGCCAGGCTCTGGGCCTTCCGGCTCAGGATACGCAACACATCATCAGCATGTCCCTGTTCGCCTCCGGCGTGGCCTCCATCATTCAAATTAAAGCCTGGGGCCCGGTGGGGTCTGGTCTGCTCTCGATTCAGGGCACCAGTTTTAACTTCGTCGCGCCGCTGATTATGGGCGGGACCGCCTTGAAAACCGGCGGCGCCGATGTTCCGACCATGATGGCCGCGCTGTTCGGCACCCTGATGCTGGCCAGCTGCACAGAGATGGTTCTCTCCCGCGTTCTGCATCTCGCCCGCCGCATTATTACCCCGCTGGTCTCCGGTGTGGTGGTGATGATTATCGGCCTGTCGCTGATTCAGGTTGGTCTGACCTCCATCGGCGGCGGCTATGCCGCCATGGCCGACCACACCTTCGGCGCGCCAAAAAACCTGCTGCTGGCAGGGATCGTGCTGGCGCTGATTATTATCCTTAACCGCCAGCGCAACCCGTACCTGCGCATCGCTTCGCTGGTTATCGCGATGGCGGCCGGCTACCTGGCGGCATGGCTACTCGATATGCTGCCGGCCAATACCGCGCCGACGGAAAGCAGCCTGATTATGGTACCCACGCCGCTGTACTACGGGCTGGGCATCGACTGGAATCTGCTGCTGCCGCTGATGCTGGTGTTTATGATTACCTCGCTGGAAACCATCGGCGATATTACCGCCACCTCTGACGTCTCCGAGCAGCCGGTTTCCGGCCCGCTATATATGAAGCGTCTGAAGGGCGGCGTGCTGGCCAACGGTCTGAACTCGTTTGTTTCGGCGGTATTCAACACCTTCCCGAACTCCTGCTTTGGCCAGAACAACGGCGTGATACAGCTGACCGGCGTCGCCAGCCGCTATGTCGGTTTCGTGGTCGCGCTGATGCTGATCGTACTCGGTCTGTTCCCGGCGGTAAGCGGCTTCGTGCAGCATATTCCTGAGCCGGTGCTCGGCGGCGCGACGCTGGTGATGTTCGGCACCATTGCCGCCTCCGGCGTGCGTATCGTCTCCCGCGAGCCGCTGAACCGCCGCGCGATCCTGATTATCGCCCTGTCGCTGGCCGTCGGCCTCGGCGTTTCCCAGCAGCCGCTGATCCTGCAGTTCGCCCCTGACTGGCTGAAGAATCTGCTCTCCTCCGGCATCGCTGCTGGCGGCATCACGGCGATTATTCTGAATCTGATTTTCCCGCCAGAGAAAAACTGATCCTTTCTGACGCTCCGGCCACGCGATGCTGGCCGGAGCGTCAGCATCATCAACCTCACATCATCTCATTACACAATTCCTGTCTTGAGGATTGCGCATAATTCGGGCATAACAGCCTTATGTGCCTCGCTCAGGATCGAAGACCATGAAATTTCTCAGAAAGCTGATTCTCTGGCTGCTGATTGCCCTGCTGGTGGTGATTATTGCCGCTTACTTCCTGCTGCAAACCCAGTGGGGCGGGCGCCAGGCCAGCGCCTGGCTAAGCGACGGTACCGGCTGGAAGGTCTCTTTCAACAAGATGGACCATAATTTCTCCTCGCCACTGCACCTGCAGCTGCAAAACGTCACCCTCGGACGCGACGGCAAACCCGCCACGCTGGTGGCGCAAACGGTGGATATCGGGTTTAGCAGCCGCCAGTTTAGCGACCCGCTGCATGCTGACGAAATCGTCCTCAGCGACGGCACGCTGAACTTCTCCCCTTCTTCCGCGGCGCTGCCATTCGCCGCCGACCGTCTCCAGTTGCGCAATATGGCGTTCAACAGCCCGGAGAGCGACTGGGATCTGAGCGCGCAGCGCGTCACCGGCGGCGTCAGCCCGTGGGCGCCGGAAGCGGGCAACGTGCTCGGCAAGAAAACGCAGATTCAGATGAGCGCCGGGTCGATGACGCTCAACGGTATTGAAGCCAGCAACGTGCTGATTCAGGGGAATATTGATAACGGCGAAGTGTCCCTCTCGACCATTGGCGCGGACGTCGCCCGCGGTACGCTCACCGGCACGGCGAAACGCAGCGCCGACGGCGGCTGGCAGGTCGATAATTTGCGGCTCAACGAGATTCGCCTGCAAAGCGATAAATCACTCGCCGACTTTTTCGCGCCGCTGACCACCCTGCCGTCACTACAGATTGGCCGCCTTGATGTGACCGACGCCAGCCTGCAGGGGCCTGACTGGGCGATCGCCGGCCTCGATCTTAACCTGCGCAACCTCACCCTGAGCCGCGGCGACTGGCAAAGCCAGGAGGGTACGCTGTCGATGAACGCTAACGAATTTATTTACGGCTCGCTGCACTTCCTCGACCCGATCCTTAACGCCGGATTCTCGCCGCAGGGCATCGCGTTGCGCCAGTTCACCTCACGCTGGGAGGGCGGCATGGTGCGCACGTCCGGCAACTGGCTGCGCGCCGGCCATGCGCTGGTGCTGGATGACGCGGCGTTCGCCGGGCTGGAATATACGCTGCCAACCAACTGGAAGCAGCTGTGGATGGCGCCGCTGCCCGACTGGCTGCAAAGCCTGACGCTGAGAAAGTTCAGCGCCAGCCGCAACCTGATTATCGATATTGAACCGGCGTTCCCGTGGCAAATCACCGCGCTCGACGGCTACGGCGGCGAGCTGCAGCTGGTGAAAAACCGCAGCTGGGGCGTGTGGAGCGGTAGCGCGACGCTGAACGCCGCCGCCGCGACCTTTAATCGTATTGATGTCCGCCGCCCGTCGCTGAAGCTGAGCGCCAATGCCTCCACGGTAAACGTTAACGAGCTCAGCGCCTTTACCGAGCGAGGGATCCTGCAAGCCACCGCGGCGGTGTCGCAGCTCCCGCAGCGCCTGGTCAACCTGAGCCTCAACGGTCGCGGCGTGCCGCTGAATATTTTGCAGGCCTGGGGATGGCCCGCGCTGCCGGTTTCCGGCGACGGTAACCTTCAGCTGACGGCGACCGGCAGCGTGCTGGCGGATGCGCCGCTGAAGCCGACCGTCAACGGCCAGCTGAGCGCGATAAATATGGAGAAACAGCAGGTGGCGCAGGTGATGCGCAACGGGGAGGTCACCAGCACCCAGCCCCCTTCAGCGCCGGCGACAACGACTCCCTGACTTCTCCTCTCCCTCTCCCCCCACGGGAGAGGGGCCTGTTCCCTTCGCGAAACCTGTTGCCATTAAGCGGCTGTTTGTACCTATTTCCCGCAACCTGTTCCTTTCAAATAGCGGACTTGCTATAACAAAAATACTGGAAGTTAAAAAAATAATTAAAGTCCCTGAACCTACAAAAATAAAGGAACGACCATGTCTGTAATACGTCAACGTATTCTGGAGAATATGCAAAAATTCTCCAGAGCAATGATCGGTGCAGTATTGTTCTTGCCGGTCATCGGCTTAATTTTGGCACTCAGTTCAGTCTTAACCAACCCAACATTAATTTCGGAGACCAGCTTTTTACACCAGCTCGGCCAGCTGCTCGGCGATACCTTCTGGCCTTTATTCGGCAATCTGGGATTACTTTTTTGCGTCGGCATCAGCTATGGCCTGGCAAAAGATAAAAAAACCGAAGTGGCGCTGGTGTCGGTGATGTGTTTTATCATGTTTCTTGGCGCCAACCACTCGTGGCTGGAGCATACCCACGGACTCGCGGAAAAAATTAACGGCGAATATTACGGTACCGGGCAGACTCAGCTGCTGGGGTTTGTGGTAGTCGATATGGGGGTCTTCCTCGGGATTATTCTCGGCTGCACCATCGCCTGGGTGCATAACAAAGTGTCGACGATTGAACTACCCGGCGCGCTTTCCATGTACGGCGGAGCCAAGCTGACGCTGGTGGCGATGACCCCGGTCGTCATTTTCTACGCCATCGCCTTTACCTGGATCTGGCCGTTTATGACCCACGGCATCGCGGCGCTGACCGGCTTTATGAAAAACGCCGGCGTGGCGGGGGTCTTCGTCTACGGCTTCTTTGAAAAATTCCTCATCCCCACCGGCCTGCACCACTTCGTCTGGTCGCCGTTCCAGCTCACGCAAATCGGCGGTACGCTGAACGTCGACGGCCAGGTCGTCTCCGGCACCCAGGCGATTTTCCTCGCCTATATGCGCCACCCGGATTTAACCCCGGTGATGAACGAGGCGCTGCGTTTCTCGCAGCAGGGGATGACCACTATCTTCGGCCTGGCCGGCGCCTCGCTGGCGTTCTACCACACGGCGAAACCGGAGAAAAAAATGATGGCCAAAGCGATTCTGCTACCGGCCATTATCACCTCTATGCTCACCGGCATCACCGAGCCGATTGAGTTTACCTTCCTGTTCGTTTCGCCGCTGCTGTGGGTGATCCACGCCACGTTAACCGCGGCCTCGCAGGCGATTTGCGACATCTTTACCGTGCGTCCCTGGGGCGCTTCCGGGCTGATTGAGTTCCTGATTTACAACCTGCCGCTGCCGGTCTCCCTGACCCGCTGGCCCGGCTACGTGCTTATCGGGATTGGTCAGTTCGCCGTTTACTACGTTATCTTCCGCACGCTGGTCGTTAAGTTGAATCTTAAAACGCCGGGTCGTGAAGACGATGAAAATGTGAAGTTATATAGCAAAGCTGATTACCGAAAAAAAATGGGCGAACCGCAGTCGGTGACCAACGAGATTATTAATGGTCTGGGTGGTAAAGAGAACATTATTTCCGTCGACAACTGTTTTACCCGCCTGCGCGTCGCTATTCATAATATGGATCTGGTTGACGATTCGATATTAAAAAGCACCGGCGCAAACGGCGTAGTACGAAATCGAAATGAAGTTCAGGTTATTTACGGCGTCAAAGTGGGACAGGTTCGTTCCCGGGTTGATAGCTGGCTAGCAGAAAATTAATTGGGAGTGATTTATGAAATTAACCGTATTAGGCGGGGGCGGCGTTCGCTCTGCGTTTCTGGCAAAATCTCTGGCATATAACGCGCATCGCATTGGTTTAACGGAAGTGGTCTTTCTCGACAGCTCCGCGGAGAATCTGACAATATTCGGCGAGATCGCCCGCTATGTGTTTAATGCCATTCGCCCGGATATTCATTTCAGCGTAACCAGCGACCCGGTGCCGGCGCTAAAAAATAGCCACTATGTGATAACCACCCTGCGGGTGGGCGGCGATGAGAGCCGGATCCGCGACGAGCGTATCGCCCTGGCGCACAACACGCTGGGCCAGGAGACCACCGGCGCGGGCGGTTTCGCCATGGCGATGCGTTCCATTCCGGCGATTCTTCACTACTGCCGCCTGATTGAAGAGCACGCCGCCGAAGATGCCATTCTGTTTAACTTCACCAACCCGTCAGGGCTGGTCACCGAGGCGATTATCAAATCCGGCTTTAAGCGTCGGGTGTACGGCATCTGCGATGCCCCGTCGGAGCTGATTCGCGAGCTGCCCGAGATCCTCGGCTGCGACGAGCGCGATCTCGGCGTCGAGTGCTACGGGCTGAACCACTTCTCCTGGTTTACCCATTTCACCGTGCGCGGCGAGGATGTCACCGAGCGCCTGATCGCCAGCCCGGACCTGTATCGCAAGACGGCGATGCAGTACTTTTCGCCGGAGCTGGTTCAGCTATGCGATAAGCAGCTGCTTAATGAATATCTTTACTACTACTACTATCGCGAAGTGGCTTTGAAAGCGATTCAGAACGCGCCGGAAACCCGCGGCGAGCAAATTGCCCGCATCAATCACGATATGCGCGAAGCGCTGCTGACCGTTGATGTCAAAGCCAACCCGGAAGCGGCGTTTACCATCTGGATGAAGCACTATCTGCGCCGGGAAAATAGCTATATGCAGAACGAGTCGCAGCAGGAAAAATTCCATACCCGCGAGCCGTTGACCTTAAAGCAGTTTATCGAGGAGCCGGATACCGGCGGCTACGCGGGCGTGGCGCTGGATATTCTGGAGGCGGTCAACAGCACCACCACCAAGCGCATC
This sequence comes from Klebsiella sp. JN_Kp126, assembly GCF_033843325.1. Classification (NCBI taxonomy): domain Bacteria; kingdom Pseudomonadati; phylum Pseudomonadota; class Gammaproteobacteria; order Enterobacterales; family Enterobacteriaceae; genus Klebsiella; species Klebsiella sp. JN_Kp126. The sequence continues at coordinate 47,511 of NZ_JAWXQV010000077.1, read as the reverse complement.
GTGGTATCGATGCCCAACAACGGCACGCTGGACTTCCTGCGCCCGGACGATGTGATTGAGATCAGCTGCGACCTGAGCAAAGAGGGCCTGAAGCCGGTGACGCCGAAGCATGTGCCGACGGCGCAGAAGAATATGATCGCCAGCGTGAAAGAGTATGAGCGGCTGGCGGTGGCGGCCATTCTGCAGCGCGATAAATCGCTGGCGGTACGGGCGCTGATGGCGCATCCGCTGATCGGCTCTTATTCGCTGGCAAAAACGCTGGTTGAAGCCTATCTCGACGATAAGCAGTTCGCCGACTGGCAATAAACGCCCGGTGAAATCCCCCGGATGGCGGCTAACGCCTTATCCGGGCTACCGGATCGCAGCCGGTAGCCCGGACAGGCGCCTCAGGCGCCGCCTCCGGGGATCCCCGTCTGCACAAACCACATCTTCAGCAGCCGCTCAAAGCCGAGTATGCAGTAGCCAAAAAAGGGGTTACTCCAGTAAATATCATCATCGAACTTCTGCGGATCATAGATGATAAACGCCGTATCCGCCGCCTGCGCCAGCGGGCTTTGATAATCGCCGGTAAAGCAGACCAGGTTAATCTCTTTCCCTTCCAGCGCCTTCACCCAGTTCAGCGCCGAACTGCTGCGTCCGGATTTGGAAATAATCCAGATCGAATCAAATTTGGCGGCGTTCTTCTGCTCGAGGATTTCGTAATCCGGCCACAGCGCGAGGCTGGCATTCACCCCGGTCACCAAAAATTTATTATAAATATACTGGGCGATCAGCTGCGAAAAGCCGCTGCCGTGAATCAAAATGCGGTGATGTTGCAGGCTTTCCAGCAACGGCGTTATCCGCTCCACCGGCTGAATGCTCATATAATCGATGTCGTTGGTCACATCGAGTTTGGGCATAGTGATATTGAATTTAATAAAATAGACCAGCTCCAGCCAGCCGCTGAATTTCAGCTTCTTCGCCAGGCGTACCAGCGAAGAGGGATTGCTATAACAGTGCTCCGCCACGGCGCGGATCCCTTCGCGAACGCATTGCTCAGGATCGTTCTGAATAAAACGCAGCACGGTCATTTCCGTTTTGCTTAGCTTAACGTCACGAAAGATGTTTTCTAAATCCATACCGGGCTCCTCTCAGCGCTAAACTACGCTATCACCCGGCGGCGCTGGCGTCTGTGGCATCAATCACCAGAATGAAATGAACGTTACTTTTTTAGACAAAATGGAATAAAAAAACCCTCCGGTAAGGAGGGTGGTGGATTCGACAACGTCTATCTCTTTTCAGCGCCCGTATTCACTGCACAATAACCATTTTTTCGGTTCATCTTCCTGAATCATCGGGAAGCGGCCGCTATCTTCCAGAAAACGGTTGTCGCGCTTATCATCGTTCACCATCGAAATTTCCCAGCCCATCACCAGCGCGTTTTCAGCCCAAAAACGGTGGTACAGCGTGGGCGGCAGGCAAACGCCCTGCCCGGGGTTAAGAACCAGGGTTTCTCCCGGTTTCAGCGTGCGCTGGCGGCCATCAACCGCGACGCTCACGCTGCGCTGCATATCCAGCCGTTCATCTTCTGTCGCCCATGCCAGCTGCAGACAGAGCCGGCCGCCGCCGCGGTTCAGAATATCTTCCATTTTGTGATAATGAAAATGCCAGGGGGTTTGCTGATCCTGCTGAATCTGCAACATCTTCTCGGCGTAGGGCTTGGGATAGCGCGAATCGCCCGGCGCGCCGTTACGCAGGGTCAACAGCGTCAGTCCGGTTTCCTGAAAACGGCCGCTGCCAAAATCGGTAATATCCCAGCCAAGCTGTAGATCCCGAACTTCTCGCCACTCTTCAAACCGCTTTTTCGCCCAGATATCGGCGGTAAAGCAGGCAAACTCGGGTAAGCAAATGCGAAAGGACTCGGCGATAGCATGCGCTTTATCAATCGCGTAGTTAATCTGTGAACGTTTCATTTTCGACTCCGCTGCGGACGGCCAGCCAGGCTGCGCCGCGCATGCCGCTACTGTCACCATGTCGGGCAGGCACGATGGGGGTGGTGAAATGGTCGGTAAACACCAGCGGGGCGACATCCGCCTCCAGGTCGTTCACCAGCAGCGCTACGTTAGACAGACCGCCGCCGAGAACAATCACGCCGGGATCGATAAGATTCACCACCGTCGCCAGCGTCCGCGCCAGCTGCTGGCGAAAGCGCAGCACCTGCTCGCAGGCGGCATGCTCGCCCTCCAGCGCCCGGGCGATAATAGCCTGACTGCTGAGCGCCTGCCGGGTCATCAAACGATAGCGCGCGCTCAGCCCGGTGCCGGAAATAAAGGACTCGACGCAGTTATATTTTCCGCAGTAGCAGCGCTCGGGCGGCCCATCGTTGACCTCCTGATATCCCGGCAGCGTGATATGCCCGCACTCCGCCGCAATCCCTGACGCGCCGGGGAAAATCTGGCGATTAAGCGCAATACCGCCCCCGCATCCGGTCCCCAGCGTCATGCCAAATACCAGCGAATAATCGGCACCTGCGCCATCGCAGGCTTCTGATAACGCGAAACAGTTGCCATCGTTCGCCAGCACAACCGGCTGGCTCAGGCGCTGCTCAAGCTCATCCTGTAAGCGGCAGCCGTTGATGACCTGAATATTGGCATTGCGGATCTTGCCGGTCTGCGGGGAAATACTCCCCGGCAGGGCGATACCGATAGCCAAAGGCTGAGCCAGCTCATCCCCAATCGCGGTGATTAACGCCACCAGCGTTGCGATAAACTGCTGCCGGGTCTGTTTTCGCGTTTCAATGCGAAAACGCCTCCATTCATGGCCTTGTTCATCCATCACTACGGCGGCGATTTTGCTCCCGCCGATATCCAGCCCCAAATACTTCATACCGGCCTCCTTATTCATAGCGAGGCAGGTTTCCCCGCCCCGCCGGGGGATTAGTACAGGCTGGCCTTGCCGGTAGAGCCAAAGAGCTTCATTTTGTGGCGAATCACCTTCCGCGCGGCGTTAATCGGTTCCGGATAAATGACATTCGGATCCCACCATGTCTCTTTTGTCAGAATTTCGCGCACTTTCTGGAAATAGGCATATTTCATATCGCTGGAAATATTGATTTTGCCGACGCCAAGCGTAACGGATTCCGCAATTTCCGCATCCGGATTAGCCGAGCCGCCGTGCAGCACCAGCGGAATCGACAGACGCCCGGCGATATCGCGCAGAATGTGCATCTGCAGCTCCGGCTGCATCCCCTTCGGATAGATACCGTGCGCGGTGCCAATCGCTACCGCCAGCGTATCCACGCCAGTACGGGCGACGAAATCTTCCGCCTGCGCCGGGTCGGTATAGGTGACTTCTGACACGCCGCCTTCCACAGAGGTTCCGGTCTGGCCGATGGTCCCCAGCTCACCTTCGACCGACACGCCCACCGCGTGCGCCAGCCGCACCACTTCGCGGGTCAGGGCCACGTTTTCTTCATAAGGCAGCAGCGAACCATCGATCATGACCGAGGTGAAGCCACACTGAATGGCGCGCAGGACATGTTCCACCGAGGCGCCATGATCCAGATGCAGGGTGAAAGGCACGCGGCTGCGCTGGGTGATATCCCGCACGTAGCTAAAAAACGCGTCGCCCACAAAATCGTGCTCGCTGGGGTGAATGGAAATAATCGCCGGCGTATTTGTCGCTTCCGCCTCTTCCACCACGGCGCGAATAAAACAGCTATCCGCCACGTTAAATGCGCCGATAGCAAAACCATGTTCACGGGTGGGTTTAAGTAATTCGTGCATTGAAACTAACATCGTTATTCTCCAGTTTCAGGGTGTGGTAAGCCCTGCCAGGGCATACGGGCGCCGGCATGGAAGGCCTTACTGAGATTTAATCAGGCTTTGTTGATTGAGCCGGATGCGTGTAAATAGGGAACGATGGCGTCAGCGCTGGCCTGCTCCATCACCGATAGCGCATCGGCCAGCTCAATGGTGCTGTCGTGGCACAGGGTGTGCAGCAGCGCCGCTTTCCCCGCTTCAAATACCGCCGCCCCAACGTTGATTTTTGCGACCCCGAATTCCGGGCAACGTTGCAGCTGCTCGAACGGCGTACCGCTCCCGCCGTGCAGCGCCAGCGGCACGGATGACGCGCGCTGTATCTGCGCCAGGCGGTCGAAATCGAGCATCGGTTTTACGCCGGGGGCGTACATACCGTGGGCGGTTCCTACGGAGACCGCCAGCAGGTCAATCCCGGTCTGTTCGATAAAGGGAGGGACGTCCTGCGGCTGGGTCATTAAATCGGCATTGCTGGCCTGGTCGTAGCGCGGCGCATCCGCCAGGTGCCCCAGTTCGCCCTCCACGCACAGCCCAACGCTGGCGGCCAGTTCAGCGACCTCTCGGGTCTGGCGGATGTTCTCCGCCAGCGCGAACGCCGAAGCATCGATCATTAACCCGCTAAATCCGGCGCGGAAAGCCTGACGTATTTTTATCGGATCTTTGCCGTGATCGAGACTTAACGTCACGGGTACGCTCGCCTCCTCCGCCAGTACCCTGACTACCGCCGCCGTCGTCGCCGCCGGAAAGTGCGACAGATGCCCCTGATACAGGTTGAGAATAATCGGCGCGCGATGTTTTTCCGCCACGCGCACCGCCGCGCGTGCGCTTTCCAGGTTCATGCAGTTAATCGCCAGCAGGGCATACCGTTCACGCCAGGCTTTGATCACCATACTTTTCATATCGGCAAACATAGGGCCTCCGTTTATTCGAGGGTAAAGGTGATTTCGTCGTCTTTGACCTTTTGGTCGTTCAGCTCATCAAACTCTTCATCGCGCTCGGTTACCGGCTTTTTCCACAGCGAGAGCATCACACCGCAAATCACGGTGCCAATCGCCAGAGAGAGGCAGAACAGCAGGGGATGCGTAAAGAGCGGCACCACAAACATTCCACCGTGCGGCACCGGACTCTCCACGCCCCAGGTCATGATCAGGCCACCGGCCACCGCTGACGCCACCACGCAGGATCCCACGACGCGCAGCAGATCGCGGGCGGCGATGGGGATCACCCCTTCGGTGATCATGCAGATCCCCATCGGGAACGCGGCCTTCAAGGCTTCGCGTTCAGCACGGGTATATTTATGGCGGGTCAGCAGGAACGAGAGGGTGATACCGAACGGCGGGATTATCGAACCCACAAACTTCACCGCTTCCGGGCCGTAAACGCCGCTGACCAGCAGACCATCGGCAAACAGCGACATGGTTTTATTCACCGGACCGCCGAAGTCGAAGGTCGCCATGGCGCCAAGGATGGCGCCCAGCAGGAAACGCGAGCCGCCCTGCATCGACTCCAGCATGTGAATCAGCGCGTCCTGCAGCCAGGCAATGGGCTTGCCGATCAGGGTCATCATCAGCAAACCGCTAATGATGGTGCTTAATACCGGCAGCACCATAATCGGCATCAGCCCCTGCATCGACTTCGGCAGCCGAATATAGTGTTTTAGCGCCAGTACCGTGTAGCCCACGAGGAAGCCGCCCAGCATGCCGCCAATAAAACCGGTATGAATTTGCCCGCAGACAAAACCCACGATCAAACCCGGAGCGAATCCAGGACGATCGGCAATGGAGTAAGCGATAGCGGCGCAGATCAAGGGCACAATCAGCCCCATTCCCCAGCCGCCGATTTGGTTTAACATCCACGGAATGGTGCCGGTTTTCTCGCCAACGTTCGTCCCGCCAAGGACTTGTCCCAGCGCGATGCAGATCCCGGCGGCGACGATCAGCGGTATCATCCATGAAATACCGGTTAATAAATGCTTCTTAATTTCCTGTGAGACGGGAGTTTTATTCTCACTCATGGTAGATCCCTCCAGATTAAGGATCAGGCATTCGCTAAGGATTTTTCGACCTTTTCGATAAACTGAATCGGCGACTTAATCACGACTTCCGTTTTTACTCTGACAATCCGTTTATTTTTAAAACGCTCTTCACCTTTAATTTTCACATCAATGGCAAGAATAACGACATCCGCAGCGTCAATATCTTCCGCCGCCAGTTCATTTTCAGTACCAATGGTTCCCTGGGTTTCGACTTTGACATTGTGGCCCAGCGCTTTCGCGCCTTTAATCAGCTTCTCACGTGCAATATAAGTATGAGCAATACCTGCGGTACAGGCAGCAACACAGACAATATTCATCTCGGACTCCGCTAGTTATTGTTAGTAAATGTCCGACTCGGCATATTGGTTAAACAGATCAATAATCCTCTGCGGACTGGTTTCTTTGAGCAGTTGTTCAATAATGTCATCATCCGCCAGCGCTCCGGCGACCTGGGACAACAGGCGAATATGGGTGGTATTTTGATCTTCCAGACGAACGGCAAATAAAATAATGCAGCGTACCTGGCTGCCGTCCAGCGTTTCCCAGGCGATATCCTGCCGGGTGCGACCAATGGCAAGGGTGGTATTAACAACGGCGGACGACTTTCCATGCGGGATCGCAATATGATTTTCAAACCCCGTTGAGCCTTCCGACTCACGCTGCCAGACATCCTGAATAAAGGTTTCTCGACAGCTTATCGCCCCGTCTTTTTGTAATAAGTCGGTTAACTCCTCGATGGCTTCCGCTTTATTCGTAGCGTGCATATCTAACAAAACGCGTTTGGTGTTTAAAATCCTGGTTATGTCCATATTCTTTACCTCATGGATATAAAACTTCATTATCTACAGCAGATATTGCCGCACGATGTAATTTGTCGGTAACGATTTTTTCCGTAACCCGTCGGATATCGGCATCATTAAAAAATGCGCTAACATAGACTACCGGCAAAGCTATTTCCGGCAGATTGATCGTCGAAATAACCAGTTCAATCTTGTCCTGCGGCTGAAGGGTATGCAGGCTGCTTGCCGAAACCACGCCGACGATGGTCCAGTCTGGAAACGCTCTCAACACTCTACTTTTCAACAGGTGAGATGTGCCGATTCCGGTAGAACAAACCAGCAGAACTCGCTTGCTGGCGACCTGTCTTTCCATCGCCGCCTGGAAATGAACGGTGAGATAGCCAATCTCGTCGTCGGAAACCGCACGCTCGCCCCAGCGGCTAAAAACCTGATTGACCGCCCGCTGGGTGAGCGGCCACACGTCCGTCAGCTCGCCCTTGATATCCTCAAGCAGAGGGTTACGAATATAAATCCGAAAATTAAGGCGGTTAATGAGCGGCTTGATATGAATGAGCAGGCCATCGTATAACGCGCGATCGGCGGTTAAATCGAGATCAATCATGGTGGAAAAAGCGCTAATCAGACGATCGGTAATTTGTCGGGCCTCATCGCTAGAATGCATATAGCGCACCATGCTGACATCATCTCGCTCTTCCACCACAACGCCAGAGGAGATGATGTACTGATAAATAAACCAGACTTCATCTTCCGGCAGCGAATGGTCAATACGGTGTTCAATTTTTCGCAGCATATTCTGGGCAACGCTAAATATCGTCTCATCAAAAATCTGCTGCCCCTGCTCACGCCGCGGTAAGGCATTCCCACGGGTAATGCGATACATCATAATGAGGATATGGGTAAAAATATTCACATAATACGGTTCGCCTAATGACCAGCACAGCTTGCGCTCCATTTCCTGTAATAATGACTGAACAAATAAAACGTCATCCTCACCAAAATAATGCACCAGCGCTTTATAGCTTCCTGAGTCCAGCCGGGAATGGATAATACAGCCGGGCTCATTATGATTAATCACTCCATTAATTAACGACGCCATCGCCTGGCGGACGCTGTTTTCGCTGCCTTCAATATGCGTCCCGCTCTGGCTACGAATCAGCGTTAAGCCGAGCGGAGCAATCCATGACTCAATAATTTTCAGATCATTAACGATAGATGCACTACTGATAAAATAACGCTCAGAGAGCTTATTAATTGATGTCTCCCGCGGAGTCTCACTTAAGAGCTGCGAAGCAATTTTCACACGCCGGGAGTTATTCATCATGACATCGCTGTCCTCCCCCTCGTTACTGAGTAATTGGTCTAATTGCAGCAGATCCGTGACATTATCAGCGATCAGCATCACGCCGGTACCTGAGCGTTTGTCGATAGTCATTTTCCACTCAGATAACCACTGTTCTAAAAAGCGTAAATCACGCTGAACCGTTTTTTCTGACACATTTAAATATTCAGCAATTTTCAGCAGCGTAACGTATTCTCTGCGGGGCAGGAGAAATTTCAATAATCTGTTCTGTCGTGAGGTAATCATTTGCATTATTTACCCTTATTGCATACCAGATTAATGTCTGGAGGCCAGCGCGATACCACGCGAGCGCTACATAAATCATTGAGGATAAATATAAGTAGCAGAGGCGTAAACAACAATACTAAATTTTGTCCAGACATCCGGACAGAAATAAAACGAAGAGAGGGATTGAAGAATAATTATAATTCAGATCACATTTCAGGAAGAAATATACGTGATAGCGATCTCAATTCATCATAAGAATATACCCGGGAATGGTTAACCGCCTTTAGCCTGACAGCATTCCCGGAGGCGGCGCTTGACGCGCCTTGTCCGGGCTACGGCGTGCAGACGGCTGGAAACCTGTAGCCCGACTAAGCGCAGCGCGAGCCGGGAAGCAGCTGCGCTGATGCAGCAGGTTTGGCACCTTCTTCCCGGAGGCGGCGCTTGACGCGCTTTGTCCGGGCTACGGCGTGCAGACGGCTGGAAACCTGTAGCCCGGCTAAGCACAGCGCGAGCCGGGAAGCAGCTGCGCTGATGCAGCAGGTTTGGCACCTTCCCCGGAGGCGGCGCTTGACGCGCCTTGTCCGGGCTACGGCGTGCAGACGGCAGGAAACCTGTAGCCCGGCTAAGCGCAGCGCGAGCCGGGAAGCAGCAGCGCTGATGCATCAGGTTTGGCACCTTCCCCGGAGGCGGCGCTTGACGCGCCTTGTCCGGGCTACAAAGCGCTTACAGCGTAATCGTCAACGCATTGCTCTGCGCGGTCACCACCACGCCCAGCTCGCTACCCGCCTGAGCGCCGCCCTGCACGCCCGCCACCTGCTGGATGTTGCGCAGGCACAGCGTCCAGCCGCTGGCCTCGCCGTCACCGCTGACGGTGATGACGTTGCCCTGGCGTTTCGCCGTCAGGGTAAAGACCACCGACCCGTCCGCGGCCGGCACCTGACAGACGGCTTCGCGACCATCGTCGAGGCTAAACAGCTGGAAGGCGGTACCTTCGTTCCACGCGTAGTCCGGCTTCTGATCATTGTTTCCCAGCGCCAGCAGAGTGTTGTCACGCACGTACACCGGCAGGCTCAGCACATCGTGATTCTGCTTATGCCAGCGGCTACCCTGCGCTTCATCGTTGTGCCACAGATGGGTCCAGCGGCCTTCCGGCAGCCAGAACTGGACGTCTCCCGCTTCGCTAAACACCGGCGCCACCAGCACGGAATCCCCCAGCATGTACTGCCGATCCAGATAGTCGCAGGCCGGGTCGTGCGGGAACTCCAGCATCATCGAACGCAGCATCGGCGTACCGAACTCATTGGCCAGCGCCGCCTGACGGTACAGATACGGCATCATGCGGCATTTCAGCTGCGTGAAGTGGCGCACCACGTCGCAGGACTCGTCATCGTAGGCCCACGGCACGCGATAGGATTTGCTGCCGTGCAGACGGCTGTGGCTCGACAGCAGGCCGAAGGCGCACCAGCGCTTGTAGACGTGAGCGGGCGCGGTGTTTTCGAAGCCGCCGATATCGTGGCTCCAGAACCCAAAGCCGGACATGCCGATCGACAGGCCGCCGCGCAGGCTTTCCGCCATCGATTCATAGTTGGCGTAGCAGTCGCCGCCCCAGTGCACCGGGAACTGCTGCGCGCCCACCGAGGCGGAGCGCGCGAACAGCACCGCTTCTTTCTCGCCGACGGTCTCTTTCAGTACGTTCCACACCAGCTCGTTATAGATGAAGGCGTAGTGGTTGTGCATTTTCTGCGGATCGGAACCATCAAACCACTGCACGTCGGTCGGGATACGCTCGCCGAAGTCGGTCTTGAAGCAGTCAACGCCCATCGCTACCAGGCCTTTCAGCTTGTCGGCATACCACTGGCAGGCTTGCGGATTAGTGAAGTCATAAATCGCCAGGCCCGGCTGCCATTTATCCCACTGCCACAGCGAACCGTCCGGGCGTTTCAGCAGATAGCCTTTCTCCTGCAGCTCTTTAAACACCGGCGAACGCTGGCCGATATAGGGGTTAATCCACACGCAGACCTTCAGCCCTTTCTCTTTCAGGCGCTTAATCATGCCTTCCGGGTCAGGGAAGGTCACCGGATCCCATTCAAAATCGCACCACTGGAAGGCCTTCATCCAGAAGCAGTCAAAGTGGAACACGTGCAGCGGCAGGTTGCGCTCCGCCATGCCGTCGATAAAGCTGTTAACCGTCGCTTCATCGTAGTTGGTAGTGAACGAGGTGGTCAGCCACAGGCCAAAAGACCAGGCCGGCGGCAGCGCCGGACGCCCGGTAAACCGGGTATAGCGGTTCAGCACCTCTTTCGGGGTCGGGCCGTCGATAACGAAGTACTCCAGGTATTCACCTTCGACGCTGAACTGCACCTTAGAGACTTTCTCGGAGCCGATTTCGAAAGAGACGCGCTCAGGATGATTCACCAGCACGCCGTAGCCGCGGTTGGTCAGATAGAACGGGATATTTTTGTACGACTGTTCGGTGCTGGTGCCGCCGTCTTCGTTCCAGGTGTCGACCGTCTGGCCGTTGCGCACCAGCGCGGTAAAGCGCTCGCCGAGGCCGTAAACGGTGTCGCCGACGCCGAGATCCAGGCGCTCAAACATATAGTTACGATGCGTTTTCGTATCCTGCACGTAGCCGTCGTTTTTCAGCTGGCTACCGGTAATCCGCACGCCGTCGCGCAGGAAATCCAGCGACCAGAAGTCGCCTTTCGTGACGCGCGCGGTCAAATTGCCGCTCTTCAGCTCGGCATACTCAGCGCCGTTGTTAATCTCCACCTTGACGTCTTTCAGCACGTTCAGCGGATAGTGTGGGCCGTTGTTCAGCGCGCCCTGGAAGTGCTCCATACGTACGCCAATCACCCCTTCCTGCGGAGAGAAGAAGCGCACGGTAAATAGCGGAACGTCCAGCTGGGCGGCACGCTCGCGCACTTCGCGCGACGCGACGTAGACCACCATGTCATTGCCCTGTTGCTCAACTTCGTACACCTGTACGGGTTGGATCAGATTGAGCCCTGGTTGAATAAGCCAGTTTCCATCACTGATTTTCATGAATAGCTTCCTCTTAGTTTTGCAATTCTTTGCCTGTCGGCGCTGAAATGAATTCCTGTTCGTTGCGGCGCGCGCCCTGAGCCAGCTCCGCCATCATCTTTTTCAGGAACGGGGTTTTCAGGGTGTAGTAGCGTTTCGCGATAACCGCGCTCAACAGATAACAGACCGCCGGAGCGAGGGTGAACAATGAGATGATGATGGTGATAGTGGCGCTGTTCTGGGTTTTGGCCGCGGCATCGTAACCGCCGCCCGCCAGCATCCAGCCAATCAGCGCGCCGCCCAGCGCCAGGCCCAGCTTGAGCACGAACAGGGTGCCCGCAAAGCTGATGCCGGTCAGGCGTTTGCCGTTACACCATTCGCCGTAGTCGACGGTGTCGGACATCATCACCCACTGAATCGGCGTCACCAGCTGGTGCAGCACGCCAATCACGAAGATAAAGGCGAACATGGTGATTTCGGCGTCCATCGGCACGAAGAACATCGCCACGCTCAGCGCCGCCAGCAGGGCGTTAGTCCACCAGAAGACGCTGACTTTGCATTTCCAGTCGGTGAGCGGCTTCGCCAGCGCCGAGCCAATCAGGTTGCCGACGCAGTAGGTGGTGAGGAAGGCGGTGAACAGACCCGCGGACCCCATGATCCAGGTGGTGTAGTACATCATCGCACCGCCGCGAACGCAGACCGCGAGGATGTTGAGGATGGTCAGCAGACCAACGACACGCCACTGATCGTTACGCCAGATATCGCGCAGGTCTTCCCGCATTGAGGTAGAGCTCGGCGGCGCTTCGACGCGCTCTTTGGTGGTGAAGAAGCAAAACGCCAGCATCAGGAAAGCGATCGCCGACAGCACCGCGATGCCGCCCTGGAAACCAAACGCTTTATCTTCGCCGCCGATAAAGTTCACCAGCGGCATCATCAGGACGGTGGAGAGCATGCCGCCCGCCGTCGCCAGCACAAAGCGCCAGGACTGCAGGGAGATGCGCTGCGTTGGGTTGTCGGTGATGACCCCGCCCAGCGCGCAGTACGGGATGTTGACCACGGTGTAGAGCAGGGTCAGCAGCGTGTAGGTGACCGCGGCGTAAATCAGCTTGCCGTTATGGCTCAGGTCCGGCGAACTGTAGGCCAGTACGCAGACGAGGCCGAACGGAATCGCGCCGAACAGGATCCACGGGCGGAATTTGCCCCAGCGGCTGCGGGTACGGTCGGCCAGCAGCCCCATGCAGGGGTCGGATATCGCATCCAGCGCGCGGGCCAGCAGGAACATGGTGCCGACATAGCCAGCAGGAATACCAAAGATATCGGTATAGAAAAACATCATATACAACATGACGTTATCAAAAATGATGTGGCTTGCGGCATCGCCCATGCCGTAGCCAATCTTCTCTTTGACGGACAAAATATGATCTTTCATCGCACACTCTTCTCTCAGCGCTGCCGCGGGTTGGTACCGGTTACATGCTTTGTAAACCATCCGCGCAGTAAGATGAATTGCGATATCTCATATTCAAATTACGTTTCTTGTTTTATGTGATCCCGGTAGCCTGAAAGAGTGTGTAAAAGTGTAAGCCACGGATTTTGCAAGGAATTGTTTAAGAAGGTTCTGTAAAGTCCAGTTTTAACAGTAAAAAAGTGCGTTTGGGTATGTGGTTAATGCAGGAAAGTAGCTATAATGCGCCCCGCCTCCATGTAGCAATCGAGGCGCGGAAGATCGTCATCTCCGGTGAGGTGGCTGGACTTCAAATCCAGTTGGGGCCGCCAGCGGTCCCGGGCAGGTTCAACTCCTGTGATCTTCCGCCAAAATTATTATCTTCTTTTTTACTTATATCTCTTCCAAGTTTTTCTTTAAAATTAAAAGTAAGATATGATGTATAGTTATCAAACTGTAGCGTAAATGATAATATTTTTAACGACTATCATTTAAATTCAAAAAAAGTTACTATTTATTCCGGTATAAAGGAGGTATTTATGATAAATGGTATTGGCGTTGCTAACTTTAGAAGTTTTAAGAAAAAAACATTAATTGATTTAAAACCTATAACTGTTTTTGTTGGCAAAAATAGTAGTGGTAAAAGTTCTTTACTTAGAACCTTCCCTCTATTTCGTCAATCTGTAGAAGAAAATACAACAGGCCCAATTTTATGGTACGGACGCTATGTTGATTTTGGTGATTTTGATGAAATAAGATCTAATGGTAGTGGGAATAGCAACATTAACTTCTGTTTTAATGTAACCATCAATACACAAAAACAAAGCCGTTACTCTCCTTATAGATATTGGAATATACCACTTACAGAAATGAATTTGTCGGTTGATTTAACCGTTTATTCTAAGGATAGGAAAACAAAGACAAGAGAGGTACTAATAACACACCCTGATTTTTCTATTTCTCTGTATATAGATGATAATGAAAATGCTAAGCTCACAATTAAATCTGGTTCTGTTATTTTAGAAAGGGATGGTCTAACCGCTCGCAATCTTGGGCAATTTATACCTAGCATAATACAAAAGAAAAATAAAGATGACCAAATTTTAAGCACAAACAAAGGATATTTATATGGGCCAAATATTGATAGAGCACTAGAAATGTCTTTTTTAGAGTCGGCGACCAAAATAATACAAGAACATTTTCATAGCAAAACAGATATAACAAGGATAACACATACTCTTAGCAGATTATCGTTCCTTCCATTTAGCGATGCTAAAATGATGTTAGAAACACTATTTAAAGAGCAGAAAACATTTATAAAGCATTTTAATCAAGATAAAGATGCTATTACAGAAAGTATTTACCCCTATATTCTAGGATACAACGTAAATCTAATATCTGATATGCTCAATAGAACACTATCAGAGACATTCAATAAAGTTAAATATATTGCACCACTAAGAGCAACATCAGAGCGTTTTTATCGTTTCCAAGATCTACAAATTAATGAGATAGATCACACTGGTTCAAATCTTGCAATGCTTCTAAATTCATTAAAACCGTATGAGAAAAATAAATTTGAAGAGTGGACAAAAGAAAACTTTGACTTTATTGTTAAAGTAAAACAAGTTGGTGCACACTTCGCTGTTACTATTTCAACCAATAGTAAAGATGAATTTAATATTAGTGATATGGGATTTGGATATTCACAAGTATTACCAATTGTCACAGCTATTTGGCTTGAAACGGAAAGAAGATCTAATAACTATCTAAAAGCGCCAATTACGTTTATTATTGAACAACCAGAATTACATCTTCACCCATCATACCAATATAATCTTTCAAAAACTTTTGCTAAGGTCATTTCAAAAGCTAAAAATAGCGACCTTGATCTTAAAATAATATTTGAAACTCACAGCCAAAATATGATTGAAGCACTCGGAGAATGTGTCGAAGATGATAGTATTGACATCAAGGCTGAAGACATTTCAATATTAGTTTTTGATAAAAATGAGGATAATAGTACTAAAGTAACCAAATCTTACTTTGATGAGAATGGTTTTCTTGAAAACTGGCCTATTGGATTTTTCTCGGGGCAATAATTATGCTTATTAAATTAGAGAATTGTGATTCTCACCATACGCTGATACCGGAAATATCTATTTCAATAGATAATATGCTTCGGTCATTTCAAGAAAAAAAACATATATTAATAACTGACAAATCATTTTTTAAAAGCATTACTACCGAAACGCTCGGCCTTTATAACCAAAACACTAAACAAATAGCTCTTGAAGCTATGAAAGGTCAGGCAGAATATACTGCACTGCTTAAAATCATTAATTTTTATATTATAGTTGATTTCAATGTCATTGATAACTCAACAAAATGGGTCGATAAAGGTTCTACTGTGACATTTATCGTAGGTCCAATATATTTTAAAGACTCTTCAAGGCTACAATACCCTAATATCATTTTTGAAAATTTAACTGATAACGATTTCTACCAAGTAATTATTGGTTATTTTTCAAAAATAAATAGAATTAACAAGTGTAATATAAATTGTACCCCAATCAATGGAGGAGGCGGTACAACAAAAGAGGTTTTCGATCGATACATACAAAAAAATGAATTAATATTATGTTTACTCGATAACGATAAAAAACATCCTAAAGGTCCTTTAGGGAGCACATCAAAAGCCTTTGGAAAGGCTAAATTTAACAAGACTGGAATGGTTAAAATTCTTGATGTGCACGAAATAGAATCTCTAATCCCAATAGAAACTATCGAGAAATCTACTATTATTAATGAAGAACGAAATAAGACCATCGATTTTTTAAAATCATCAACAATAAAAGATGAAACTATCAAATTTTATTTCGATCATAAAAAAGGGCTTGAATTAAAAAATGCACTCGAGTTAGATAAACTACATGGCGCATACTGGATACCATTTTTAAAATCATCAAATAGTGTTAATAAGTCAGAGTGTCTTGATGAAGGAATATGTACTTGTAAGTCACCTTGCATGAAAATTGAAGGGTTTGGAGATAATATCCTTGGTAATGCTATTGATTTTATTCATAAAGGAAATTTACATGCTTATACACCTACATTACCCCCAAGATTAGAAAATCAGTGGTCTGATATCGGACGACTCCTTTTTAGTTGGTGTTGTGGGCCTTATAAAAAAACAAGATTAACTTAATTACTAATATTTAAAAATTCACTACCCCTTTGGTTCAATGCCTCTTTTACGCAAAGCCTCCCTCGCCAGCTCCTTCAACCAACTGGCGAGACTCACCCCCTCTTCCGCCGCCACGGCATCCAGTTGTTCCTTTAATGCCGGATCAATGCGCATTTTAAACTGCGGAGACTGGCCGCCGCCCTTTGGTTTTTTTTCGCGCGCTATGATTGACATGAGGCCACCTATCCAACTAATCTTAACATATAGGAGGCCACCTAAAAGCCTCTTGTACAAACAACGCTCCGAAGTGCGGGAACACAGCCGGAGCGTCTAACCACACCAACTATCAAGGAGTTGATTATGGCTGATTCGCATTCTACCTCAGACTTTGCCGTTTCCGGAACCGAGCGTCACCTGATTGTGGGATATCGTCCGCAAGGTCGGGACACCAGTACACCAAGTCTTACCCTTTCCGGCAAGTGGTTACGCGCAGCGGGGTTCGATACCGGAAAGCGCTTCACGGTTAAGGTAATGGATGGCTGTATTGTTCTGCTGCCGCAGAGCGATAAGGAAGAAATGCTTAAAGCGGAGCTACTGCAAATTCAGCAATCCTTTAAAAGCGTCAACAATACGCTTCATCTCGTCTGACTCCCGGACATGTTCGCCTTCTGGATAGCCGCTCCCAAATGACGCCGGGTTAATCGTCCGGCTAATGAAATTTATGCTCTTCTGACATACTATGCGAGCCAAAGCAGGTTAACCCGGAGGCTATATGGCAAATAAACATTTAACTTCGCCCCCAATAGGTGAATTCGTTATGTTTGCCAGCGGTGATGGGAAAGTACGTGTTGAATGCCGCTTTGAAAGCGATACGCTTTGGCTCCCTCAGGCATCCATCGCAAATCTTTATCAGATCACTCCCCAGGCAGTTACACAGCACATTAAAGCGATCTATGAAGAAGAGGAACTTGATCAAAACGCAACCTGTAAGTCTTACTTACAAGTTCAACAGGAAGGTCGTCGCCAGGTAAGCCGCAACCAGCTTCACTACAGCCTGCAAGTCATCCTTGCCGTTGGCTATCGCGTTCGCTCCCCTCGCGGCACTCAGTTCCGCCAGTGGGCAACCCAGACGCTCCAGGAATACCTGATCAAAGGTTTTGTGATGGATGATGAGCGGTTAAAAAATCCGCCTGTTGGTTCATCGGCTGTACCCGACTATTTCGATGAGATGCTGGAGCGCATCCGCGATATTCGCGCCAGCGAACGGCGGGTTTATTTGCGCGTGCGAGAGATAATTGCCTGTTGTTCGCGCCTTTCTGCCAGGCGGCGCCTTGCCCGGCCTACGCGATGCGAGATTATCTTTGGGCCTGTGTAATTCCCACCGAGCCGCGCTGCATGGCGTTTAGTTATACAATCCCAGCTTCTGTGACAGCTCGCTCAGCTCACGCATCGCCGCCAGGCTTTTTTGTTTCCGCTGTTCCGCAGCAAGCTTCTCCCGCACCAGCTCCGCCACCCTCTCTGGCTCCTCAGACGAAACCACCCGGCAATCGTCTAATGCACAATATTCCCTAAAGCGCTGGCGGAACTTCATCTCTTCTTTTTCGCTGACCAGACCAAAGCCGCGCATCAGCTGGCGCGCGACCACTATGCGCGTAGCGATATTAATATCCTCTGAAGGCAGCAGCAGGATGGAATACCCGGACTGCCGCACAAGCTGTCGATTCCCGGCGACAATCTCCGGGCAGACATCGGCGGCAAGAAATCCCGAGGAGAGCACCACCACTCGTTTTTCATGCGGATTCTCCGCCAGCAGGCGAGAGCATAGCGCGGCGTTCTCACGCACATAGCGCTCATATCCATTGCGCTGAATATATTGGCGAATATTTAAAATCTGCTCGCAAAATTCGCTATCGAGATCGATAAGCCGGTAGCTCATCGCCTGCGCCAGCAGCGCTCCAACCGTGCTTTTCCCCACCCCGCCAGGGCCAATCAGAAATAGCGTATTCATCTTTATTCCTCGCGTCCGTGTGAAAGCATTATGTCAGCAGAATACGCCAAATAATTCCGCGGTCGCGGCCGTTTTTTGTTCACTTCCATCTCCCCAGCCAATCATTTCCATCCAATGTTTGCGTTATTCCCTTCACCTTTAAATCCTTACACTAACGGGATAACGTGGCTTAGAAAGGAGACCAATGATGACACCCGAACTCGAACACAGCTTCTCTCTCACCATTCAGGTAGACAAACCGATCATCGTCTCCCGCAGCCCGCAGAGCGGGAAACGTCAGCTGATCCCTATTCTCAGCGGAACCGTACGCGGTGAGCTTAACGGCCACGTCTTACCCGGCGGCGTCGACAGCCAGATCGTCGAACCTGACGGCACCTGCCGCCTCTCTGCCCGCTATGCATTACACGTGGAAGAAGGCACGGTATACATCGAAAACAACGGCATTCGCCGCCTACCCGAAGAGTACAAAGAGCGTCTTTTCGGCGACGATATGCGCTTTTTTAGCGATATTCCGCCGGAAGCTATCTATTTTCGTACCGTACCGACTTTTGAAGTGGATGCGCCTGCGCTGCGCTGGCTGACCACCTCGCTGTTTATCTGTTCCGGCGGCCGCACGCAGGACGGCGTGATGCTCGATTTTTATCGCGTCCGCTGATTTTCACTTTTTCAATATAACTGTTATCGCCGTCGGGCCATTTTTCCCCCGCGTGCCGCGGTCTATCCTCAATACATTCAAACGATGAACCTTATTCAAAACCGGAGAGTGTATGAAAGCGATCGCCATTACCCGCGCGGCGGCAGAAGGCAGCAATATTCCTTTTTTAACCGACATCGAGCTGCCGCAGCCGGTTGCCGAGGGACATGACCTGCTGGTTGAAGTGAAGGCTATTTCCGTCAACCCGGTGGATACCAAAGTCCGCGCCGGGTTTAACGCCGATACCCCGCGCGTGCTGGGCTGGGACGCGGTCGGCGTGGTGAAAGCCGTCGGCAGCGCGGTGACGCTGTTCGCCGCGGGAGATGAAGTGTGGTACGCCGGCGCGCTGGGCCGTCCGGGCAGCAACAGCGAATTTCAGTTAGTGGATGAGCGCATCGTCGCCCGCAAACCGCGTTCGCTGGATAATGCCGCCGCCGCCGCGCTGCCGCTCACCGCCATTACCGCCTGGGAGCTGCTGTTCCACCGTCTTGGCGTAGAGGAAGGCGGCAACGCGGGTGACACGCTGCTGATCGTCGGCGCGGCGGGCGGCGTCGGTTCGATACTGACCCAGCTCGCCAGCAAGCTCACCGGTATGACGGTCATTGGCACCGCCTCGCGCCCGGAAAGCCAGAAATGGGTACGGGAAGCGGGCGCGCATCATGTTATCGATCACAGCAAACCGCTCGCCGAAGAGCTGGCGCGGATTGGCGTCAAAGCGGTGACCCACGTCGCCAGCCTGACCAATACCGACCAGCACTATCCGCAGCTGATCGCCGCTCTCGCACCGCAGGGCAAGCTGGCGCTCATTGACGACCCGGAAACCCTCGACGTGGTGCCGCTGAAGGCGAAAAGCATCTCCCTGCATTGGGAATTTATGTTTACCCGCTCGATGTTCGACACGCCGGACATGATCGCCCAGCATCAGCTGCTGACCCGCGTGGCGGCGCTGATTGACGACAACACCATTAAGACCACCCTCGGCGAGCACTACGGCGCCATCACCGCCGCCAACCTGCAAAAAGCGCACGCGCAGCTGGAAACCGGGCGTTCGGTGGGCAAAATCGTGCTGGAGGGCTTTTAAGATGAGCGGCGAGGCGATTTCACTTCTCGCGGTGCTGACGGCGAAACCGGGCCACAGCGACGCGCTGCGCCAGGCCCTGCGGGCGCTGCTGCTGCCGACGCGTCAGGAGCCAGGCAACCTTGATTACGCCCTGTTTCAGCTGCGCGATGCGCCGGATACGTTCTATATGCGCGAATCCTGGCACAATCAGGAAGCGCTGGACGCGCATATCGCCCTGCCGCACTTCCAGGATTTTATTGCGCAGATGGATAGCCTGCTTGCCGGGCCGCTGCGGCTGGATTATCTGACGCCCGTCGCGCCCTGATATTTTCTACATTCCATTTGCAGGGGTGAGCCCATCTTTAACCCTTTGAGCTCTCCCCCACCCATCGCGCCTCAACCAGGCTACGCTTGATCCTGCCGCTCAAAAAACGCTCTCCCCCCTCCGTTTTATTCAACGCCGTTATGTAGAAGAGGTTTTGCTATGCAGATCAACGCTATTGGAACGAACTCGGCCAGCCAGCCGTTGGGGTCTATGGCCATCACCCGCCGCGAACCGGGGCCGGACGATGTGCAGATCGCCATTGATTATTGCGGCGTCTGCCACTCGGATGTACACCAGGCCCGCTCCGAGTGGGCAGGGACACTCTATCCCTGCGTGCCGGGCCATGAAATCGTCGGCCGGGTGACCGCTGTAGGCAGCCGGGTCTCCGGCCACGCCGCTGGCGATCTGGTGGGCGTCGGCTGTATGGTCGACAGCTGTAAAGAGTGCGAGGAGTGCCGGGACGGGCTGGAAAACTATTGCGATCGTATGGTGCTCACCTATAACGGCCCGACGCAGGACGCGCCCGGCCACACGCTCGGCGGTTACTCCCAGCAGATCGTTGTGCATCAGCGCTACGTGCTGCGCGTCCGCCATCCCAAAGAGCAGCTGGCCGCCGTCGCGCCGCTGCTGTGCGCGGGCATCACAACTTACTCGCCGCTACGCCACTGGAACGTCGGACCGGGCAAAAAAGTCGGCATCGTGGGCATTGGCGGGCTGGGGCATATGGGCATCAAGTTGGCCCACGCCATGGGCGCCCACGTGGTGGCCTTTACCACCTCGGAATCCAAGCGTGACGCGGCGCGGGAGCTGGGCGCGGACGAAGTGGTGGTCTCGCGCAACGAAAACGAAATGGCCGCCCACCTGAAGAGCTTCGACTTCATACTCAACACCGTGGCGGCGCCGCATAACCTCGATGCCTTCACCACCCTGCTCAAACGCGACGGCACCATGACGCTGGTGGGCGCGCCCGCCACGCCGCATCCCTCGCCGGAAGTGTTTAATCTGATCTTCCGCCGCCGGTCAATTGCCGGGTCGATGATCGGCGGCATCCCGGAAACCCAGGAGATGCTCGATTTCTGCGCCGAGCACGGTATCGTCGCCGATATAGAGCTGATTCGCGGCGACCAGATTAACGAGGCCTGGGAGCGGATGATTAAAGGCGACGTGAAATACCGCTTCGTCATCGACAGCGCCACGCTCGGCGGCTAAGCCCCGCGACGAAAAGTGCGCCGCCACTCCGCCGGGCTGACGCCAAAGCGCGCTTTAAACTGCTGGCGCCAGGTTACGGCGGAGCGATAGCCCACTTCCTCCGCCACCTGCCCGACCGGTAAATCCCCGGCCTCCAGCAGGATCTGGCTGCGCCGCAGGCGCTCGGCGGCCAGCCAGTCGGCGATGCCCATGCCGGTCGCTTTGGCGAAATGGCGGGTCAGGGTCCGGCGGCTCATCGCCGCGACCTGCGCCAGCGAGTCGAGATTATGCGGTTCGCGGATGTGCTGCTGGAGATACTCAAGCAGGCCGTTTATCCGCGCGTCGCGGGTGTTTTTGGGTACCGGCTGGGCGATAAACTGCGCCTGGCCGCCCTCACGGTGCGGCGGGACGATCATCCGCCGGGCGATCTGATTGGCGACAAGGCTGCCGAAGCGCTGGCGAATGAGATACAGGCAGCAGTCGAGCGCCGCCGCGGTGCCCGCCGAGGTAATGATCCCTTCATCGTCAACGTACAGCGCGTTGATATCCAGCCGCACCTGCGGAAACCGGCGCTGAAAATCCTGCTCAAACTCCCAGTGGGTCGCCGCGCGCCTGTCGTCCAGCAGCCCGGCGTAGCCGAGTACAAACGCCCCGAGGCACAGGCCGACGATCTGCGCGCCGTTATTGCGCGCGCGAACCAGGCCGTCAAGCAGCGGCTGCGGTGGGCGCTGATTCACCGCCCCCCAGTAAGGCACCACCACGATATCCGCCTGCGCCAGGAGGGAAAAATCGCCGCTGGCGTTCAGCGCGAAGCCGTCGCGGGCGCTGAGCAGCCCCGGCCGTTCGGCGCAAATATGCAGGTTAAAGCGTTTGGTTTCCGAGACCGTATCGCCAAACAGCATACAGGGCACCGAGTAGTGAAACGGGCTAAACCCGTCCACCGCCACAATCGCCACTTCCGTGAGTTTCATCGCCCGCTCCGCTTCTAAAAGACCATGCTTTCCCCATCCTGCGGGATGCTGACCGCTTCGGCAATCTGATTGTCAGCCACGTACTGGCGCAGCTCATCGCGGCTCAGCAGACAGTGGTTCACCGCGTCCATATGGCTGGCGACGATTTTGGCTTCCGGCAGGACGAAGTGCGCCTTCAGCACATCCTCTTTGCCCATGATGATCGGCCCAAAACCGATGACGTGCGCATACCCGGCATTCAGCACCACCACGTCAGGGCGCAGCCTGAGCATGTCGGCTTCCACTGCATCGCGCCAGATAGTGTCCCCCACCAGCCATAGGGTTTTCTCCTGCGGATGGCGCAGCACCACGCCGCAGGCTTCGCCCAGGCGCTCGGCCATTGCCGGCACCGCATAGGTGCGGTCGCTGCCGTGCTGGCCCGAGGTGGTTTTCACCAGCGCAACGTCAGCAAACGCGCTGTCCTCAGAGAGTAGACGAATATCGCGAAAGCCCTGGCCGCGCAGCAGCTGTCCGTCGGCATCATGCTGGACATAAACCGGCAGGGTTTTGGGGATCGCGGCGATCGCCGCCTCGTCCCAGTGATCCTGATGAGTGTGGGTGACGATAACCGCATCCACGTCAACGATCGCTTCGATGGAAAAAGGCAGTTCCACCAGCGGGTTACGCAACTCGCTGCGCGCGGTACCGGCAAAGCCCGCCCAGGCGCCTTTGGCAGAAAGCATCGGGTCAATCAGAAACTTTTTACCCGCATAATCAATAAGCTGGGTGGCATTACGCACATGGGTGATTTTCATGATGTTCATTCCTCTTCGCGGTTATCTGCTGAACATCGTACGTCCCACAAGCCTGGCGCAACATGGGCGTTTGGGCAATGAACGATGAAATCGGGCCAATCTGCGACGGTTGCCATCGGCTCCCGGCTATGGTGTGCTGAACGCTCAACTTTGAGGAACAGTGGCTACGATGAAAAAGAAACTCACCTCCGCCGATATGCACGATGTCGAGGTTCTGGCAGACACCCCATGGTTCAGCATGCGCAAGGTCGGAATTGATATGGCCCCCGGCGATCGGCGGGATTTTTTCTCCATTCACTATCCTCGCCCGGCGGTGGGAATTGTGGCGATGCAGGATGACAAAGTGCTGCTGATTCGCCACTACCGCTACCTGATCGATCGGGTGGTGTGGGCGATTCCTTCCGGCGGCGTCGATGAAGGCGAAGACCCGCGCGAGGCGGCCCTGCGCGAGCTGCGGGAAGAGACCGGCTGGCAGGCGCAGCGCGCCGACGAAATTATCCGCTATAACCCCTCCTACGGCAGCAGCGACCAGTTGTTTATTACCTGGCTGGCCCACGATTTGACCTGGGTGGGAATGGATGAAGATCAGGACGAAGTGATGGAAACGGGCTGGTTTACCCTCGAAGAAATAGGCCAGCTGATCGTCCGCGGCGAGATGCCGGACGGGCTATCGCTGGTGCCGCTGCTGCATCTGATGGCGCAGCGGCGCACCGGTTTAGCGTAGCGGCTTCAGCATCCGCCAGCGGAACCACAGCTGAGCGACGAGGATCAGCAGGCCGCCGATAATTTTCTGCAGCGGTAGCTGTTCGCCGTACCACAGCGCGGCGGCAATCACCGTGAGCAGCGGTTCCAGCACCATAATAATCGCCGCGCTGGCGACCGCCGCGTACTTCTGCCCCTTCATTTGCAGGCCGAAGCGCAGGCTGGTGGCGATAACGATGCTGGCGAGCAGCCAGCCGAAGGTCGGCAGGGTAAACGGCTGAGTCCAGCTTTCAACGGCGGCGGAGATCCCCAGTCCGACAATGCCGGTAATGCCGAGCTGCACGGTGGTCAGCGGTATCAGCGGCACCTCGCGGGCGCTTTTGCTGGTGTAGCAAAACCAGATCGATTGCACCAGCGCGGTCAACAGGAACCAGCCCTGGCTGGGGTGAAACGCAATCGGCATATGCAGGCTGAGTAAGCCGAGACCGACAACCGCAATCGGCAGGCACTCCCAGTAGGCCCGCGCCGGCCGCGCCTTCATCATCACCCATGCGGTAAGCGGCACGAACAGCATCGACAGGCTCATGATAAACGCCCCTTCGCCCAGCGACGGGGTCGTTGATACCGAGTAGATCCACAGGCACAGGTTTAGCGCAAACCACAGGCCGCTGATAATCATGCGCGGCCACTGCTGCCTCTCGACGCGAAGGCCGCGGCAGAAAGGCAGCAGCAGCAGCGCGGCGAAGAAAAAGCGCAGGCCGAGGAAAGCGAAAACCGGCATGCCGGCAATCGCTTCCCGGGAAAAAATCCATCCGCAGGCGGCGATAACCGTCGCGGCTATGAGCAGCAAATCAGCCTGGCGTTGCCGGGTCATCGCCACGTCTCCTTGTGTGAGTGATTACCAGCCGGGCACCGCGCCGCCGTTAAAGATCGTCTCCGCCGCCTTCGCCACCTCTGGCGACTGGTAGGACTGGATAAACGCTTTGACGTTTTCCGCGTCTTTGTTGTCTTCGCGGGTCACGATGATGTTCACATAGGGCGAGTTTTTATCTTCAATAAAGATGCCGTCGCGTACCGGGGAGAGGCCGGTCTGCTGCAGGTAGGTAGTGCTGATGATCGCCACGTCGACCTTCGGGTCGTCGATGACGCGCGGCAGCTGCGCTCCTTCCAGCTCCATAATTTTCAGGTGATGCGGGTTGTCGATGATATCAACCGCCGTCGGCAGCAGGCCGGTGCCCGCTTTGAGGGTAATCAGCTTTTCCTGCTGGAGCAGAAGCAGCGCGCGGCCCAGGTTGGTCGGGTCGTTCGGAATGGCGATGGTCGCGCCGTCTTTCAGCTCGGCGACGGATTTTATTTTGCGCGAGTAGCCCGCCATCGGGAAGACGAAGGTGTTGCCCACCGCCACCAGGCGATAGTTGTGGGCTTTATTATCCTGTTCGAGGAACGGGCGGTGCTGAAAGACGTTGGCGTCCAGATCGCCGGCGTTGGTGGACTCATTCGGCAGCAGCGAGCCGCTAAAGCCCACCAGCTCCACGTCGAGGCCATATTTCTCTTTAGCCACTTTCTTCGCCACTTCCGCCACATCCTGTTCCGCGCCGTTAATCACGCCGACTTTAATGTGTTTCGCATCGCTGCCCTTCTGGTCGCAGCCCGCCAGCAGCAGGCCCGCCAGCACCACGGCGGCGGCTGTCCGTAAACGCAATTTCATTGTTATCACCCCGTCAGTCCATAGAAATCGTTATTATTTTTTCGTCTGAAACTATAACGACTTTGTGCTGGGGTTTTAAACGCAAAAACCGCAACCGGAAATAAAATCATCTTCCCCCTTTCTCCCGGGGGCGGCGCGATGCGCCTGCCCGGGCTACGGGTTCACCGCCGGCTGCGATCGAGTAGCCCGGACAGGTGCGCAGCGCCGCCTCCGGGGATCTCTTCAACGGTGAGGCTCGTTCCGCAGAACGGCGCCTTACAGCCCCAGCTCACTCAGCCCCGGGTGATCGTCCGGGCGACGGCCCTGGGGCCAGTGAAACAGACGCTCGCTCTCCGTAATGGGCAGATCGTTGATGCAGGCGTAGCGCGTCTGCATCAGTCCGTGCTCGTCGAATTCCCAGTTCTCGTTGCCGTATGAACGAAACCAGTTGCCGCTGTCGTCGTGCCACTCATAGGCAAAGCGTACCGCAATACGGTTATCGCTCCACGCCCACAGTTCCTTAATCAGCCGGTACTCCTGCTCTTTACGCCATTTGCACTGCAGGAAGTCGATAATCTGCGTTCTGCCGTGAACAAATTCGCTGCGGTTACGCCATTCGCTCTCGACGGTATAGGCCAGCGCGACCTTAGCGGCATCGCGGCTGTTCCAGCCATCTTCCGCGGCACGGACTTTTTGCGCGGCGCTCTCGCGGGTGAACGGCGGCAGAGGCGGACGTTGTTCGGTCATCATGAATCTCCTGTATGAATACCCTTCATACTTCAAGTTGCTTATGTGTTGGCTACACTCGTTCACCCCAGTCACATAGTTATCTATGCTCCTGGGGACTCACTCCCTTGCCGCCTTTAAGCAACTCGAATTATTTTGGGTATATAAGCTGCTGCAGGCGCTGATTTTCCCGCTCCAGTTCGTCAATACGCTGTTGCAGCGTCTGGCTATACTCCGCCACCTGCCGGGCGGTGTAGCGGGGGGTAATATGCTGCGGGCAGTTCCAGTCAAAAGCCTGTAAGTGGAAACGGTAGATGCGCTCAATCCGGGCCCGATAGTTCTCCGGCGCGACCTGCGCCAGCAGCTGCGGGTCGGCATCCACCGCTACAACCTCTACGGTGGCGTAGATTTTCAGCCTGGCACGGCGCGGGTAATCCATCAAAAACAGACAGGCCCGATCGCTGCCGCGCAGGTTGCCGGTGGTGATGTACTGGCGATTACCGGAAAAATCCGCCATCCCAAGGGTGGTTTCATCCAGCAGATGCAGAAAGCCCACCGGGCCGCCGCGATGCTGAATATAGGGCCAGCCGGTTTGCGAAAGGGTGGCCAGATAGAAGCTGTCGCGGGTGGCAATCATCGCCTCCTCGCTGGCGCCGAAGCGCTCACCCCGGCGCTGGCGATGCGGCGACTGCCACAGCTCATCGCTGCCCATTTCATGCTGGACATCCATCACGTCCGGCGTCATGGCGATATCAAGAAATTCTGCTGGCATAGGTCCTCCCGATGCGTTGCGGCGTAACTCATCATGGACTGTGCTGGCAGAAAAGATAATAGTGGCAATATGACAATCATCTTTCCGTAAAACGGGATAATTATGGACCGACTCAGCGCGATGGCGCTGCTGGTGAAAGTGGCCGAACTCGGCAGCATGTCGGCGGCGGCGCGGGCGCTGAATATGCCCCTGACCACCGTTAGCCGCCAGATTGGCGAACTGGAAAATACCCTCGGCGTGCGCCTGATGATCCGCACCACCCGCAAGCTGACGCTGACCGATGCCGGCGTCGATTATGTCGCCGCCGCGCGGCGCATTCTCGAAGAGGTGGAGAACGCCGAGCGCCAGGCGGCGGGCGAATATCAGGAGCCAAAAGGCGAACTGGTTCTCTCAGCCCCCACCATGTTCGGTCGTCAGCATGTTTTGCCGGTGGTGACGGATTTTCTCGCCCGCTACCCGCAGATTCGCGTCCGTTTACTGCTTAGCGACCGCAACGCCGATCTGGTGGGCGATCATATTGATTTAGCGGTGCGTATCGGTACGCTGCCGGACAGCGGGATGGTGGCCACCCGGCTGGGCGAGATGCGTATTGTGACCTGCGCGCACCCGGCTTTGCTGGAAAAACACGGCATACCCGAACGCCCGCGCGAGCTGGCCGCGCTACCGATCATTCGTATTGAATCGCCAATGCCTTATCGCGGCTGGCGCTTTAACGCCGAAGAGGCGGAGGACCGGCTGGTGGCGCTGCAGCCAGTGCTGTCGCTGACCACGCCGGAGAGCGCCGCCGACGCCGCCCGTCTGGGGGCCGGCGTGGCGCGCCTGCTGCATTACCAGGCGATCGACGGCCTGGCCCGCGGCGAGCTGAAGCTGCTCCTGCAGGCGATGGAACCAGAGCCTGCACCGGTGCACCTGCTGTACACCTCGCGGGATCTGGCTCCGCTTAAGCTGCGTAAATTTATCGATTTCGCCGCGCCGGCTCTCCGTCGGGCGCTGCGGCGTATTGCCGCCGCCGTCTAGCGTATGCCGGTTTTCAGCGGCGCTTCTTTCAGTAGCCAGGAGAGGGCAAACGCCACCGCCATAATGCAGGCCGCCATCAGAAACGCCGCATGGATAGCGGACCCGAAGGCGTCCAGATAATCGAGGCGGATCTCCGCCGGGAGATTCTGCACCGCCGCCGGGTTCAGCGCCCTCGGCAGCTGCGCCCCTTCCGGCAGCAGGCGCTGGAGATTGCTTTGCAGCACGTGAGTAAACACCGCCCCAAACAGCGCCACGCCGATGGAACCGCCAATCGATCGAAACAGCGTGACCCCGGAGGTCGCCACGCCGTACATCTGCGCGGGCATCGCGTTCTGTACCGCCAGCACCAGCACCTGCATCACCAGCCCCAGGCCCGCCCCCAGCACGCCGGTAAACAGGTACAGCTGCCACATCGCGGAGTGGATGGTGATGCGCGTCAGCAGCACCATGCCGACGACCCCCAGCAGGGTGCCGATAATCGGAAATACGCGATACTTGCCGGTGCGGCTGATAATGCGCCCGCTGACGATCGAGGTTAGCAGCAGGCCGCCCATTAGCGGGATCAGCTGCAGGCCCGCCTCGGTCGGCGTCGCCTCTTTGACCACCTGCAAATAGAGCGGCAGGAAGGTCACCGAGCCGAACAGCGCCATGCCGATAACAAAGCCAATCAGGCTGCACAGCAAAAAGCTGCGGTTGCGGAATAAGGAGAGCGGAATAATCGGCTCGCTGGCCAGCCGCTCTTCATGAATAAAGCCGACAATCCCGACCAGGCCAAACGCCAGGATGCACCACAGCTGCGGGTCGCTCCACGCGCGGACGCTGCCGCCCTCTGAGGTAAACAGGATGATGCACAGCAGCGCCATGCTGAGGTAAATCGCCCCCAGCCAGTCGATCTGGTGCTGGCTGCGCTTGTTGCTGCTGTGAAAAACCGCACCGATCACCAGCAGCGCAAACAGCCCCAGCGGCAGGTTGATGTAAAAAATCCAGCGCCAGGAGGCGTGCTGCACCAGGAAGCCGCCGATTAACGGCCCGATTACCGTCGCCAGGCCAAAGACGCCGCCGAACAGACCCTGATAGCGGCCGCGATTCGCCGGCGGGATGACGTCAGCCACCGCCGCCATGCTGATCACCATCAGGCCGCCGCCGCCCAGCCCCTGCAGGCCGCGCATCAGCACCAGCTGGGTCATATTTTGCGCCAGCCCGCAGAGGGCGGAACCGGCAAGAAACAGCACAATCGCCACCTGCAGAACGATTTTACGCCCGAACAGATCGCCGAATTTGCCGTACAGCGGCACCGCGATGGTGGAACTGAGGATGTAGGCGGTGACCACCCAGGAGAGCTTATCCAGCCCGCCGAGCTCGCCGACGATGGTCGGCAGCGCGGTGGAAACGATAGTCTGATCCAGCGCCGAGAGCAGCATCACCAGCAGCAGGGCGCTGAAGAGCAGGCGGATCGAGGGCACCGCCGGTTGGCTGGCGATTTCAGATGTCATAGCATCACTCGCTTGAAATTAATTAAATGCATAATTAATATTTAGGGAAATGATGAATCTGGTCAAGGGATCGCCACAGGATGTCAGCACAAAAAGACAACGAAGCCCCGCGTCGTCCCGGTCGCCCGCGCGGGCAGAAATCCGGCTCCGCCAACCGCGAACAGCTGATGGATATTGCCCTGGCGCTGTTTGCCCGCCACGGGATCGCCCGCATTTCGCTGAACGCCATCGCCAAAGAGGCGGGGGTAACGCCCGCGATGCTGCACTACTACTTCAGCTCGCGCGAAGCGCTGGTGGAAAAGCTGGTCGAAGAGCGCTTTATGCCGCTACGCAGCGAGATCGGACAAATTTTTGTCGCGCACGGCGACGATCCGGTCACCGCTTTTACGCTGCTTATTGAAACCCTGGCGGCCATGGCGGAGAAAAACGCGTGGTTCGCGCCGCTGTGGATGCAGGAGATCATCGGCGAGATGCCGGTGCTGCGCCAGCATATGCACGCGCGTTTTGGCGATGAGAAGTACCACAAGATGCTGGAGACGGTGCGCCGCTGGCAGCGGGAGGGTAAGCTTAATCCGGCGCTCTCCCCGGAGCTGCTGTTTACCACCCTGATAAGCCTGGTGCTGGTGCCGTTTTCCCGCACCCACACCGATCCGCGGTTGCAATCGGTAGACCGGAAGATGATTGTCAGCCACGCCCTGGCCCTGATAGGCCGGGGGATCGGCGGCTAATTCCCCCGGCTCGCGCTGCGCTTAGCCGGGCTACAGGTTCACAGCCGTCTGCAATCCGGGGAATACAATCCGGTTCACAACCGCCTGCGATCGGGTAGCCCGGATAAGGCGACAGCCGCCATCCGGGGGATTCAATCCGCTTCACAGCCGCCTGCGTTCGGGTAGCCCGGACAGGCGCACAGCGCCGCCTCCGGGAGGGTCTCCTGAGGCCCGGCTTACAATACTTTCGACAAATAATGGCGCTGCATACCCGCGTGCGGGAAGTCCGGCAGCGACATCTGCAGCTGATAGCCCAGCTTCTGATAAAACGGCAGCGCCTGAAAGCTGAACGTATCCACCAGCACGTGGCTGCAGCCGCGCGCCCGCGCCTGGTTTTCCGCTTCATGCATCAGCTCGCTGCCAAGGCCGCTGCCGCGCGAGGCTTCGCTGACCCACAGATAGTCAATACACAGCCAGCTGCCCTTGCGTTTGCCGATCAACCCGCCGCGCATCGCGCCAGCGTCATCGCGTGAATAAACGCCCAGCTCGCCGAACTGAGCCGGGTCCAGAAAGCGCAGATTGTATTCCCGTAGCCCCGCCAGCAGCTCTTCTTGATCGGCGGGATTAATGTTCTCTGTTATTATTAATGTCATTGATTATCTCCATCTTTTATTTTTCACAGACCATTCACCACCCTACTTTCACAAAATATCCTTTTTTTCTCCATTATTTCCTGACTAAATTCCCTGCACTAAATTTTGTGTAAAAAACCTTCCCATCATTCGGTACGGACGTATAATGGGGAAAATGAGAACGATCATTCTCAAAACCAAAAACCATGGAGAACCCCACAAGTAATGCCCTGTAGCAGGCGTTATCGCTCGGTTCAGAGCCTGTAACCGCCGTCTGATGCCGTATTCGCCGCACGGGAAAATCTCGGAAAAACCGCTTAATCAATAGCGGTATTCACCGAGTTATTTACTGCAAACAGGAATATTTATTTCCCATTGGGTTATTTGTGCTTGCCCGGAGATGCATCATCGCCCGGCCCATCACCCCGCCAGTGAATTTGCGGGGCGGACGTCGTTCATCCTGAGAAAATATAATGAAATATACTTTAGCCCCCATCGCAGCAGCATTATTTCTCCTTAGCGGGTGCGATAATGCGCAAAACGCTTCCCCGCAGCAGATGACGCAGGAAGTGGGTGTCGTTACCCTGCACGGCCAGCCTGTCCCTGTGGTGAGCAGCCTGACCGGACGCACCACCGCCTCGCTTAGCGCCGAAGTGCGCCCGCAGGTCGGCGGGATCGTGCAAAAACGCCTGTTTACCGAGGGCGATATGGTCAAAGCCGGACAGGCGCTGTACCAAATCGACCCGTCAAGCTATCGCGCGACGTTTAACGAAGCCGCCGCATCGCTGAAACAGGCCCAGGCGCTGGTCATCGCCGATTGCCAAAAAGCCCAGCGCTACGCGGTGCTGGTCAAAGATAACGGCGTCTCCCGTCAGGACGCCGATGACGCGATAGCGACCTGTAACCAGGATAAGGCCAGCGTCGAGTCGAAAAAAGCGGCGCTGGAAAGCGCGCGCATTAACCTGAACTGGACCACCGTGACCGCACCGATTGCCGGGCGCATCGGGATCTCTTCCGTCACGCCGGGCGCGCTGGTGTCCGCCGATCAGGATATCGCGCTGGCGACGATCCGCGGCCTGGATACGATGTACGTCGATCTCACCCGATCCAGCGTCGATCTGCTGCGCCTGCGTAAGCAAAGCCTGGCGAGCAACAGCGATACCCTTAACGTCACCCTGACTCTTGAAGATGGCAGCACCTACAGCGAAAAAGGTCGCCTGGCGCTGACCGAAGTGGCGGTGGATGAATCGACCGGCTCGGTCACGCTGCGCGCGGTCTTTCCCAATCCGCAGCACGTGCTGCTGCCGGGGATGTTCGTTCGCGCCCGCATAGACGAAGGCATCATGAACGATGCGATCCTCGCCCCGCAGCAGGGCATCACCCGCGATGCCAAAGGCGATGCCACCGCGCTGGTGGTTGACGCTAATAACAAGGTTGAACAGCGCAGCGTGGAAACCGGCGAAACCTACGGCGACAAATGGCTTATCGTCAACGGCCTGAAGAGCGGCGACAGGTTGATTGTCGAAGGAACCGGCAAAGTGGCGCCGGGCCAGCAGGTCAAAGCCGCCGAAGTCAAAAATGACGGAGGCAACGCCTGATGTTCTCCCGTTTCTTCGTGCGACGCCCGGTCTTCGCCTGGGTTATCGCCATTCTGATTATGCTCGCCGGGATTCTGGCTATCCGCACCCTGCCGGTCGCCCAGTATCCTGACGTCGCCCCGCCGGCGATAAAAATCTCCGCCACCTACACCGGGGCCTCTGCGGAAACCCTGGAAAACAGCGTCACCCAGGTTATTGAGCAGCAGCTCACCGGACTGGACAACCTGCTCTACTTTACGTCCACCAGCAGCTCCGACGGCTCGGTCAGCATTACCGTCACCTTTGAGCAGGGTACCGATCCGGATACCGCCCAGGTTCAGGTGCAGAACAAAGTGCAGCAGGCGGAATCCCGTCTGCCGAGCGAAGTTCAGCAGTCCGGCGTAACGGTGGAGAAATCGCAGAGCAGCTTCCTGCTGATCCTCGCGGTGTATGACAAAAACAACAAAGCCACCAGTTCCGACATCTCCGACTGGCTGGTCAGCAACATGCAGGATCCGATGGCGCGTATTGAAGGCGTCGGCAGCCTGCAGGTGTTCGGCGCCGAATACGCCATGCGCATCTGGATGGACCCGACCAAACTGGCCTCCTATTCGCTGATGCCATCCGATGTGCAATCGGCCATTGAGGCGCAGAACGTGCAGGTGTCCGCCGGTAAAATCGGCGCGCTACCCGCCTCCAACGCGCAGCAGCTGACCGCCACCGTGCGTGCCCAGTCGCGGCTGCAAACCGTCGCCCAGTTCAAAGAGATTATCGTCAAGAGCAAGAGCGACGGTTCGGTGGTGCGCCTGAGCGACGTCGCCCGCGTTGAGATGGGCAGCGAAGATTACACCGCCTCCGCCAATCTCAACGGCCATCCGGCTGCCGGGATCGCGGTGATGATGGCGCCGGGCGCTAACGCCCTGAATACCGCGACGCTGGTGAAAAACAAGATTGCCGAGTTCCAGCGTCAGATGCCGCAGGGTTACGATATCGCCTATCCGAAAGACAGCACCGAATTCATCAAAATCTCGGTGGAGGATGTGATTCAGACGCTGTTCGAGGCGATTATCCTCGTGGTCTGCGTGATGTATCTGTTCCTGCAAAACTTCCGCGCCACGCTGATCCCGGCGGTGGCGGTTCCGGTCGTGCTGCTGGGCACCTTCGGCGTGCTGGCGCTGTTCGGCTACTCCATCAACACCCTGACGCTGTTTGCGATGGTGCTGGCGATAGGCCTGCTGGTGGATGACGCCATCGTGGTGGTGGAAAACGTCGAGCGTATCATGCGCGACGAGGGGCTGCCCGCCCGCGAAGCCACCGAAAAATCGATGGGCGAAATCTCCGGCGCGCTGATCGCCATTGCCCTGGTGCTCTCGGCAGTGTTCCTGCCGATGGCCTTCTTCGGCGGCTCAACCGGGGTGATTTATCGCCAGTTCTCGGTGACCATTATCTCGGCGATGATGCTCTCCGTGGTGGTCGCCTTAACCTTAACCCCGGCGCTGTGCGGCGCGCTGCTGAGCCATTCTAAACCGCATACCAAAGGCTTCTTCGGCGCCTTTAACCGCCTGTGGGGACGCACCGAGCAGGGCTATCAGCATCGTGTTGTTGGCGGCCTGCGCCGCTCGGCGATGATGATGGGCGCTTTTGTCCTGATTTGCGGCGGCATGGCGCTGGCGATGTGGAAACTGCCGGGCAGCTTCCTGCCGACGGAGGATCAGGGCGAAATCATGGTCCAGTACACGCTGCCCGCCGGGGCGACGGCGGTACGTACCGCCGAGGTTCGCCGCCAGGTCACCGACTGGTTCCTGACGAAAGAGAAAGCCAATACCGACGTGATCTTTACCGTCGACGGCTTTAGCTTTAGCGGCAGCGGACAAAACGCCGGGATGGCCTTCGTGTCGCTGAAAAACTGGTCCGAACGTAAAGGCGAAGAAAATACCGCTCAGGCCATCTCCCTGCGCGCCACCAAAGAGCTCGGCAGCATTCGCGACGCCACCCTGTTCGCCATGACCCCGCCGTCGGTAGATGGCCTGGGGCAGAGCAACGGCTTCACCTTCGAACTGATGGCCAGCGGCGGTACCGATCGCGATAGCCTGATGAAAATGCGCAGCCAGCTGCTGGCCGCGGCGAATCAAAGTACCGAGCTGCAGTCGGTACGCGCCAACGATCTGCCGCAAATGCCGCAGCTGCAGGTGGATATCGATAATAACAAAGCCGTGTCGCTCGGGCTGTCGTTAAGCGATGTCACCGATACCCTTTCCAGCGCCTGGGGGGGGACCTACGTTAACGACTTTATCGATCGCGGTCGCGTGAAGAAGGTCTATATCCAGGGCGAAAGCGACGCCCGCGCCGTGCCGTCCGACCTCGGTAAATGGTTTGTGCGCGGCAGCGACGACAGCATGACGCCGTTCTCCGCCTTCGCCACCACCCGCTGGCAATACGGTCCGGAAAGCCTGGTGCGCTACAACGGTTCCGCCGCCTTTGAAATCCAGGGTGAGAACGCCAGCGGCTTCAGCTCCGGCGCGGCAATGGACAAGATGGAGGCCTTAGCCAATAACCTGCCCGCCGGTACCACCTGGGCATGGAGCGGCATGTCGCTGCAGGAAAAACTCGCCAGCGGCCAGGCGATGAGCCTCTACGCTATCTCGATTCTGGTGGTCTTCCTGTGCCTCGCGGCGCTGTATGAGAGCTGGTCGGTACCGTTCTCGGTGATCATGGTGATCCCGCTTGGGCTGCTCGGCGCGGCGCTGGCGGCGTGGATGCGCGGTCTGAGCAATGACGTTTACTTCCAGGTGGCGCTATTAACCACCATCGGCCTGTCGTCGAAGAACGCCATTCTGATCGTCGAATTCGCTGAATCGGCGGTGGAAGAGGGCTACTCCCTGTCGCGTGCCGCCATGCGCGCCGCGCAGACCCGTTTACGCCCTATTGTGATGACCTCGCTGGCGTTTATTGCCGGGGTGCTGCCGCTGGCGATCGCCACCGGAGCCGGGGCCAACAGCCGCGTGGCGATCGGTACCGGGATTATCGGCGGCACCCTGACGGCGACGCTGCTGGCGGTGTTCTTCGTGCCGCTGTTCTTTGTGCTGGTGAAACGTTTCTTCACCCGCCATCGTTCTTCTCAGGAGTAAGTTATGTTTCGTTTTACCTTAGTTTTTGTTGCGCTCCTGACGGCGGGCTGCGTCTCTCTCGACCCGCACTATGAACGTCCGGCCGCGCCTGTCCCGGCGACCCTGCCGGGTAGCCACGGCGAGGCAACCGCGGTAGTCAGCGACTGGCAGCAGGTAGTGAATGACGCTCGCCTCAAAAAAGTGGTGAACATCGCCTTGACCAGCAACCGCGACGTGCAGAAAGCGCTGGCCGATATCGAAGCCGCGCGCGCCCAGTTTGGCGAAACCCGCGCCTCGCTGTTTCCGACCCTCGACGCCGAGCTGAGCCATACCCGCAGTAAAACGGTGGCCAGCGGCCTCACCTCGTCAGCGGAAGCCGACGGCGCGGTTTCCAGCTTCGAGCTGGATCTGTTTGGCAAGAACCAAAGCCTGACGCGCGCGGCGCGGGAAACCTGGCTTGCCAGCGAATTCACCGCCCAGAATACGCGTCTGACGATGATCGCCGATCTGACCACCGCGTGGATAACGCTCGCCGCGGACAACAGCAATCTGGCGCTGGCGCAGGACACCATGGCCAGCGCGGAGAACTCGCGCCGCATCGTCACCCGCCAGATGGAAGTCGGCACCGCCTCGGCAGGCGACCTGAGCGATGCCGAAAGCGTTTATCAGCAGGCGCGCGCCAGCGTCGCCAGCTACCGCACGCTGGTGGCGCAGGATAAAAACGCGCTCAACCTGCTGGCCGGAGAAACCGTGCCGGATAGCCTGCTGCCCGGCACGCTGGAAAGCCTTGGCGATCGGAGTATCACCCTGGTGCCGGCGGGCGTCTCTTCATCGGTACTACTGCGCCGCCCGGATATCCAGGAAGCGGAGCATAATCTGAAGAGCGCTAACGCCGATATCGGCGCGGCGCGGGCCAATTTCTTCCCGTCCATCTCGCTGACCGCCAGCGCCGGGGTCGGCAGCGACTCGCTCTCGTCGCTGTTCAGCCACGGCATGCAGGTGTGGTCATTCGCTCCGTCCATCAGCCTGCCGCTGTTTACCGGCGGCAGCAACCTGGCGCAGCTGCGCTATGCTGAAGCGGAGAAAAAGGGGCTGATCGCCACCTATGAGAAGACGATTCAGAGCGCCTTTAAGGATGTCGCCGACGCGCTGGCGCGCCGGGAAACGCTCAGCGAACAGCTGGACGCGCAGAATAAATACGTCGCGGCGGAGCAGAAATCGTTGAATATCGCGATGAAGAGCTATCAGGCCGGGGTCGGAGATTATCTGTCGGTGCTGACCGCCCAGCGAACGCTGTGGTCGGCGCAGGCCACGCTTATCTCCCTCCAGCAAACGGATCTGGAAAACCGCATTACCCTCTGGCAGTCGCTGGGAGGCGGCGCCAGCTAACGCTTTTGCCGGGCGGCAACGCCCGGTTTGATGACAAGGAGCCCGTTGATATGTCCCGAATTTCCCTCTCCTGGGTCGTGGTTCTCGGTTTGCTCAGCGCCATTGGGCCGCTGTGTACCGACTTCTATCTGCCCGCGCTGCCGGAAATCACCCAGCAGCTCAGCGCCACCGGCACGCAGACCCAGCTTTCGCTGACCGCGGCGCTGATTGGCCTCGGCCTTGGACAGCTGTTTTTTGGCCCGCTGAGCGACCGCATTGGCCGTAAAAAGCCGCTGGCGCTCTCCCTGCTGCTGTTTATCTTCTCCTCGGCGATGTGCGCGATAACCTACGATATCCATATGCTGATCGCCTGGCGCTTTCTGCAGGGCTTCGCCGGCGCGGGCGGCTCGGTGCTGTCGCGTTCCATCGCCCGCGACAGGTATCAGGGTACGCTGCTGACCCAGTTTTTCGCCCTGCTGATGACCGTTAACGGCATTGCGCCGGTGCTTTCACCGGTACTCGGCGGCTGGATCATTACCGCCTTCGACTGGCGTATCCTGTTCTGGGCGATGGCGGCGATCGGCGTTGTCTTGCT
Organism: Klebsiella sp. JN_Kp126; assembly: GCF_033843325.1. Taxonomy (NCBI): domain Bacteria; kingdom Pseudomonadati; phylum Pseudomonadota; class Gammaproteobacteria; order Enterobacterales; family Enterobacteriaceae; genus Klebsiella; species Klebsiella sp. JN_Kp126. The sequence goes on along the minus strand of NZ_JAWXQV010000077.1, from coordinate 10,237 downwards.
GCTGCTCAGCCTGACGGTGCTGCACGAAACGCTGCCGGCCAAAAGCGCCGCCTCGGCTACGCGGCAGCAGGCTGATGCGCCGGTGCTGAAAAACCGCCGCTTTATGCGCTACTGCCTGATTCAGGCCTTTATGATGGCCGGGCTGTTTTCGTATATCGGCTCGTCTTCGTTCGTTATCCAGAGCGAATATGCCATGAGCGCGATGCAGTTCAGCCTGCTGTTCGGCCTTAACGGTATCGGGCTGATTATCGCGGCGCTGATCTTTTCCCGCCTGGCGCGCCGCTTCAGCGCCGAAGCCCTGCTGCGCGGCGGCCAGCTGCTGGCGGTGGCGTTTGCCGCCATCACCCTGCTCTTCGCCTGGCTACCGCAGCCGACGCTGGCGCTGGTCGGCCTGTTTTTTACCGTTTCCATGATGAGCGGTATCAGTACCGTTGCCGGCTCGGAAGCGATGAACGCCATTCACGCCCGCCAGTCCGGCACCGCTTCCGCCCTGATGGGCACGCTGATGTTTGTGTTCGGCGGTATTGCCGCGCCGCTGGCCGGTCTCGGCGGCGAAACGATGCTCAAAATGAGCTTCGCGATGACCCTTTGCTATCTGGCCGCGCTGCTGATTGGCCTGAAAAAGCCGCGCCCCATCGCATAACCTCCTCCAGGGTAATAAAATATTCCAATTTTATTACCCCTATTTTTCCCGCCAGTACTGTAATCTCCTATTATTCCTTCAACACCAATCGTGATAACCTTCACAGGAAAGGAATAATTAATTCCTTATACTGCCCGCCACCGTGACTAAAGAGGTTCCTATGAGTATCGATCTGAGCAAACTGCTGACCGAGCGCCGCAACGCCAATAGCGCCAACATTGATATCCTCACCACCGAAGAGATGCTGACGGTGATTAACCAGGAAGACCAGCAGGTGGCTCACGCCATCACCCCCTATCTGCCGCAAATTGCCCAGGTGGTGGATAAGGTCGCGGCGGCGCTGCAGGCGGGTGGTCGACTGATTTACATTGGCGCGGGCACTTCCGGGCGTCTGGGGATCCTTGATGCCAGCGAGTGTCCGCCGACCTTCGGCACCCGCCCGGAGCAAGTGGTGGGCATTATCGCGGGCGGCCATAAAGCCATACTGAGCGCCGTAGAGAACGTCGAAGACAACAAAGCGCAAGGGGCGATGGACCTGCAGAACCTGAACTTTAGCAGCCGCGACGTGCTGGTCGGCCTGGCCGCCAGCGGACGCACGCCGTACGTCATCGGCGCGATGGAGTATGCCCACAGCCAGAACGCTTTTGTCGCCATCGTCAGCTGTAACCCGCACGGCGAAATGGCCCAGCTGGCGGACGTCGCCATTACGCCGGTCGTGGGTCCGGAAGTGGTGACCGGCTCAACGCGCCTGAAGGCGGGCACCGCGCAGAAGCTGGTGCTGAATATGATTTCTACCGGGGCGATGATCCGCATCGGCAAGGTCTACAGCAATCTGATGGTGGACGTGGAAGCGACCAACGCCAAGCTTATCGAGCGCCAGGTGTCCATCGTCATGGAAGCGACCGAATGCGATCGCGCAACCGCCCAGAGCGCGCTGGAAGCCTGCGATCGCCACTGCAAAACGGCGATTGTGATGGTGCTGGCTGATTTAAGCGCCGCGGATGCCCAGGCGCTGCTGGCAAAAAACAACGGCTATATCCGCAAGGCGCTGAGCCACTCCTGACCGCTGACTCACGGGTAATCTGCAATGGCAAAAATAAATAAAGAGATGATAGCGCGGATCCTGCAGCACGTTGGCGGAGCCGGGAACGTCGCGCAGGCGGGCAACTGTATGACCCGGCTGCGCCTGACCCTGCGCGATGAATCACGGGCCGATAGCGCCGCCATCCGCCAGATTGACGGCGTAATGGGGGTGATCGTTAGCGATGAACAGTTCCAGGTCGTCCTTGGGCCCGGCAAGGCGCAAAGCGCGGCGGAAATGATGAATGCGTTACTGGAAGAGGCCCCGGCGGATGCGCCATCGCTGGCCGATGTCGCCGCCGAAAAGAAACAGGCGCTGAAGAGCAAGCAAACCAGCGGTATTCAAAAATTCCTCGCGAAATTCGCCACCATCTTCACCCCGCTCATTCCCGGCTTTATCGCCGTCGGCCTGCTGTTGGGGTTCGCGACCCTGGCGGAGCAGATATTTGTCCTCGAAAACGCGCATCCGAACGCGACATTGATGGCGCTGATCGGCTACATGAAGGTGTTCAGCAAAGGGATGTTTACCTTCCTGAGCATCCTGATCGGCTATAACGCCCAGAAAGCCTTCGGCGGCTCCGGGGTCAACGGGGCCATCATCGCTGCGCTGTTTGTTCTCGGCTATAACCCGGAAGCCACCAGCGGCTTCTATTCCGGGATTTCCACCTTCTTCGGCCACGGTATTGACCCGCGCGGCAATATTATCGGCGTGCTTATCGCCGCGATTATCGGCGCGTGGGTGGAACGACAGGTACGCCGCATCATGCCTGCCAACCTCGATATGATCCTCACCTCGGCGGTGACGCTGCTGATCATGGGCGCGATCACCTTTACCGTCATTATGCCTATCGGCGGCTGGCTGTTCACCGGGATGTCATGGCTGTTTCTGCACCTTAACGGTAACCCGTTCGGCTCTGCGGTACTGGCCGGCCTGTTCCTGCTGGCGGTGATGTTCGGCGTCCATCAGGGCTTCGTGCCGGTCTATTTCGCGCTGGTGGATGCGCAGGGGTTTAACTCGCTATTTCCGATCCTGGCCATGGCCGGTGCCGGACAGGTTGGTGCGGCGCTGGCGCTGTTCTGGCGGGCGAAGCACGGTTCTCTGCTGCGCACGCAGATTAAAGGGGCGATTATTCCCGGCTTTCTCGGCATCGGTGAACCGCTGATTTACGGTGTGACGCTACCGCGCATGAAGCCCTTTATCACCGCCTGTCTCGGCGGTGCCTGCGGCGGTTTCTTCCTTGGGCTCGTCGCCTGGCTGGGGCTACCGGTCGGCCTGAATACGGTGTTTGGCCCGTCGGGGCTGGTGGCGCTGCCGCTGATGACCTCCGGCAGCGGCATCTACGCCGGAATGGCGGTGTATGCCGCCGGGCTGGCGGTCTCTTACCTGTGCGGCTTCGCCCTGACCTGGCTGTTCGGCAGTAAAAACGTTGATTTGAGCTAAGAGGCGCGTCCGGCGCATAAAAATTGAATCTTTTTTAACCCGCCGAATGGCGGGTTTATTTATTTCTGTGTAATCTACACGTGTAGATTACACAGGAGATTCCCTATGCCAGCCGCAAAACGCAATAAGCAGAACGTCAGCGTGACACTGGACCCAGGCCTGGTCAAACAGGCTCGTGAGGTCGGCATCAATCTGTCTCTAACGTTGACTAACGCTCTAAAAAGCGAAATCCACAGCCTCGAAATAGCCCGCTGGCAAAAAGAAAATGCCCAGGCAATCGACTACCTCAATAATTTAACTGAGGAAAATGGACTTCTCTCTGATGAATACAGTACGTTCTAAATATGCAGTATTACGTTTATAAGAATACAGGTCGAATTGCTGCGTATCCTTACCTCCTTGATGTACAGAGTGACATTATCGGCAAGCGCAATACTCGGGTCGTGATTCCACTGTTTCCACTGAAAAACTATAAAGGTCCACGCGCCGATCGTTTAACACCGCTTGTCACCGTAGAAGGGGAAGAATACGTCGTGATGACTCACGAACTCGCCAGCATCCCACATCGTGTTCTGGGTGAAGAAGTTTGTAATCTGAATCACCAGCGCGAAGTCGTTAAAGCTTCAATGGATTTTCTTTTCGACGGGATCTAACTCGCTACAAGCTTACGCGTCAGATCGCCAAACCCAACGATCTTCCTCCGCAAGGGGCACGCAAATACTCCGACTCCCCTTTCCTGCCCCGCTTCCCGCGCGTACTCATGCTATGATACTGCTTTCGCGCTATTTTCACCTGAGGGAAAGATGGGCTCCAGCAAAAAAGGGATGCTGAACGTACTGATCGCCGCCGTGCTGTGGGGCAGCTCGGGCGTCTGCGCGCAATATATTATGCAGCAAAGCCAGATGTCATCGCCGTTTCTGACCATGACGCGCCTGCTGTTCGCCGGCCTGATCCTTCTGATGCTCTCGTTCTTCCACGGCGATAAGATTTTCCGCGTCCTGCAAAACCGCAAAGACGCCGCCAGCCTGCTGATCTTTTCGCTGTTCGGCGCGCTTACCGTGCAGTACACCTTTCTGATGACTATCGAGCAATCCAACGCCGCCACCGCGACGGTGCTGCAGTTTCTGTCGCCGACGATTATCGTCGCCTGGTTTGCCATCGCCCGCAAAACGCGCCCCAGCCCGCTGGTGCTCGCGGCCATCGCCACCTCGCTGGCGGGCACTTTCCTGCTGGTGACCCACGGCAACCCGACGACGCTGTCGATTTCCCCCACGGCGCTGTTCTGGGGGATTGCTTCGGCGTTTGCCGCCGCTTTTTATACGACTTATCCTTCGACGCTGATTGCCCGCTACGGCACGCTGCCGATTGTCGGCTGGAGCATGCTGCTCGGCGGCGCCATGCTGCTGCCGTTCTACGCCGGACAGGGCAACCATTTTGTGGTGACCGGCGGCCTGCTGCTGGCCTTTTTCTACCTGGTGGTAATCGGCACCTCGCTGACCTTCAGCCTCTACCTGAACGGCGCGCAGAAGATTGGCGGCGCGAAGGCGGGGATCCTCAGCTGCGCGGAGCCGCTGAGTAGCGCCCTGCTCTCCCTGCTGCTGCTCGGCATCACTTTTACTCTCCCGGACTGGCTGGGCACGTTGCTGATTCTCTCGTCGGTGGTGCTGATCGCCATGGATTCGCGGCGGCGGGTTAAAACGGCCTGACGATTATCGGCCAGGAGAGGCTGCGACCGGCGTTTGCAGCCTCTTCAGGTCGTCATCCGTCAGCTCGCAAGCCACCTGCACCAGCTCGCGCTCAAACCCCTGCTCCAGAAGTGAACGGGCAATACGCAACGCTTCTTCTAGTCTACCCTCTTGTTTACCTTCTAACTTGCCCTCCAACTTGCCTTCTTGTCTCCCTTCCTGCCGTAGCCTTTCCGCAATCGTCATGAGTACCTCCTTATGTTGAGGAACGCGCCGCTCGACCTCGTGAAGAAACTCACCAAAATGAGGCGCATCGCCGCACTGCAGCATGTAATTAAACAGCGCTTTCAACTGGCTGTCATTAGCGCAACCTTTAACCAACAGCTCGGCTAATCGCTCCACCAGGCCAAGTAAATCGCGCTGGCGAATATGCTTTTGAATCAGCTCCAGCAACGCCACGCGCCGGTGCTGCATAATGTCGTCATCCGGCACCACCGTAATATCCACCAGCGGGAAAGCGGCGGCATAAAGTCGTCGCGCTGTCTGCGTATCAGTAAACTCATCCAGCCAGCAAAGCGAGAAGGGATAGGGGCTTTTCGCGCCGTGATAAAACAGCATCGGCACCACCAGCGGCAACGTTTTATGCCCGGCATCCAGATGACGCTGCATCGCCGCCAGCGCGTAGCGCATCAGCCTGAAGGCCATATGCGCATCCGGCGTGCTCTGATGTTCAATCACCACATAGATATAGCCGTCACCGTCGCGGGTTTTCAGCGACCACAGTACGTCGGAGTAGCTGGCGCGCAAATCGGCCTCAATAAAGCTGCCGGACTCCAGCTTGAGCGTTTGCAGATTACACAGCTGGCGCAGCGAAGCGGGCAGATGAATCTCGATAAAATCCCTGGCGCACTCGGGATGCGATAAAAACTGTTTAAAAACCGCATCGTGCGGCGTCGAGGGGGTTCCTTTTTGCGTCATGGTCCGCCATCCCTGAAACGTAATGGCTGGAATATATCCGTCCCAAAAAGCGCAAACACCTGCGCATCAACGGCTTTGCTTGCCGCTACGAAAGATAAATTTCAGCGGCTGAAACAGACTCATTCTTATGGAAACCAGCGCGCAAAATGTTGGTTCAGGAATGCGTCTATAGTTAGAGGAACCCTTTAATAAAAATAAGGATATCCGTAATGAAGAGAATGAGTTTTGCGCTTTCGCTGGCAGCCAGTCTGATGTTCTCCAGCGTGGCGACAGCTGCACCGCTCTCCGGGCTGAAGTTTGAACAGCAAAAGCAGCAGATAGTGAAAGATGTGAGGAGAAATTGCCCTGCCAGCAGCGCGCTGGATGATACGCAGTTTGCTAACCGCGTGCTGGAATCAGCGGAAAATAAGACCGCCGTACAAAGCGCGACGCGGGCGCTGGATAAAAACAACAGCGCCGCTTATCAGAAGGCCATTAGCGGCATTCAGTGCCCAACGCCCTAGTACCGGGCGCGGAGGCGTCGCCATTAGCGGTTCGGAATGATCAAATCTCCACGCAGCGGGCTGCTAGCGAGCATTTGCGTCTTCTCGGTCAGCCAGTTGACTATCTGGCTGGCCATCGCGTCCATGGAATATTCAATCGCCGGAATCGTCGGAATACCGGGCAGCTGTAACGAGCCCGCCAGGCTGAACACCATGACTTTTTCCGGCACCGCGCGATTAAACGCCTGGAGCTGCGGCACCACCAGCTGCGCCTGCTGCTCGTTGGCAACCAATAACGCATTAAAATTCAGGGTGGTTGCGTTGTTCACCAGCTCCTGAACCGCCACGGACGGCGAATGGCTGTCGAGAAAAACCAGGTTGCGATTGAACGGCAGAAAATTCTTTTCCAGCGCGTGCTTGTAGCCCAGCAGAACCTGGTCAGCAAAGCCGCTGGCCTGAGGATGAATCAGCGCAATCTGCCGCCGCCCCTGGCTTATCAGATAGTTGCAGGCCGTTTCCGCCGCAAAGGCGTGGTCAAACTGAATGCTATTCGTTGCGTCGCTTTCCAGGCAGTCAATCAGCACTACGTCGGGCCGGTCGATATTGAGCGGAAACCGCGCGCCGATGATTAACACATTATCGCAGAGGCCGCAGGTCAACTCTTCCAGCGAATGGAGCACTCTGCCGCGGCTATTGGCAAAACGCAGCAGCAGATGCATCTGGTGCTGGCTGAGCTGTTTTTCCAGCGCGTAGAGATAGCTGGTGGTTTGATTAATGTTGTCCTGGGCGCAAATGACGCCGATGCAGCCGGTGGTCTGACTCAGCAAAGATTGCGCGATCATATTCGGCCGGTAGTTAAGCGCTTCCGCCGCCTGCAATACCGCCTGTCGGCTGGCTTCCTTTACGCCGCGCGAACCACTCAACACCCGAGAGACTGTGGCTTTAGATACCCCAGCTAACCGTGATACATCGTTGATTGTAGACATTATTTTCCCCTGACAGGGCCAATCCGATCCCTGTAAATCCTTAAACCTGAATCGCTTCAATAATAACCAGCGGCAGTATATCCGTTTCCCTTTTTATTTGGAAACCGATTTTCCGTTTCATGGAAAATCGTAGCAAAAACCAGGAAAATTTGTGAGCCAAATCTAATTAACACGCCCTTTGACTGACAGATCTTGACGGTTATCACAGTTCTGTTTTTTATAAATGGAAACCGGTTTCCGTCTGATATCAAATCATCCACGCAATAACTTTTTACATTTTGAGGACGATCGTCGATGTACAAGATTATGCTGTGCTGCTCTGCCGGAATGTCCACCAGCCTGTTGGTCAGAAAGATGGTTGACGCCGCGAAGGAACGTAACCTGCCGGTGCAGATTGACGCCTACGGAGTTTCCGAATTTGACATGCAGTTTCCGCAATACCAGGTGGTGCTTCTTGGACCACAGGTGAAATACATGCTGAAAAACTTAGCTGAGAAAGCCGCTCCCCTGAATATTCCGGTCCAGCCGATTAACGCCATGGATTACGGAATGCAGCGGGGAGACAACGTCCTGGATTATGCCCTGTCGCTGATTGAAGCGCATTAAGAGGTGTGCAAATGAGTTCTCTGTATCAGTCCATGATTGCCGCGATCGAGCAATCAATTACCCCGCTGGCAGGACGCCTTGGGCAGCAGAAATACGTTATCGCGATTCGCGATGGTTTCACTGCCGCATTGCCGTTTATGATCATCGGCTCATTCATGCTGGTATTTATCTTTCCACCTTTTTCCCCGGATACCACTAACGGTTTCGCCCGCGGCTGGCTGGATTTCTCCCAGCAGTATCGCGAACAGCTGATGCTGCCGTTTAACCTCAGCATGGGCGTGATGACGTTCTTTATTTCGGTGGGGATCGGCGCCAGCCTGGGACGCCAGTTCCAGCTCGACCCGGTGATGTCCGGTCTGCTGGCGTTTATGGCTTTCTTACTGGTTGCCGCGCCGTACGCCGATGGCAAAATCTCCACCCAGTACCTCTCTGGTCAGGGTATTTTTACCGCCTTGATCACCGCCATCTATTCCACTCGCGTTTACGCCTGGCTAAAGCAGAACAACATTACGATTCGCCTGCCGAAAGAAGTGCCGACCGGCGTTGCGCGTTCGTTTGAAATCCTTATCCCGGTGCTGGTGGTGATCGCGACCCTGCATCCGCTGAATCTGTTTATCGAAGCGCAGACCGGTATGATCCTGCCGCAGGCGATTATGCATCTGCTGGAGCCTCTGGTTTCCGCCTCTGACTCCCTGCCGGCGATCCTGCTTTCCGTCCTGATGTGCCAGATCTTCTGGTTCGCCGGGATCCACGGCTCGCTGATCGTGACCGGCATTATGAACCCCTTCTGGATGGCCAACCTGTCGGCGAACCAGGCAGCGCTGGCGGCCGGTGCGGCTCTGCCGCATGTCTATCTGCAGGGTTTCTGGGACCACTACCTGCTGATTGGCGGCGTCGGCTCCACGCTTCCGCTGGCGTTCCTGCTGCTGCGTAGCCGCGTCACCCACCTGCGCACCATTGGCAAAATGGGTATCGTACCGAGCTTCTTTAATATCAATGAACCGATTCTGTTCGGCGCGCCGATTATCATGAACCCGATGATGTTTATCCCGTTCGTCTTTGTGCCGATGATTAACGCCGTTCTGGCTTACGGGGCGACGCGCCTCGGCTGGCTCAGCCAGGTCGTTTCGCTGACGCCGTGGACGACGCCGGCGCCTATCGGCGCATCATGGGCTGCAAACTGGACGCTAAGCCCGGTGGTGATGTGTTTAATTTGCATGGTGATGTCGGCGGTAATCTACCTACCCTTCCTGCGCGCCTATGAACGCTCGTTAATGAAAACTGAAGTTGAAAAAGCAAAAGCCGCAGTGCCGGTTGCCGAAACGGTCAGCCAATAATTAATCTCTATATTTAATATTATATTTAAAATGACGGCATAAATAATGTGGAAAAGGGACTTTCACTGCATTATTTAAAGAATAAAGTTAATGACCTCAGGATCTATCATGATTGAATTAGAAGATGCGGTAATGGAAATTATCGTTAATGCGGGCCAGTCACGCTCATTATGTTTTGAAGCGCTCCATTGCGCCCGCAACGGTAATATAGATGAAGCGCGCTTGCTTCTGAATGAAGCCGATGGCTACGCCCGCCGGGCGCACCAGATGCAGACCCGGCTTATCGAGCAGGACGCTGGCGAAGCGCGCCAGCAGATGACGTTAATTATGGTCCATGCTCAGGATCACTTAATGAATTCACTGCTCGCCCGTGAATTTTCGGAAGAGTTAATTCATTTATACCAGCGTTAATTTATATCAATATTTAGCAACTGTACCCGAACTAAATATACCAGCTTATCCTGGCGGGATAGCTATTATCTAAATATATCCGTCATATTTCAAGCTGCATGTACGTTGGCTGCGCTCGCTTACCCGAATCACTTACCAAAGTAAGCTCATCGGGATTCACTCCCTTGCCGCCTTCCTGCAACTCGAACTATTTAGGATATATATAAATTATTAAAAGCGAGATAATGATGAAAACTGTAAAAATGCTGCCATTAACCATGGCGGTCGTCGCCGCGCTGTGCCCAATTTCCGTATTCGCGCAAGAATTTACTCAAGAACAGATCGACGCCATTGTGGCGAAAGCCGTCGATAAAGCCCTGGCCGAACGCCAGGCGAAAATCGACGCCGCGGCTGATAAAAAAGTGGATGTTATCACCAACCCGCAGACCACCGCGGCCACGCCGGATATGGCGATCCCCTTCGGCCTGAAGTTCAGCGGCTACGCCCGCTACGGCGCGCAGTTCCAGACCGGCGATCAGAAGTTTGTCGGCGTCGATGGCTCCTATAACGGCGCTTCGGCGATCGGCCGTTTAGGCAACGAAGGCAACG